>NZ_CP065856.1:3103219-3454829 GCF_016065055.1 Halosimplex litoreum
AGCGCCGGTCGTCGCTCCGCGAGAGCAACACCAGCGAGTAGCCGACCCCGACGACCCGGAGGCCGATCGAGGCGAGGATGACACCGTTCACGACCGGGCACCTCCGGGGCGACGGGCGTCGCCGTTGCGAGCGTCGGTCACGTCACGAACTCGTTCGTCCCGTCCTATATAAACTCAGCCCGTTCCCAGATCCTGAGACGCGTGGCGACGCGGTGACGCGACCGTGAGATCCCCCGCGCCAAACAGTATTGGCCGGTCGGTTATCCCTCGAAATCGGTGCCGATTCGGGGCCAAAGAGTATCGGTGGCACGCACTCCCGCCGGACGCTCGTACGTTGACGTGTATGATCCGAGCGACCATCGGGACGAGACCGGACCGAGCCGAACCGGACGAGCGTGACGGGTGGTGTCGATGAGCAGTCGCGACGACCCACAGCCGGGCGTACCGGACGTGGGCCGCGAGATCGACGCGATGGTCGACGACGAGGCGGCCGACGCCCGCGAGGAACTGTCGAAGACCGACCACGACACGGATCTCGGGATCGCGATGGCGGAAGACGCAAAGCGCGTCTCACGGGGGGAGCTCTCCGCCGAGGCGTACTGGGAGCGATACGACGAGGCCGCCGACCGCGAGTTCGGCGACGCCTATCGCGAGACGCCCAACCCGTCGATCGAGAGCGACGACCAGACCATCGACGCCGGCGCCGCCGACGCGATGAGCTGTTCGGTCGGCTCGATGGACTCGGTGGCCTGTGACCTCCCGGCGGGCGAGTCCGGCGACGCCGCGGTCGACTCGGAGTCGGACGGCGACGAGCGCTGGGGGATGGTCATCGACCTCGAGAAGTGCGTCGGCTGTGACTCGTGTACGGTCGCCTGCAAGGCCGAGAACCGGACGCCGCCGGGCGTCTCCTACAACGTCGTCATGGAGGAGGAACACGGCGATTTCCCCGACGTGACCCGGACGAACGTCCCCCGGCCGTGCATGCAGTGCGAGAACCCGCCCTGTGTGCAGGTCTGTCCGGTCAGCGCGACGTACAAGATGGACAACGGGGTCGTCAACGTCGACTACGACCGCTGTATCGGCTGTCGGTACTGCATGATCGCGTGCCCGTACGGGGCGCGCTATTTCGACTTCGGCGAGAACTACGACGACGAGGTCGCGGAGGCCGGGGAGGTGACCAGTCCCGAGTACGGCGTCGACCGCGGGAAGCGCGAGGGCGACGAGTCACCGGTCGGCAACGTCCGCAAGTGTAGCTTCTGCACGCACCGCCTGGAGCGCGGCGAGGAACCGGCCTGCGTCGAGACCTGTATCGGTGACGCCCGGAACATGGGCGACCTCGACGACCCCGACAGCGAGGTCTCGGAGATGGCCGACTCCCCGCGGGCGTTCCAGTTGAAAGAACACGAGGGGACCGACCCCAACGTCCACTACCTCAGATAGAGCCATGGCGACCGACCATTCCCGGTTCGAGTTCGACCCCGGATTCGTCAGCGACCGCCTGCGCGTCGCCTGGTACGCGTTCGTCGGCGCGCTCCTGCTCGTCGGCGGGTACGCGACGTACCTGCGGATCACGCGGGGGATGGCGAGCACCAACCTCACGAGCACGACCCCCTGGGGCGCCTGGGTCGCCTTCTACATCTACTTCGTCGGCCTCTCGGCGGGGGCGTTCCTCGTCAGCACGCTCGCGAACGTCTTCGGCGTCGAGGCGATGCACCGGATCGACCGCGACGCGCTGTTCGCGGCGATCGTCAGCATGGTCGTCGCGCTGCTGTTCGTCTGGACCGACCTGGGCCGGATGGACCGGATGTACCACCCGTTCGTCTGGCGGCAGTTCACCTCCGCGCTCTCCTGGGAGGTCCACGCCTACGTCGCCTACATCGGCGTCCTCGTGACCGAGCTGTACTTCTCGATGCGCTACGACCTCGCCCGCGTCGCCGAGCACGGATCCGGCCTGCGGGCCCGGATCAGCGGGCTGCTGACGCTTGGCCGTCGGGCGACGACCGAGGCTTCCCGGACCACCGACCGGACCTGGCTCAAGCGGGCCGGGATCGTCGGCATCCCGCTGGCCATCTTCATGGTCCACGGCGGGACCGGCGTCCTCTTCGCCGTCTCGAAGGCCCGCCCGTACTGGAACAGCGGGCTCTTCCCGGTGATCTTCATCGTCTCGGCGGTGCTGTCGGGGACGGCGCTCGTGATGGTGCTGTACGTCCTCCGGACGAAACTGTTCGACGGGGAGCGCGTCGACCGGGACCTGCTGGACCAGCTGGCGAAACTGCTGGCGGCGTTCGTCGTCGTCGACGTGGCGCTGACGGCCATCGAGGCGCTGATCGCTATCGTCAGCTTCCACCCCCACGTCGTCGAGACCTGGCAGATCATCGCGTTCGGCGAGATGTCGTGGTCGTTCTGGTGGTTCATGGTCGGGTTCGGGTGGGTGTTCCCGCTCGTCGTGCTCTCGAAGCGCGACTGGCGACGCACGCCGTGGCTGATGGCGCTGGCCGGGCTCAGCGTCGTGATCGGCATCGTCGCCGTGCGGTTCAACATCGTCGTCCCGCCGCAGATCCGCCCCGTCATGGAGGGGTTGCCCCACGGCTCGTACTTCCCGACGGCCGTGGAGTGGGCGACCAGCGCCGGGATGATCGCGGTCGGCCTGCTGCTGTACACGATCGGCGCGGAACTGCTGCCGCTGACGCCGCTCGACGGAGGTGACCACTGATGTCAACCGACGACACCACCGACGCTGACGCCGGAGGGACCGAAGACGGAGGCCCGTCGCTCACGCGGCGCGACCTCGTGAAGGCGGTCGGGGCCGTCGGCGCCGTCGGCGCCGCCAGCGCCGCGACCGTGAACGTCGACACCGACGACCTGTGGACCGACGACACCGAACACTACGTCGGCGACGACTACGGGGAGTACGACGCCGGCGACGTGATCCACACCACCTGCGGGCAGTGCAACACGTTCTGCCCGATCAAGGTCCGGCTGGCCGACGACAGCGGGACCGGCGAGTACAGCTCGCTCGTCCGCAAGCTGGCCGGCAACCCCTACTCCTTTTTGAACACCCAGCCGTTCTCGCAGGTTCCCTACGATAGCGACCCCGAGGAAGTCGCGACGGGCGACGTCGAGGGGAGCGGCGACGTCGACGCCGATCGGTGGTCGCTCTCGGGCGGCCGCATCTGCCTGAAAGGGCAGGCGGGCATCCAGACGGCCTTCGACACCTACCGGGTCCGAAAGCCGATGAAACGCGTCGGGCCGCGGGGGTCGGGCGAGTGGAAGACCGTCTCGTGGGAGCAGGCCATCGCGGACATCGTCGAGGGCGACGACGATCTGGGCCACCCCGGACTACGAGACCTGTGGGGCTACGCGCCCGAGGAGGAGGTGATGGCCGACTGGGAGGCGGTCCAGTCCGGCGATCTGGACAGGTCGACCTTCGACGAGCGGTACGAAGACGTCCTGATCGACACGGACCACCCGGACCTGGGCCCGAAGGCCAACCAGATCGTCGACGTGGGGGGGTTCCGGCGTAACTTCGTTCGGGCCCGGCTGTGGCACCAGGGCCTGGGCTCGATCAACAGCGTCCACCACGCGGGGACCTGCGGGTTCTCCAGCGTCATGGGGAACGTCCGCTCGCACGCGGCCAAGAAGAAGCGCCAGTACCCCGACATCGAGCACTGCGAGTACCTGCTGGTGTGGGGGACCAACCCGATGGTCGCCAACAAGGGGCCGACGTGGCTCGCCCCGAAGCTGACCAACGCGATCGAGGACGGGATGCGGATGGACGTGGTCGACCCGCGCCTCTCTAAGACCGCCGAGAAGGCCGACACCTGGGTCCCGGTCGAACCCGGCGCGGACGGCGCGCTCGCGCTCGGGATGGCGCGGTGGATCCTCGACCACGACCGCCACGACACCGAGTACCTCCGCAACCCCGCCCAGAGTGCCGCTGCGGCGGACGGCGAGCCGACGTGGAGCGACGCGACCCACCTCGTGCTCGTCGACGAGGACGCCGGTCCCAAGGCCCGCGCCGCCGACCTCGGGCTGGTCCCCGACGGCCACGAGCACGCCGACGACTTCGTCGCCGTCGACGCCGAGACGGGTGAACCGCGGCCGGCCAGCGAGGTCGAGACCGGCGTCCTCGACGTGTCGCTGACCGTCGACGGCGCCGCCGTCGAGAGCGTCTGGCGTCGCTATCGCGAGCGGGTGTCCGAACACACGGTCGACGAGTACGCCGAGATGGCCGGCGTCAGCGCCGACCGGATCGCCGAGATCGCCGACGAGTTCACCAGCCACGGCAAGCGTGCGGCGATCATGGCCTACCGCGGCCCGGCGAAACACACCAACGGCTTCTACAACAGCCGCGCCATCGCGACGCTCCAGCACCTCGTCGGCAACTACGACTGGAAGGGGGGACAGATCACCCCCTACGCGGGTTACAGCACGATGTCCGGGCGCTACGAACTCGGGCAGGTCCCGGACGGGCACTCGCCGTGGGGGATCCCGCTGTTGCGCGGCGGGGTCAACTACGAGGACACCTCGCTGTTCGAGCGCGACGGCGGCTACCCGGCGAAGCGGCCGTGGTTCCCCGTCGCGCCGCCACAGGCCACCCAGGAGCTGTACGGCAGCGCCGCCGACGAGTACCCCTACGGCGTCGAGGCGCTGTTCATCCGCCCGTACTCGAACAACCACGTGATGGCGGTCGCGGGCGGCGACCAGATCCCCGAGATCCTGAGCGACCCCGACACCATCCCGCTGGTCGTCGCCTCGGACACGGTGATCGGTGAGACGAGCAAGTACGCCGACTACGTCCTGCCGGAGCCGACCTACCTCGAGCGCTGGGAGAACTTCGGCACCTACCCGAACAAGCGCCTGGCCGACGAGAAGATCAGCCAGCCAGCCGTCAGCGTCGTCCCCGACGCCCGTCCCTTCGAGGAGGTCCTGATCGACCTCTGGAAGGAACTGGACCTCCCCGGCGTCGGCGAGGGCGCGATCCCGGACGCCGAGGGGAACCTGTGGCCGCTCGACCGCTCGGAGGACTTCTACCTGAAGCTCGCGGCGAACGTCGCCTACGACCGCGAGCCCGTCTCCGACGCCGACGCGGACGAACGCGCGGCCTTCCGCGAGAGCCACGAGACGGGGCTTGGCGAGGCGTTCGACCGCGACCGCTGGCAGCGAGCGGTCCGCGACGAGGAGTGGCCCAAGGTCGTCACCGTGCTCGACCGCGGCGGCCGCTTCGAGGAACCGGTCGACGAGTACGCCGACCGGTTCGCCGAGCACGGCCACGAGTACGACTACGCCGATCGATTCGACGACAGCAACGCCTACGACGGCGAGCAGCTGCGGTACAAACTCGGCTCGCGCGTCGACTTCTACAGCGAGGTCGTCCCGACGGGCAAACACTCCTACACCGGCGAGCGCTTCGACCCGCTGCCGCGCGTCGACGACGTGGAACACTACAACGGCGACGTGCAGGCGTCGGTCGGCGGTGACGACGAGGCCGAGCGGCCCCTGCGGCTCGTCAACTGGAAGCCGCGGACCCAGGGGATGCACCGCACCCAGAACAGCCCGTGGCTCCGGGAGACGCGCCCGGAGAACCCCCTGTGGATCAATCCGCGGGACGCCGAGGAGCGCGACGTCGAGAACGGCGACGAGGTGGTCATCGACGCTGGCCGGACCACCGTCGAGGGCGTCGCGATGGTCACCGGCGGGATCCGCCCCGGCGTCGTCGGCGCGATGTGGGGCTGGGGCCGCACCGGCGACGGCGCGAGCGCCCAGACCGTCGACGGGGAGACCCGCGAGGCGGTCGGCGAGGACGGCCACACGCCCTACCAGTTCGACGAGCCGATGACCGACGAGGCGGGGCTGGCCAAGGGCCGCGACGCCGGGTTCGCGATCAACCACGTCCAGCCGCTGGACGCCGAGCTGGGCGACACCGGCCTGTCGGACCTGGTCGGCGGGTCCAACGCACAGTACGACGCATTCGTCGACGTGGAGCGGCGGTGATTCCGATGTCCGACAGCGTAGACGCGGACGCGGACACGAACCCGAACACGAACGCGGGTCGGTCCCATCACGCCGGCGACGACCGACCGGCGGGGCCGCCCCCGGACGGGGCAGCCGCGCTGGCGCGAGCGCAGGTGTACGGACTGCTGGCGGCGACGTTCGACGGCGACGTCGAGACCCTCGCGAGCGCGCTCGCCGACGGGACGGTCGCTCGACTGGCCGACGACCTCCCGGTGGAGATACCGACGGCGCCGCTGGAGCGCTCTGACCCGAGCGTCGAGGCGCTCCGGGTCGGCTACGACAACCTCTTCGCCGTGCCGGGACCGCACTACGTCCCGCCGTTCGCCTCGGCCTGGGCCGACGACCCCAGCGAGTCTTTCGAGTCGGACTCGCCGTATCACGAGGCGGGCGAGGCCGGCGAGTTGTTCGGCGACCCCGCCGCGGCGGCCGCGCGTTCGCACGCCGCGGCGGGATTCGAACCCGAGCGAGGCGACGGCGTGCCCGACCACCTCGCCGCGTCGTTCGAGTTCATGCGCGCCCTCTGCGAGCGCGAGGCCGCGCTCCTCGCCGGTGACACCGGTGACGAGACGGGCCGAGGGACCGGCGCGACCGACGGGGAGGCCGGCGATGGCGCCGACGGGGCCGACGAACTGGCGGCGGTCCGCCGGCTTCAGCGCGAGACCGTCGGGCGCCTCGGGTGGCTCGACGCGTTCCACGAGGCGGTCGAGCGCGCGGACTCGGCCGAACGGCTGTTCGCCGCGCTCGCGCGGCTCACCCGGGTCTTCGTCGCCTGGGACGCCAGGGCCGGCGTCGCGGCGGTGTGACCGCCGCCGCGGCCTCACGTAGCGGCGCGGGCGAACTGTCGCTGCCGACGAGTTCCGCTACAGCGGGATGTTCCCGTGTTTCCGGTCGGGGTGGTCCTTCCGTTTCGAGCGCAGCGTCTCCAGGTCGCCGATCAGTCGCGAGCGGGTCTCGGGCGGTTCGAGCACGTCGTCGACGAACCCGCGCTCGGCGGCGGTGTAGGGGTTGGCGAACTCCTCGCGGTACTCGTCGATGAGTTCCTGGCGCTTCTGTTCGACCTGCTCGGCGGCGTCGAGTTCCTCGTCGTAGAGGATGTTGACGGCGCCCTCGGGACCCATGACGGCGATCTCCGCGGTGGGCCAGGCGTAGTTCACGTCGCTGCCGACGTGCTTGGAGGACATCACGTCGTAGGCGCCGCCGTAGGCCTTGCGGGTGATGACGGTCATCAGTGGCACCGTCGCCTCGGAGTAGGCGTACAGCAGCTTCGCGCCGTGTTTGATGATCCCACCCTTCTCCTGGTCCTTGCCGGGCATGAAGCCGGGCACGTCGACGAACGTCAGGAGGGGGATGTTGAACGCGTCGCAAAAGCGGACGAACCGCGAGCCCTTCAGCGAGGAGTCGATGTCCAGCGTCCCGGCGTTGACGCGGGGCTGGTTGGCGACGACGCCGACGGCGTGGCCGTCGAGGCGGGCGAAGCCGGTCAGGAGGTTCCGGGCGTAGCGCTCGGCGGCCTCGAAGAAGGAATCCTCGTCGACGACGCCGTCGATCACGTCGTGCATGTCGTAGGGCTTCTGCGGGGACTGGGGCACTACCTCGCGCAGATCCTCGTCAGCGCGGTCGGGGTCGTCCCAGGGATCGACGCGCGGCGGGTCCTCGGCGTTGTTGGCGGGCAGGTACGAGAGGAGATACCGGATGTCGTCCAGCGCCTCCTCCTCGGCGGCGGGCGCGAAGTGCGCGACGCCCGAGTCGCCGGTGTGGGTCGCGGCGCCGCCGAGTTCGTCGAAGGTCACCTCCTCGCCAGTGACCGTCTCGATGACGTCCGGGCCGGTGATGAACATGTGGCTGGTCTCCTCGACCATGAAGATGAAATCGGTGATGGCCGGGGAGTACACCGCGCCGCCGGCGCAGGGACCCATGATCGCCGAGATCTGTGGCACGACGCCCGACGCCAGCTGGTTGCGGTGGAAGATGTCTGCGTAGCCCGCCAGGGCGTCGACGCCCTCCTGGATGCGGGCGCCGGCCGAGTCGTTGAGGCCGATTATGGGTGCGCCGGTGTCCATGGCCTTGTCCATCACCTTGCAGACCTTCTGGGCGAAGGCCTCGCCCAGCGAGCCCCCCAGCACCGTGAAGTCGTGGGCGAACACGAAGACGGTGCGGCCGTCGACCTCGCCGTAGCCGGTGACGACGCCGTCGCCCGGGAACTCCCGTTCTTCCATGTCGAACTTCGTCGAGCGGTGCTCGCGCAGGGCGTCGATCTCGACGAAGCTGTCGTCGTCGAGGAAGTAGTCGATGCGCTCGCGGGCGGTCATCTTGCCGCGGTCGTGCTGGGCCTCGATGCGCTCGTCGCCGCCGCCCTTCCGGGCTCGCTCCTTGCGCTCGCGCAGGTCCTCGACGTCCTCCTCGCGGGTCACGTCGAGTTCCCTCCGAGCGGGTCGAACGGCCGGCCGACGCGGGTCCGTGCGGTCATTGGTGGGGCATCGGCAGTCCGGGAGAAAAGCGTTTCCCGACGCCGGGGCGGCGACGGCGTGTCCGCCCGGCGAGTACGGCGGAAACCGGCGAAGTTTTGACCACGCCGCCACAGACGAGTCCTGTGAAGAACGTCACGGCCCGCCGGTCGAACCCCTTCGGCTTCTCGCCGCCGTGTGAGCCGTTCGTCGCCGGCTACGGCGACGCCAACGCCGACTTCCACGTTGTCGGCGACCATCCCGGCGTCCACGGCGGAGCCGAGTCCGGCTACCCGTTCACGGAGTTCGAAGCCAGCGAGCGATTCCAGCGGGCGCTCGCCGAGGGCGGCCTGCTCGCCGAGACCGGGTCACCCCCGGTCGTCGAGAAGACCTACTTCTCGTATCTCTACCCCTGCGTCCCCGAGGGCGTCCCGAGCGCACAGGACTACGCCGACCTGGAGAACATCTTCGACTCGGAGATCCGGGCGATCACCGCCCACGTCCTCCTGCCGGTCGGCGAGCGCGCGACCCGGCACGTCTTCGCGAACATGACCGCGCGACCGGCCGAGGAGGTGGATCTGGACGCCCAGCACGCCACCGAGATCCCGGGGAGCGGCTGGCTCGTCGTCCCGGTCAAGGGCCCCGTGGAGTGGTCCGACGACGACGAGCGAGCGTTGGTCGACGCGCTCGTTGAGCTGCGCCAGCGCGACTACGTCCGTCGGGCGGACCTGGGGCGGTTCCTCCCCGACGACGACCCGTACATGGTCCGATAGGCGACGCGGCCGGCAACGGCCGTGAACGCCGCGCCCGGCTCAGAACGGCGCGAAGAAGGCGGCGTCCTCCGCCAGGAAGAGGCTCTCGAAGCCGAGATAGAGCGTCGCGAGGATGCCGAAGAAAACGACCGTCCGGAGCGTCCAGAGCCAGGCCATCGCGAGCCTGTCCGAGTCGGAACTCCCCTCGCGTAGTTCCGCGACGGCGTCCCGGCCGAGGACCCAGCCGACGAACGCGACGACGAGCAGCACCGACAGCGGCAACAGCAGGCCGTAGGCGATCGAGTCGAACCAGACGAACCAGGCCGAGAAGCCCCCGGGTTCGCCCGTGTCGAGCGCCGATGGGAGCCCGAGGACGAAGAGGACGAGGCCGGCGCCGACGGCCAGCGCCGGTCGCGAGGCGTCGGTGTTGTCGGTCGCGTAGGACACGGCGACTTCGAGCAGGCTGATCGCCGACGACAGCGCCGCGAGCGCGACGACGCCGAAGAAGACGACGCCGAGGAGTCGGCCGGCGGGCAGCGCCGCGAACGCCGCGGCCATCGCCTCGAACAGCGCCGTCGGCCCGCTGGTCGCCGGGTCGATCCCCTCGGCGAAGAGGATCGGGAAGACGACGACGCCGGCGAGCACGCCGATGAGCGTGTTCGAGACGACGATGACACCGCCGTCGACGGGGAGGCTGTCGTCCTCGCCGACGTAGGAGGCGTAGGTGACCATGATGCCCATCCCCAGCGAGAGGGTGAAGAAGGCCTGGCCGACCGCGTCGGGGACGACCGCGCCCGCGTTGGCGACGAGCGAGTCCACGTCCGGCGAGAGGAAGTACGCGAGGCCGTCGGCGGCACCGCCCAGCGTGAGCGCCCACGCCGCCAGCGCGAGCATGAGAACGACGATGGACGGGACCATCACCTTCGTCGCCTTCTCGATGCCGTCCTCGATGCCCATCGCGACGATCCCGACGGCGATCGACAGGAAGAGCAGTTGCGCGGCGATCGCCTCGGGACCGGAGGCGACCGCCGAGAGGTACGCCCCCGGATCGTCGAAGTACGCGCCGGTGGCGCTGCCGAGGATGTACCGGAGGACCCACCCGCCGACCACGTCGTAGTAGGAGAGGATCCAGAACCCGGTGATCATCCCCATGGCGCCGACGATTCGCCAGACTGGTCCGCCCAGCTCCGCGAAGGCGTCGACGACGTTGCGCTTTGTCCGCCGGCCGACGACGAACTCCGCGAGCAGCGCCGGGAAGCCGACAAGCGTCACCGCGATCAGGTAGAAGACGACGAAGGCGGCGCCGCCGTTCGCGGCCGTCTTGAACGGGAACTGCCAGAGGTTCCCCAGGCCGACTGCGCTCCCGATCGCCGCGACGAGGAAGCCGACCCTCGTCGCCCAGGTCTCTCGTTCTACCATATATCCCCGCTTTCGACCGGTGGCCGTGAAAACGGCTACGACCAGTGACGCTAAGTGCCGCCCGTCCGACACGCACGAACGCAATGCCCTCCCTACTGGAACGACTGCTCGGCGACGACGACACCGACGAGGGAATCGACCTGCAAGAGCGCGAAGACGAGGCCCACGAGGCCTTGCAGAACCGCGTTACCCCGGAATCGTACGGCATCGACGACTGCGCGGTGACCGGCGTGGCGGTCGTCAACGAGGGGCCCGACGAGGAACCGATCACCGTCCCCATCGCCCGCTTCTCGCTCGGCGAAGACGTGGAGTCACCGGACCTGGACCTGGTCTGGGAACTGGTGAGCGAGGCGATCCAGGCCATGCAACCCGGCTTCGAGGGCGTGTTCGTCCGGCACTACGACGTGCAGTTCACCTTCGACGGGGACGGGTTGTTCGAGGCCGAGGAGTGTCGGCGGATCGCGGTGACGCCCGAGCTGGCCGACCGCCTCGTCACCGAGACGGGCTTCGACGCGGCGGCGTTCGAAGAGGCGATGCTCGAAGCCGACGACATCGACGACCATATCGCGCCGGTGGCGTGGGGCGAGTGCGTCGACTACAGCCGGAACGACAACGCTGCCGTCGTCACGGGTGCGGCGGCCGCGGCCGCTGGCGCGAGCGCGGCCGGGGCCAGCTGCGCCGGTGCGGGGGCCGCGGGCGGCTGCTAGCGCTTCGAAGTCGAGGTTTCGACCGCTACGCTTCCCCGTACACCGGCACGGCCGCGCCGCTGGTGACGCTCGCAGCGTCCGAACAGAGGTACACGATCGTCTCGGCGATGTCCGAGGGGTCGACCCACGACTCGTGGTCGGCGTCGGGCATCATCTCGCGGTTCATCGGCGTGTCGATGACGCTCGGCATGACCGCGTTGGCGCGCACCTCGCCGAGGTTCTCCTCTGCGACGGTCTCGGTGAGGATCCGGACGCCGGCTTTCGACGCGCGGTAGGGGCCGTCGCCCTCGCCGCCTTCCAGCGACGAACGGGCTGAGACGCTGACGATGGCGCCCTCGCCCGGGAGATCCGACTCCCGGAGGTGGGGGATGGCGTGTTTCGAGGCGAGGAACATCGTCTTGAGGTTCACGTCCACGAGGAAGTCGAAGGTGTCGGCGTCGGTCTCGTCGATCGGCGTGCCGCCGCGCCAGGTGCCCGCGATATTCGCGAGCGCGTCGAGGCCGCCGTGGTCGTCGACGACGGCCGAGAGGGTCTCGGCCACCTCGTCCTCGTCGGTGAAATCGCCCTGGTAGAAGTCGACACGCTCGCGGTCGGTGTCGAGAGCGAAGTCCTCGTCGTCCGGTCCGATCAGGTCGGCGCCGCAGACGGTCGCGCCCGCGTCGGCGAACGCGCCGCAGACCGCGCTGCCGAGCGTCCCGCCGGCGCCGGTCACGAGCACTACGCTGTCTCCGAAGTCAAAGTCGGCTGACATACCCCTGTGTAAGGACCGGTGGCCGTTAAAGGTAGGTCGGCGGGCGCAAGGTCTACCGGTGGAGGGTGCGAACGCCCGAGCATGGACTGTATCGCCCACCGCGGGTTCGCCGGCGCCAATCCCGAGAACACCGTCGCGGCGGTCGAGGCCGCGGCGGCCCGCGCCGACGGCGTCGAGGTGGACGTGCGACGGTGTGGCTCGGGGGAACTCGTCGTCCACCACGACGGGACGGTCGACCGGACGACAGACGGGAGCGGCCCGATCGCCGACCACACCGCCGAGGAACTGGCGGCGCTGTCGGTCGAGGGGACGGGACAGGGCGTGCCGACGTTCGAGGAAGTCGTCGCGGCAGTCCCCGACGGCACCACGCTGCACGCGGAGTTGAAGGAGCGGGGGACCGGCGAGGCCGTCGAGCGGGTGGTCGCCGCGATCGGCTGTGACGCCGTCGTCTCGTCGTTCGACCCACGTGCGCTCACCGAGATCGAGGCGCTGCCGACGGCGCTCGTCCAGTTCGAGGGCGAGGCGCTGGTCTCGCGGGCGCGCCAGCTGGGCTGTTCGTTCGTGCATCCGAACCTGAACGCTTGTAACACCGGACTCGTCGATCGCGCCCACGGCGCCGGGATGGAAGTCAACGCCTGGACCGTCACCGCGCCCGGGGAGACCGACCGGCTGCGCGCGACCGGTGCCGACGGCGTGATCGCGGATTTCCCCGATTGCTGTCCCGCCTGAGTAGCCGGTTGTTGCCCCGCCCGACTCAGAGCGCGTCGAGCAGCACGTCGATATCGTCGGCGGTGTTGAAGACGTGGACGGAGACGCGAACGGTGCCCGTCAGCGGGATGTCGCGCACGCGGATTCCCGCATCGTCGAGCCGCTCGGCGGTCGCTTCGGGGTCGTCGGCCGCGAACGAGACGAGCCCGGACTCGTACGCCGGGGGCGAGACGAGACGGTCGCCCAGCCCCGCTTTGAGCCGGCCGGTCAGGCGCTCGACGCGGTCGGTCACGGTATCGAATCCGAGCTCCTCGATCGTGGCGATGCCTTCGCGGAGGCCGGCGTAGGGGACGGGCGAGACGCTGCCGACCTCCAGGCGCTGTGCGTTGGGTTTCAGCTCACAGGGGTCGGCGGAGGGGTCCTCGACGCCTTTGTAGCCGACCCCCGCCGGGTCGAGCGTCCGGGCGAACGCGTCGTCGACGTAGAGGAAGCCGGTGCCGGTCGGGCCGAGCAGCCACTTGTGGCCGGCGGCGGCGACGGCGTCGGCGCCCCACGCCTCGAAATCGACCGGTCGCTGGCCCACGGACTGGACGGCGTCGACGAGGACGCGAGCGCCGGCGTCCTGGGCGATCTCGGTGAGTTCGGTCGTGGGGAGCCGGCAGCCGTCGGTCCAGCACAGCGAACTGAACACGGCGAGCGTCGCGCCGTCGACGGCTTCGCGCCACGCCTCGCGGTCGACGTGGCCGCCCGCGGCCTCGACGACGCGGACCTCCACGTCGCGGGTCTCCCGGAGGTGTTGCCAGGGGAGGATCCCGGCGGGGTGTTCCTGGTCGGTGCGGACGACGACGTCGCCGGGCTCCCACTCCATCGCGCCGGCGATGCGGGCGATGCCGTCGGCGGTGCTCTGGGTGAGCGCCACGTCCTCGGGCTCGGTGCCGACGTGGGCGGCGACCGTCTCCCGGGTCTCGTCGAGCGCCTCGAACAGCGCGCCGTACGTGCCGGCGTCCGTCGGCGCCTCGAACTCGTGGTAGGCCGCTTCCGACTGGACGGCCTCGACGACGCGGCGCGGGCTCGGGCTGCCGGCGCCGGTGTTGAGGTAGACCGCTTCGTCGAGCGCGGGCATGTCCGCGCGGAGTTCCTCGGGCGTCATGGCCGAATCGACGAACTGAGCGCGGTTAAACCGACCGCCACGACGCCGACGACCCGGACGCTCGTCGACGGTCGCGGTCAGTACAGGACAGGTACGTAGCGGTGCGGTCGGCGCGTGCTGTCGCGCGCTTTCATGCGCGCGACGGCACCGCGCGAGGGATGAGCGACGACAGGAGCGAATCGGCTGGGGAGGCTCGTGGTTGTCTGCGGTCGCTGGCGCGGTACGGTGGCGATCGCTGGCGCGGTACGGTGGCGGTCGCTGGCGCGGTACGGTGGCGATCGCTGGCGCGGTACGGTGGCGATCGCTGGCGCGGTACGGTGGCGGTGCTGTGCGGTTGCGGTCCCTGGCGTCTCGGCGAACGGAGTGAGCCGAGGCTCGGAAGACGAACGCAGTGAGTCTTCCGGCGGACTGAACGGGCGAGGCGCGCCCGCGTTCGATTCAGTCGCCTGAGCGGGCACTATCCGCGCGAGTGCGTCGCGGTGCGGTTGTCCGAGCGCGGATATCCCGGTCAGCGACCGCGAGCGCGCCGAGGGCTTTCACCGCCTGTTGTCGAGTGCGGTCGCTGTCGATCGACTTCCTTTCACAACCCATCCACCAGAAACCACTACTCGACTAGCACATCGAACCGATCACGAGCGCGCGGTCGCTCGCCAACGGCTAAGGGGCCGCCGGACGAACCCTCGGGTATGTTCGACGACGACGACCTCGCGGCCATCCGCGAGGGTCGCGAGGAGTGGGAAGCCGAGACCCGGGGGCCCACCGTCGACCGCTTCGGCGAGCGCGAGGAGACCTTCGAGACCGACACCGGCGGCCAGGCGGTCGACCCGCTGTACACGCCCGCCGACGTGGCCGACCTGGACTACGAGGACGATCTGGGTTTCCCCGGCGAGGAACCGTACACACGCGGCGTCTACTCGACGATGTACCGCGGCCGGCTGTGGACGATGCGCCAGTACGCCGGGATGGGCACCGCGACCGAGACCAACGAACGGTTCCACTACCTCATGGACGAGGGCCAGACCGGCCTCTCGATGGCCTTCGACCTCCCCACGCAGATGGGATACGACTCCGACGCCGGGATGGCCGCCGGCGAGGTCGGGAAAGCCGGCGTCGCCATCGACTCGCTGCGGGACATGGAGACGGTCTTCGACGGCATCCCGCTCGACGAGGTGAGCACGTCGATGACGATCAACGCTCCCGCGAGCGTGCTGCTCGCGATGTACATCGCCATCGGCGACCAGCAGGGCGTCCCCCGCGAGGAGTTGCGGGGGACCATCCAGAACGACGTGCTCAAGGAGTACATCGCCCGCAACACCTACATCTTCCCGCCGGAGCCGTCGATGCGGATCATCACCGACATCTTCGAGTACTGCGCCGCGGAGGTGCCCAACTTCAACACCATCTCCATCTCGGGGTATCACATCCGCGAAGCGGGTTCGACGGCGGCCCAGGAGATCGCCTTCACCCTCGCCGACGGCATCGAGTACGTCGAGGCGGCCCAGGACGCCGGGCTCGACGTCGACGACTTCGCCCCGCAGCTGTCCTTCTTTTTCGCCTCCTACAACAACATCCTCGAAGAGGTCGCGAAGTTCCGCGCGGCCCGGCGGATGTGGAAACGCATCATGGAGGAGCGGTTCGGCGCCGAGGCCGACGCGTCGAAACAGCTGAAGTTCCACACCCAGACCGCGGGGTCGACGCTGACCGCCCAGCAGATCGAGAACAACGTCGTCCGCGTGGCCTACCAGGCGCTCGCGGCCGTCCTCGGTGGGACCCAGAGCCTCCACACCAACGGCAAGGACGAGGCCCTCTCCCTGCCCACCGAGCAGTCAGTGCGGACCGCCTTGCGGACCCAGCAGATCCTCGCTCACGAGTCCGGCGCCGCCGACACCATCGACCCGCTCGGCGGGAGCTACTACGTCGAGAGCCTGACCGACGACATCGAAGCCGAGGCTCGTGAGATCATCGACGAGGTCGACACCCGCGGCGGGATGGGCCGGGCCATCGAGGGCGGCTGGGTGCAACGGCAGATCCAGGACGTGGCCTACGACCGCCAGGAGGAAATCGAGAGCGGGGAGCGGGTCATCGTCGGCGTCAACGAGTACACCGTCGAGGAGGACGCTCAGGACCCCGACATCGAGGAGGTCTCCGAGGAGCAGGAACGGGCCCAGATCGAGCGGCTGGAGTCGGTGCGGGCGGAGCGCGACGACGAGGCGGTGGAGGCGGCGCTGGCGGCGCTTTCCGAGGCCGCCGCGGGCGAGGAGAATCTCGTGCCGTACATCGTCGACGCCGTCAAGACCTACGCGACGACCGGCGAGATCTGCGACGCGCTGCGCGAGGAGTTCGGGGAGTACCAGCCCGGCGCCGCGATGTAAGTGGGCGATACTCGACTCGTTCGCACGGTCGGTTCGTTGCCAAAGGAGCGCACTCCATCCGAGTGAGAGCTGTTGCAGGTGGAGGTGCGGCTGGCGCGTGCTGTCGAGCGTGCCCGCCTCGTGGCGGGCCGCTCGAAACAGTCGCGCGAGGGATGAGCGACGACAGGAGCGAATCGGCTGGGGAGGCTCGTGGCCGTCTGCGGTGCTGTGCGGGGCGGCTGCTGTCCTGGTGGACTGAAAGGGCGAGACGCGCTCGCGTGCAGTTTAGTCGTCTGAGCGGGCACTATCCGCGCGGTGCGAGGCGCGCAGCGCTTCGAAGCGAACGGCTGTGCCGTGAGCGGGCGGTGCCGAGAGCGCGGATATCCCGTCTCAGCGACCGCGAGCGGGTCGAGGGCGTTCATCGCCTGCCGTCGAGCGCGATACCGGCTCCAGCTAGCGAGCGGGTCGAGGGCGTTCAACGTTTGTTGTCTCCAGCGGTCGCGTTCACTCGATCTCGTCCTACACTAAATCGACCAGAACCGACTACTCAACCCACGATTCGAACCGAACATCGTCAGAACGAGCGACGCCGGGATTAAGCCGCGAACGGGCCAAGACACCGTATGGAGTTCGACCACGCGGGTATCGCGACCGACGACCGCGATGCGCTCATCGATCGGTACGAAGCGATTTTGAACGCCTCGGTCGCTCACGAAGAACAGTTCGGTGACCTCCGAGTCGCCTTCCTCGACCTGGGCAACGGCTACTTCGAACTGCTCGAACCGACGGCCGACGCGGAGGGGCCGATCCCGAACTTCCTCGAGGGCCGCGGCGCCGGGATCCACCACCTCGCGCTGCGAACGGACGACATCGGCGACGCGCTCGACCGCGCCCGCGCGGCCGGCGTCGACCTCGTCGACGAGCAGCCCCGGCCGGGCGCGTGGGGCCACGAGGTGGCCTTTCTCCACCCCGAGTCGACTGGCGGCGTCTTGATCGAGTTCGTCGAGCACTGAGGAGCGGCCGCGGATCGAACCCTGACGGTCCATCGCCATCACCCCGGCAGCAGGTCGCCGAGCGCGGCGCCGATGGCCATCGGCACGAGCGCGACGGAGAGCTGGCAGACCGCGATCCAGGGGTCGGTCCAGTCGAGCACGCCCCAGACGGTCATGACGACGACGGCGGTCACGAGCGGGATGGTGAGTACGCCCAGGAACTTCCGCGGGAGGATCCCGAAGATCGGCTGGTAGACGCGCACGTCCTGGAAGTCGGCGACGTAGAGGATGCCGGCGACGAGCGCGAGCGTCAGCGCGTTCGTCAGCAGGAAGTACAGCGGCCGGTCGCTGAGGAACACCGCCACGTCGTAGGTGCCGCCCTCGACGAACATGGGGATGCCGAAGAGCAGCGCGCCAAGCAGCGCCTCGGCGGCGTCCGAGCGGTCGAACCCGAAGGCGACGCGGCCGAACACGGGCGTCTCCTGGACCTCCATCGCCGTCCGCATCGTCTCGCGGACCTGCTCGCGCTCGGCCTCGGAGTCGACGGTCTCCTCCAGCTCGGCGAGTTCGTCGAACAGATCGCCCATGTCGGGGTCGTCCCCGTCGTCCTCGAAGTCGGGGACGCGATCGCCGCGCCCGCTTCCGTCGTCGCTCCGACCGCGACGGCCGCTCATCCGTCACCGGGTCCGACGGGACCGCCGAAGTCGTCGAACTCGTTGCCGGGGCCGTCTTCCGGTCCCTCGCCGCCCGCCCCGCTGCCGTCCGGTTCGCCACCGCTCGGCTCGCCGCCGTCGGCCCCGCCCGGTGCGGGCTGGTCGTCGGGGTCGACCGGGCTCTCGGCGCGCAGCTCCGGCGTCGGGTCGGGCTCGCTCGGCTCGACGGGGTCGTCGCCCTCCCAGACGTAGAACCCCTCGCCGGTCTTGCGGCCCAGATCGCCGGCCTCGACTTTCTCGCGGAGGACCGGCGGCGGCGCGAACCGCTCGCCGAGCGCGCTCCGGAGGTGTTCGAGCGCTTCGAGCGTCGCGTCGAGCCCGCGTTCGTCGGCGGCGGCGAGCGGGCCGACGGGGTGGTCGTGACCGGCGGTCGTCGCCCGGTCGATGGCCGCGACGCCGGCGGCGCGCTCGTCGACCATCGTCACGGCTTCGGCGGCCAGCGCGAGCCCGAGCCGCGTCGCCGCGGCCCCGGGTGTGTCCCGGACGACGATCGACTCCCGGTTCAGTCCGTCGACGAACGAGACGGCGGCATCACGGGTGGGTTCGGCCGTCTGCTCGGCGACGACCACCTCGACCAGCGGGGCCGCCGGCGGGTCGACGAACTGCAGGCCGACGGCGCGGCCGGGGTTTCTGAGGCCGGCCGCGACCGCCGTCACCGACACCGCCGAGCCGCTGGTGGCGACGAGCGTCCCCTCGTCGACCGCTTCCTCGACGTCGGCGAACAGCGCTCGCCGCGCCTCGCGGTCGGCGTCGGTCGTCTCGATCACGATGTCGGCGTCGGCGACCGCGCCGTCCAGTCCGGTGGTCGCTTCGATGCTGTCGACGGCCGACTCGCGCGCGTCGGCGTCGAGTTCGCCCGCGGCGGCGGCGTCGTCGAGGCCCGCTTGGACGGCGTCGATCCCGTCCATAACGACGTTGGCGTCGTCGTCGTGGAGGGTCACGGCGTGGCCCGCCGCCGCGCAGCACTGCGCGATCCCGCGCCCCGTCGCGCCCGCGCCCAGTACGGCTACGTCCATACATCCCATGCGAGTGCCGACCCGATTAAGCGTTGTTCCCCCGTCGTCCCTCGAAGCTCGAAGGGACCGAGGCTCCCGACCCGCCCGGTCGCGACGGCGACGGGAACGACCGCGAGCCGACCGCAGACGGGGGCCTCGTCGGTCGCTCGCTCGTTCGAACGGCCGACGGGACCGCGACCCCGTGGCCGGTGACCCCCGCCGTCAGCCGCGTGTCAGACGCGTGTCTCTCTCCCGATCGATCTCACAGACGCGCCGCGTTCGACCACCCAGGTCCCGAATATGTGCGATATCGGGTCTTCTGTCCTCTGACATGCGACGAAAAACGGCCGAAGGGTTTATATGTCCCCAAAATTTGTCTATATAAGAACAATGGAACGGCCGAGCCGCCAGCGCGAGCGCGTGGAGTCCGAGGAAAAACAGGAGGAACAAACGGACGAGCAGGCCGAACAGCAGCAGTGTCCGGAATGCGAGTCGTCCGCGCTCGTGACGAGCGCCGACGGCGGTGAGATCGTCTGTGAGGACTGCGGGCTGATCATCGACGAGGGTAACATCGACCGCGGACCGGAGTGGCGGGCGTTCAATCACAGCGAGCGACAGGAGAAATCGCGGGTCGGCGCGCCGACGACCCAGACCATGCACGACAAGGGGCTGACCACCCAGATCGACTGGAAGGACAAGGACGCCTACGGTCGCTCCCTGTCGTCGGAAAAGCGCAGTCAGATGCATCGACTCCGGAAGTGGCAGGAGCGCATCCGGACGAAAGACGCCGGCGAGCGCAACCTGCAGTTCGCGCTGTCGGAGATCGACCGCATGGCCTCGGCGCTGGGCGTCCCCCGCTCCGTACGGGAGGTCGCCTCGGTCATCTACCGACGCGCGCTCGACGAGGACCTCATCCGCGGCCGCTCCATCGAGGGCGTCGCCACCGCCTGTCTGTACGCCGCCTGCCGACAGGAGGACATCCCCCGCTCGCTGGAGGAGGTCTCTGAGGTCTCCCGCGTCGAGCAGAAGGAGATCGGGCGCACCTACCGCTACGTCGCCCAGGAGCTCAGCCTCAAGATGGAGCCGGTCGACCCCAAGCAGTACGTCCCCCGGTTCGTCTCCGAGCTGGAACTCTCCGAGGAGGTCCAGGCGAAGGCCAACGAGATCATCGACGTGACAGCCGAGAAGGGGCTGCTCTCGGGCAAGTCCCCGACGGGGTACGCCGCCGCCGCGATCTACGCCGCCTCGCTGCTGTGCAACGAGAAGAAGACACAGCGCGAGGTCGCCGACGTGGCGCAGGTGACGGAGGTCACGATCCGGAACCGGTATCAAGAACAGATCGAAGCGATGGGCATCCACTGACCGGCGCCGCGCCGCAGTGACCCCGCTCGTCCGTAACTGACGGCCTCGCGCCGTCCTCCGTTCTCCGCGCGCTCGACGCACGAGCGGCTGCGCTGTCGCTCCACGCCGTCGGCTTCGAGTCCGAAAACCGCGTGTCGCCGTCAGTCCGCGACCTGGGCGTCACCGCCGACGGCGTCGACGTCGGCGGTCTCGTCGGTCGCGGCGGCCATCTTGACGAAGTCGTTGATCGCGATGAGGCCGAAGCCGACCTTCGCGACAACGTCGATGTACGTGACGACCAGCGCGGTGGTCTCGAGGTCCATGACCTCGAACCCCGCGGGGCCGACGAGCCAGATGACCGGGTAGACCAGCCAGAGGACGACGACGAACGCACGGAGTTTCCGGAACAACGCTGCCACGTCGTCGGGTTCGTCGTCGGCTACCGCCTCTATCTCCGTGTACAGGAGGTAGACGACGGCGGCGAACCCCGCGCTGCCGGCGAGATAGAGCAGCCAGTTCAGCGGGGCGGCGAGCGTCGCGCCGACGAAGCCGAGGACGATGGTCGCCGCCTGCAGCGCGGCGAGACGGGCGATAGCGCGCGTCGACGCCCCCACGATCAGCGCGACGAGCGCGACGTGGATCGGCGTCGTCAGCAGCCAGTCGACGTAGCGCGGGACGAAGACCGTCCCGCCGTCGGCGGTCGCGAGCCCGCCGATCCCGAGCGCCATGAGGCCGTAGGCGACCGCCGCGATCGCGGGCACGAGTGCCGCCAGCGCGAGCTGTCGCCGTCGTTCCGTCGGGACCAGCAGGATGCCGTAGGCCAGCATCGCGGTCCCGACGACCATTCCGAGCGTGCCGATGGTGAACCAGGTTGTGAGTCCGAACATGGTCAGTCGTCCGTGGCCGCGGTCGCGGCCGGTCCGGCGTTCTCGGCGCCGGTTCGCGTCTCGAAGCGCGACAGCGCCGTCGTCAGTTCCTCGGCCCGCTGGCGGAGGTCACGCGCGGAGGTCGCGACCCGGTCGATCGACTGGGACTGGTCGTCGGCCGCCCCGGCGACCGTGTCAGCCTCCGTCGCCGTCTGCTGGCTGATCGCCGTCAGCTCGTCGATGGTGCCCATCACCTCCTGGGCGGTCCGGGCCTGCTCCTCGGTCGCGTCGTCGATCTCCTGGATGCCGGTGTCGACCTCCTCGGTGTGCTCGACGATCGTCTCCAGGGCGTCGACGGCGTCCTCGACCGTCCCGACGCCGTCGGTGACTCGCTCGCTGGTCGACTCCATCCGGTCGACCGTCTCGCCGGCCTGTGCCTGGATGCCGTCGATCCGTGACTCGATGTCGCCGGCGGCCTCCTTGGTCTCCTCGGCGAGGCCCTTGATCTCGTCGGCGACGACGGCGAAGCCGGCTCCGTCGCCGTCGGCGTGGGCAGCCTCGATGCTCGCGTTCAGCGCCAGCATGTTCGTCTGCTCGACGATCTCGGTGATGACGCTCACGATCTGGCCGATCTCGTCGAGTTCGTCGTCCAGGTCGTTGATCGCCGCGACCGTCTCCTCGGTCTCGGCGTCGATCGCGCCCATCTCCTCGATGGCGCGCTGGGCGGCCTCGCGGCCCTCCTCGCCGACCTCGGCGGCTCGCTGGGAGGTCGTCGCGACCTCCTGGGCCGAAGAGGCGACCTGCTGAGCGGTCGCCGAGAGGTTCTCCATCTCGCCGGCGGCGGCCTCCAGGCGCTCGGACTGCTCGGTCGTCCCGTCGAAGATCTCCGAGATCGAGGCGGTCACCTGATCGCTCGCCTGGTCGACCCGCTCGGCGTTGGTCCCGACCTGTTCGCTCGCGGCCGACACGTCGCCGGCGAAGGACTTCATCCGCGCGATGGTCTCCTCCAGCGCGTCGAGCGTCTCGTTGATGCTCTCGCCGACCGCCGCCATCGAGGCGTTGTCGCTGTCGGGGTCGACCCGGCGGGTGAGGTCGCCGTCGGCCGCCTCGGAGAGCACGTCGCCGTACTCGGTCGCCTTGGCTTCCAGGTGGGTCGTCATCGACTCCATCTCCGCGGCCTCGCGCTCGGCGCGCTCTTTGGCCTCCTCGGCCTCCGCGCGCGCCTCCTCGGCTTCGGCGCGAGCCTCGTCGGTCTCGGCGATCTGCTCGCGGATGGAGTCGCGCATGTCCTGGAACGAGCGGTAGAGCGCGCCGATCTCGTCCTCGCGAGTCGTCGCGAGGTCGACTTCCAGGTCGCCGTCGGCCATCGACTCCGCCCGCTCGGACACCCGCCGCAGCGAGACGATCGTGTTGCTCCCGATGGTGACGCCGACCAGTCCGAGGTTGATGATCGCGAGCAGGACCAGTCCCACCAGGTCGGAGTTGATCTGCGAGCCCAGCGCGTAGGCCGCCTCCTTCGGCGAGTGGATCATGACGACCCAGTCTCTGGTCTCCATCCCCGTGCTGGCCATGAGCCGGTCGCCCATGTCCATGAACGCCGTCGCGCCGGCCGACGCGTTCACCGCGTGGCCCTCGTGGTCGGTGAGGATCCTGCTCGCGTTGGGGTGGGCGACGTACCGTCCGTCGCCGTTGACGACGACCGTCGAGGTGTCGTCGCGCGAGTCCGCGAACGACGACGACCGCGCTGCGAGGTCGGTCATGAACACGAGCGCGCGGTTCTCGACGCCCGGAACGGGCGTGACGACGGCGACGATCGGGTGATCGACCACCGGGACCGAGAACGGTTCCGTCACGTAGGTGTCGCCGGGGTCGTCGAACTGCGGCGGATCGGTCGCGAAGGGTGCACCCTGTTCGGCCGGGCTCAGCCCTTCGAAGTCGTCGTCCGTGCTCTGAGTGAACACCATCGACTCCGTGTCGAGGTAGTGGATCGCCACCACGTCCGGTGGGACGGCCCCCGACTCGAACTGGTCGGTCAGCGCTCCGTCGACCGCCTCGCCGTCACCCGACCGAACGGCTTCCAGCTGGGACGTGAGCACGGCTTCCCGCTGGACGCTCTCGAGCCAGGAGTCCAGCTCGGCCGTCCGCGTCTCCGAGAGCGTTCGCAAGTCGTTTTCGACGTCGTCCTGCAGCGTCGCAGAGGCCTGCGTGCTGATGACGGCCCCGAAGCCGACCATCACCACGACCGCCACCGCCAGCGCCGCACCGAGGCGAGCGGCGTACGAACGCCTGATCACCCCGGGCAGGAGAGAAGGGACATCCGATGTCATCGTGCGGTACAGCGAGACACTCCCTGTAAAGCGTTCGTGCGCGATTCTCAGCGGTGATAGCCGAGCCCCGACGATACCGGCGAGTGTCGCCGGTCGATCGCCCTCGACTCGGGCTCGGCCCAGACCGGATCGGCCTGGGTCCCCGTTCGACCGACCGGTTCAGGCCTCGGGCTCGACCCAGACCGGACCCGCCCAGGCCATCCCGTCGTCGGCCTGCTCGACGCGGAGGTAGTACACGTCGGCGTCGCTACCGCGTTCGTCGCCGTCCGGAGCGTCGGCGACCGACGGGCCGGAAGCGCTCAGTCTCCCGTCGTCCCACGTCATCCCCGTCACGGGCTCGTCGTCGGTGACCTCACCGGCCTCGGTGTAGGCACCTAGGTCGGCCGTCTCGTCGGTCGTTCCGCCCACGACGTGCCAGTCGGCGTTGTTCTTGACGACGGTCACCCGCTCGATCGGGGCGGTCCCGGCCACGAGCCACTCGACGGTCCGCTCGCCGTCGGCGACCACTGCGCTGTCGTCCTCGCCGACGGCGGTCCCGTCGACGGCGAATTCGGCGAGGATCCGATGGGGTTGGCTCGTCGCGTACACCCGCCGCGACCGCAGGCTCTCGAAGATCGACTCGCGGGTCAGGTCCTCGGCGTAGAAGCCCGTCAGCCCGCCCGGATACGACCCCTCGTCCCAGATCCGCCAGATGTGACCCCAGCCGATCCCGTCCTCCCAGAGGTCCGACAGGGAGGGGAGATGCGGCGGCAGGTGGATGTGCGAGCGGCCCGGTCGCGGCGCGTGGAAGTCCGACGACCCCATCATGCCGACGCGATAGCCGAGTTCGTGGGCGTCCTGGACGTAGTGGCCGGGCTCGCCCATCTCGCCCTGTCCCATCCGGACGGGCTTGGGGTTGCCCGCTTCGCCCGGCTGTTCGCTGGAGCCCCACTGGGAGTACACCTCGACCAGCGGCGCGATCTCGTCGTCGTACTCCATCGCCGAGAAGTCGAGCGGGTACATCGCCTCGGCGGGGTGGTGGGGGATCGCGAGCACCTCGTTGCCGGTCTCCTCGCGCCACTCGGTCAGCCGACGGAACAGTTTCTCGTAGCGGTTGGTGTCGACGTCGAGCGAGTCGAACAGCTCGGCCTCCTCGACCCCCTCGAAGTAGACGTTGATGTGACCGCCCACGTTGGGCTGTTTCGTCCACTCGTAGCCGAACAGGGTCACGAACTCCCCGGGGTCGTGGAAGTGCTTCGTGACGGTCTTCATGCCCTCGAAGTGGCCGTTGTGCATCCGGCGGCGCTGGAGCTTGGGCGGGATAAAAAAGCCCATCGTGTCGTGGTCGGTGTAGGCCACCACGTCGAGATCCATCACGTCGCGCCCGAAGCGAAAGCCCTTGCTCATCGACCCTGCGCCGTCGGAGAACTGCGAGTGGAGGTGGATATCGCCCCAGAACAGCCGCTCGTCGGGCGCGGACTCGAACACCTGGACGGGGTTGCTCACGAAGCGAGTGCCCGACTCGTCGGTGAGCGTCAGGTACTGGACGCCGGGCGTCTCGAAGGCGACCCCCGACAGTTCGGTCACGGCCCCGTCGGTCAGGCCGAAGTCGACCTCCTCGGGGTGGACCGCTTCGGGGTCGGTGCTGTCGACGGCGAGCGTGCCGTCGTAGTCCGGAAGGGCGCGGAGGTACTCGTCCCAGACCGAGACGGTGGCCGACAGCGACTCCGTCGTGGCGACGCGGGAGGGAAGGACACATTCGACGTCGTCGAACCGTCGCCGCCGACCGCGCGCGATGTCGGCCAGCGAGGGGTTGTTCTCGGCGAAGACCTTCACGGACTCGATGGCTTTCGTCAGCACGGGGACCACCGCCGCTCCGGCCGCGGCGCCAGCTCGACGCCGCCGACTCCTCGGCGAGCGCCTGTCTGAACGGGCATATCACCGGCGTAGCACGGCTCGGGGTTAAGCTTCCCGGCGAACCGGGACGGTCGATACCTCCGCGACCCAAACAGTCTTGGTCGATGACTCGAGAAATATGCGGAGTACGAGCCGCGCTCCGACGCGGCTACCGACCACGATGTCAGAAGACACCACGACGGGCGATCGAGGCGGGACGGCGGCCGACGGCAGCGGCGGCGATGGAGCGGAGACCGGCGACGACGGCCGCGACGGCAGCCGTGGCCCGGTGCTGGCCGTTCTCGCCGACCCCGAGCGGGGCGACGAGCGGCTGCCGCAGGTGCTCGGCGCGCTCGACGGCGACGACCGCGCCGAGCGGTTGCGCGCGACGCTCGCGCTCTGTCTCGCCGTCGAGGCCGACGCGGATCTGCTCGACCCGGTGGTCCGGCGGCTGGTCGACCGCCTGGACGACGAGCCGCCCGTCGAGATACCCCACGCGCTGGACTACCTCGCCGCTCGCCGGCCGAAGGCGGTCGACGAGGTGGTCACGGATCTGGACGAGCAGCGGGAGCTGCGCGCCCGACAGCACCTCTATCAGTCCGGTGCCGGGTTCGCCCGCAGCGAGTACCGCCCGTCCGCTTCGGGCGACCGCGGCGCCGGCCGAGCGCGTGTCGCGGGTGGTGGAGGCGGCGGGGGCGACGGCCAGCGCGTCTACACGGATCGCTCGCCCGGCGCCGACTTCGACCCGTCGACGCTCGCCGAGGGAGGGGGTGCCGACGGAGCGGAGAGCGACGACGCCGAAGGCGACCGGGGCGAACCGGACGGCGACGACGCGGACGACGGGCGGCGGGCGCTGACGCGCGGCCGACTGGCGCTCGTCACGCGCCGGCTCTCGACGGTGATCGACCGGAGCCGGTTCGACGACCTGACCGTCCACTCGGACCGTGAACGGGGCCGATTCGGCGACAGCTACCAGGCCGTCGGAAGCGTCGGTGACGAGGAGGCCCCGCTCTCGCTGACCGTCTTTCGGATGCCCGACGACGACCGAGCGGCGTTCGCCGGCGCGCTCCGTGACGCCCTCGACGCCTGGGCGGGCGCCGACGGCCACGAGCTGGTGCTGACGGTCCACGACTGGGGGCTGCGCCCGCGACCGTGGGCCGCGCTCGAACACACCGGGACCGCCCTCGCAGACCGCGAAGACGGGCCCCTCGACGCTCGCGAGGCCGTCGCGAACGCCGCCGAGATCGCCGACGCCGTCGCCCACGTCCACCAGCGCGGCGTCGTCCACGGCGCGCTCGACCCCGCGACCGTCGCCTATCCCGGCGCGACCTTCACCGAGCGCGAGCGCCAGCGCCCCCGAGTCACCGACTTCGGTCTCGCCCGCGTCTACGCCGACCACCGCGGACTCGCGAACGTGATCGACCCCAGATTCGCCGCCCCGGAGCACTACTCCGGCCGATTCGGGGAGATCGACCGCGCCACCGACGTGTACGGGCTCGGCGTCCTGCTCTATCGGCTGGTGACCGGCGAGCCCCCTTACCACGGCACCGTCGAGGAGGTACGCGCGGGGGTGTGCTCCGACCGCGCTCCGGTGCCGAGCGAGGTCGAATCCGACCTCCCTGGCGACCTCGACCGGGTCGTCCGCAAGGCGACCGCGACGGGGAAACTCGCCAGATACGAGACGGTCACGGGGTTCCGGCGGGAACTCCGGGGAGTCGACGTCGATGGCCGGTGAGGTGGAGCTCGGGCTCTATCTCGTCGCCGACAACCCCAACCTGACCTTCATCGTCTTCATCGGCCTCGTCCTCCTGACGGTCATCGCCGCACGCTTCGGCGCCTACGCCTACCTCAACATGCGCGCCACCGGCGTCGACGCCCAGCGCGTCCTCTGGGAGTACCTGCTGTACGTCGGGGCCGTCGCCGCCCTCTACGGCGTCGTCGGTATCCTCGAGATCGTCTCCTCGATCCGCACCCCGTACAAGACCGGGCTCGTGCTCGCCGTCGTCCTCCTGCTCGCGCTGTCGGTCCGGGAGATCTACTTCAACGCCGCGCTCTCGACGACCGGCGCCGACGGCGCGTTCCCGGGCCGCCGCTTCATCGAAGTCGCCTTCGTCGCCGTCGTCGCCGCCGTCGTCTTCGGGATCGCCCGCTTCGGTCTCCGGCGGCCCTTGCTCGCGCTCCAGGGCGTCGGCGCGCTCGCCTTCGCCGGCTACGGCTTCTGGTTCGGCCGCAAACAGACCGCCGCCGCGATGGTCCAGGGCACCATGATCGACTCGCTGCTCCGCCACCTGCTACCGGTCCTCGCGTTCGCCACGCTCGTCCCCGCCGTCGATATCGCCACCGTCGCCGGTCTCGACCGCGTCGTCGTCCAGCACGTCCAGATCGTCTTCGTCATCATGACCGCCACCGCGCTGATGACCGCCACGATCAAGCTCCGACAGAATCTGGTGAGTCTGTGACCACCGCCGACGCGAAAGACCGAACTCCCGAGGCCCACCAGAGACACCCCATGGACGAGTACGCACACGTCGTCAACGTCGACGGGGTCGTCGCGAGAGCGCGGGACGAGGAGTCTGACGACTCCGGCGACTCGACCACCGAGTACCTGCTTATCGAGCGGAGCGCCGAGGAGGACCACGCGGCCGGTCTGCTGGGACTCCCGGGCGGCAAGCTCGAACCCGGACCCGGCACCGACCACGCCGTCGAAGCGACGGTCCGACGGGAGATCGAGGAGGAGGTCGGCCTCACCGTCGGCGGGGTCGAGTACGTCTGTTCGGGCACGTTCGAGACCGACACCGGCTACCAGTGTCTGAACGTGGTCACGCTGTGCGAACACGTGGGCGGCGACGCCCGCCCCCGCGAGCCCGACGAGGTAGCGGCGGTTCACTGGCTTACCCTCGACGATCTCCGCGCTCGCGAGGACGTGCCCGAGTTCACCGAGACGTACGTCGAGCGGGCCGCTGCCGTGGCCGCGTCGGAGTGAGCCGTTGCGAGAACCGACTCACAGCCGGTCGCGATCGACTCGCACCCGTCCGAACTCCTCGACGGCGAGCCAGCCACCCCAGACCGCGAACGCGACCGACCCGAACAGTTCGGGGATCGCGATCCCCGGCGGGAACCACGGGAACAGGAGCCACCACGCCCACGAGACGACGTGGAGGACGCCGAGCAACACCAGAATCAGCCCTCGGAGCGGCCGTCCCGCGGCGTAGTCGCCAGCGCCCCAGAGGAACACGGCGAGCGTCAGGAACACGAAGAAGGGGACGGCGACGAGGCCGTGGAACGGGCTGGGGATCGGGAACACGCCGACCAGCGCCATGAACAGCATGGCGAGCAGGCCGAAGACGCCCCCCGCCTGCCGGATCGGGTGGTCGGTGTCGGCCAGCACCGAGACGACGAAGCCGGTACCGAGGGCCCCGCCGGCCAGCAAGGCACCGTTGAATATCGGTGCGGTCACGGCGCCGCGGGCGCCGAGATCGGAGAGGGCGTACGACAGCGGCGAGAACCACGGCGCCGCGACCATCGCGTAGACGACGCCGCCGAAGGCGACGACGATGGCCGCGAGACCGACGACGGGCGGGACCAGCGGGCGAGCGGGGTCGTACTCGGCCATACCGCGCGCTGGGACCGCCGCGAGGAAAAAAGAAGGGGAACCGATGGTTGGTAAAGATTTTCTCCGTGGGCGTCTCAGGGGTGTGCATGACTACACGCGAGTACGACGTCGTGGTCGTCGGGGCGGGGACCGCCGGTTGCTACGCCGCGGCGACCGTCGCCCGCGAGGGCTACGACGTCGCGCTCCTCGAGCGCAAACCCGAGGAGGAAGGGGGCCACATCGCCTGCGGCGACGCCCTCAAGGGCGCGAGTTCGTTCCCCGACGCGATCCCGAAATCGAAGATCGAACCGGCGATGACCAACACCGGCGTCGACCACGGCCGGTTCGAGATCCCCCAGGAGGACACCGTGCTGGAGATTCCCGTCCCGGGCGAACTCGCCGTCATCGACCGCTGGGAGTACGGTAGAGCGGTCATCGAGGGCGCGCTCGACGCCGGCGCCGACATCCACTTCGACACGGTCGTCCAGGACGCCCACCAGGCCGACGACGGGACCGTGACGGGCGTCCGAGCCATGCACGAGGGCGACCCCGTCGACTACGAGGCCGAGATGGTGATCGACGGCGCGGGCGCGCTGTCGATCCTCCAGGACAAGGTCGACTTCGACGGGGCCACCTTCGACACCAACGTCAGCTACAGCCAGTTCTGCTCGGCCTATCGCGAGGTCGTCACCGTCGACGAGCCCGTCGAGTGGGACGACGCCTTGGTGTTCAAGCCGACCGAGCGGGCAGCGGGGTACCTGTGGTACTTCCCGCGGACCGACACCGAGATCAACGCCGGGCTGGGCTTCCAGATGAACGAGGAGCCGATGCACCTGGTCGAGGACTTAAAACGCGACCTGCGCAATCGCGAGGAGTTCGACGGCGCGACCGTCGAGGACAAACTCGGCGCCGCGCTCCCGACCCGCCGTCCCTACGACTCGGCGGTCGCCCCCGGCTTCCTCGCGGCCGGCGACGCGGCGGGCCTGGTCAACCCCACGACCGGCGGCGGCATCGGCGGCGCCGCCTACTCCGGGCAGTACGCCGGCGAGCAGGCCGTCGCAGCCATCGAGGACGGTGACGTGAGCGAGGACGCCCTCTGGGAGTACAACAAGCGCGTGATGGACCACTTCGGCGCCCGCTTCGCCACGCTGGACGTCTACAACATCTTCGTGACCGCCTACGACATCGACAGCCTGATGGGCATGCTGGCGGCGCTGCCGGCGGAGAAGATCGCCGAGGGACTGTACGCCGGCGAGACCGACATCGGCCCCTTACTCAAGCTCAAGACCGCGGTCAAATCCGTCGGCCACTGGGGGACGATCTACGACCTCTACGAGACGAAACAGCTGGCCGAGCGCGTGCTGGCCCACTACGAGGACTACCCCGAGACACGCGCCGGTTTCGCCGACTGGCAGGTCCGCCGCGACGAGATCCTCGACGACGTCTACGAGACGACCGGCGCCGACCCGAAGTACTGAGCGTCCGCGTCGTTCCTCCTCCGACCGTTCCCCACCGACCCCGGAGCCGCTGGATCCGTCGTTACTGGATACATTCTGGACAGTAGACGGCGATTACCCCATAGATCGTGACGAATGTTTATATGGATTCGTCAATATACCGATCGGTAACGCGCGGTGGGGAACAGTCCGGGTGCGTACGGGTCGGCGGCTGGGGTCGCCGTCCCACAGGGGTGCTCGGGCGTCGTTCAGGCGCGCGTGGGGAAGACAAGCATGAGAGAGTGCGACACATCGAGAGCCGTATCACCGGTCATCGGGGTCATCCTGATGGTCGCGATCACCGTCCTGCTGGCGGCGACGGCGGCGACGTTCTTCATGGGGTTCGAGGGGTCGCTGTCGGGGTCGCCCACCGTCGCGGTGCAGGGCGAGTTCGCCGTCGACAGCGGCGGGCACGAACTCGCCGTGGCGTTCACCGGCGGCGACGTCGTGGCCAGCGAGAACGTGAAGATACACGTCGCGAACGCAGGGTGTCGGGGCGTCGGGTCGGTCACCGACCGCTACGACGTCGGCGAGCTCGGCGTCTCGGGGTCGTCGGTCGCCGCCGGGACGGACGCACAGGTGACCGTCGGGACCGTCTGTCCGACGGGGGCGAGCCAGCTGGACCTCTCGCGGACGGAGGTGACCGTCTCGTGGCTCGAACCCGGTGCGACGAGCGGACAGGTGCTCTACCGCTGGCGCGGCCCCGCGGCCTGAGTCCGCGGAGCGACCGCTCGGCATCGCTCACGGCCGGTCGCGCGCGAGCGCTAGAATCGTCTCCGTCAGCACGTCGACGCCGACGACCAGCGAGTCCTCGTCGACGTCGAACGTCGCGGTGTGGTGGCCGCCGGGGTGGTCGGTGCCGACGCCGACGTACGCCGCTCGCCCGCCCCGTTCCTGCACACGGTTCATCAGGAACGTGGCGTCTTCGCTCCCGCCGAGGTCGTCGTTTCGCAACACGGAGTCGACGCCCGTCGTCCGCCCCGCGATCGTCTCGACCACGTCGACGACGGCGTCGTCGCTCTCTCCCCCCGGCGCCTCGCCGTCGGGCGTCACCTCGACTTCGCAGTCGTGCATCGCCGCCGCGCCCTCGAGCACGGAGTGGGCCCGACCGCGCATGTACTCCATGAGTGCGGTCGTCTCCCCGCGGACTTCGCCCTCGATGTGGGCTTCCTCCGGGATCACGTTCGTCGCGCTCCCGCCGCCGACTGTCCCGGCGTTGACGCGCGTGACGCCGTCCTCGTGGCGGGGGATCGCGTAGAGGTTCTGGACGGCAGTGGCCATCGCCTGGACGGCGTTGCGCCCCGACGCCGGACGACCGCCGGCGTGGGCCGATTCGCCCGAGAAGTCCGCCCGGAACTGGTGGACCGCCAGGAACCCCTCGACCCCCGCGACCACCTCGCCGGTCGGGTGGTCGAGACCGACGTGGACGGCCAGCAGGTAGTCCACGTCGTCGAGCAGCCCGCTCTCGGCCACCGGCTTCCCCCCGCCGACGGACTCCTCGGCGGGCTGGAACAGGACCTTCAGCGTCCCCGCGAAATCGCTGTCGGCGACCGCCTCCAGCACGCCCAGTCCGATGGTCGCGTGGGCGTCGTGCCCGCAGGCGTGCATCGCCCCCTCGTGTTCCGACCGGAAGCCCTCGCGGGCGGGGACGTGGTCGTCGTCGGTCGACTCCGCGCGCGGGAGCCCGTCGATGTCGACCCGCAGGGCGACCGTGGGGCCCGAACCCCGTTCGAGGACCGCCGCGGCACCCGTGTAGCCGCCGCGCAGTCGCTCCAGCGTTTCGGGATTCGCCCCCACCTCCTCGGCCTGTCGGTACCACCGGTCCAGTTCCTCGTCGTCCGGGACCCCGATGCGCTCGCCCTCGGCCAGGACCTCGGGTCCGACGAGGACCTCGTCGACGTCTATCGGTTCGAGTTCGTCCACGATCCGCGCGGTCGTCCAGAACTCCCGCCAGGCGGGCTCGGGCTTGCGGTGAAACTCACGGCGCAACTCGACGAGACGCTCGCGGCTCGGCTGACTCATGGAGAGTGGTGGGCGCCGCGGGAAGGTGTCGGTTTCGGCGATCGGAAGCTGTCGGTCGAGGGACCTCGACGACGGGATCGGCAACCGCTAACAGCGTGAAAGTCCCGCCCGTGTCGGCTGACCGGCCAGTCTGTGCGGGTGGGACTGAAAGGGGCCGTGCGCTGCGGGAAGACGGGAGCAGCAAGCACTGGAACGAGCGAAGCGAGTGAAGGGCGCAGCAATCCCCTCGACCGCAGCGCACGGGGGCTTTCAGGCTGTTTGCGGTTCCGTACACGAGTGCTGTCGCGGTATCGGTGGCTGTTCAAGTGACTCTCACGCTGTTTGCGGTCCCGACGCTCCCCGCGGATGCGGTCGCTGTCGTAGGAATTACGTCAAAATCACCTCGAACGACTCGAACTCAGCGGACCTGTTCGATCTCGGCTTCGACGTGGATGCGGTCGGGGTAGTCGTCGCCGGCGACCGAGCGGGCGAAGTCGTCGTGGCCGTGGACTTCGACGGTGCGGGTGTAGGCGGTGTACTGCCAGGGCTCGAAGCTCCCGCCGTCGGCCGCGAGGCGCTTGCTCTGTGGCACGCGGTGGTCCGTCGGCGGTTGCGGATGGGGCCCTTTCAGCTCCACGCCCTTGCGCTCGGCGGCTCCCTTGACTCCGTCGACGACGTCGTCGAGGAGCCGTCGATCGCCGCTCGTGAACGTGAGCTTCGTGACGAAGGGCATGTCAGTTCGGTCGCCGGGCACCGGGATAAGCGATGCGTTTGCCCCCGAAACTTGTCAGAATATAGGGCGGTTTCGGGAGCGACGCTCCGATATTCACTTAAGGAGTGATAGAGTACTTAGTGGCAATGATAGAGGCCACGAGCGCGGGAGCCATCCTCTTTCGCGATACGCGTGGCCGGCGGGAGTACCTCCTCCTCAAGAGTCGCCCGGGCGACTGGGAGTTCCCGAAAGGGGGCGTCGAGGGCGAGGAGGAGCTCCAGCAGACCGCCATCCGCGAAGTGAAAGAGGAGGCCGGGATCGGCGATTTCCGGCTCTTGGACGGCTTCCGAGAGGACTACGACTACGTGTTCGAAGCCAACGGCAACACCATCCACAAGACCGTACACCTGTTCATCGCCCGCTCGTTCGAGGCGTCGGCGGAACTCTCCCACGAGCACCGCGACCTGCAGTGGCGCGACTACGAACAGGCCGTCAACACCGTCACGCAGGACGGCCCCCGCGAGATATTAGAAGAGGCCCACGAGTTCCTCGACGAGAAACTCGCCGAAGACGAGGACGACGAGGAGAAGGAAGCGGAGTGACGGTCTCAGTCGTCGCCGCGATCTGAACGGAGAACGGGTCGCCCGGCCAAACGGGCGATTATCCCTCGTAGAGCGACAGCACTCTCGGGAGTCTGTTGAACATCTTGATCCCGAACGGCAGTCCGACGACGGAGAGACAGAGCAGATACGCCGCTCCGGTCCAGAGCAGGCTGGCCCACCATCCGACGAGGACGAAGTAAATCCCTCGGACGAGGATGCTGGAAGAGTTGCTGCTACTCCCGCCTATTTCGACTCTGTCGACATCGTCGTCGGTCTGCTTGAGCGTGAGCGCCTTCGGAACCACGTTCACTAGTTTTACGCCGACCGGAAGCCCCACGACGGTCAGACTGAACAGCCACGCCGCCGTCAGTAGGATACCAGTCGCCCACCAACCGATGGCGACGAACCAGACCGCCCGGATAGCTATCGAGGGGCTATCGTCGGCCATCAGTCGTACTTCCGTTGCTCTTGGCGGATGGAATTGGCCACGTCCTGGTAATCGGGGACGCCGCGCCAGACGATCTCGTCGTTACTCGCGGTCCGCAGGGTGAGCGAACCATGACCGACCAGCCGCTCGAAAATCGATTGGCTGGTGCTCAGACTGTTCAGGTCGGCAATCCGATACTCACGGCTCGCCTTCGACAGCAGCCCGATTTTCGCTTTCACTCGTTCGTCCGTGACTACGTACCGGGACTGTATCCGCGCGAGAACGACGTACGCGAAGATACCTCCCCCAACGAGAATTCCACCGGCGGCGGCGTCTCCGCCGAGCCCTGCGAGTAGTACGAACGCCCCGAGAGCGATCTGTTTCCACCAGAGTGCCCAGCTCGGCCGTCGGTTCTGATGTGCCGACTCGCCCTGCATGAGGTCGATACCGTCCGTATCAGCCTGATGCTGTACATTCTCACCTGCCGTAGTAGTATTACCCATACATCAGGTCCACACAGTTAAATCAACAAAAATCTATTGGATCACAGACAATACGGCCGTCCTCGTTCGTCAGGCTGCTTCCGATCAGTGATCAGTCGATATCGTACTGGATATACGTTTCATACACCAACTGTGAGGGGGCTGGAAATCGAACGACGTCGGGATCCGAATTGGACCGCTGGAGCCATGTCGGTCGGGCGCGTTCGGTCCCTATCGTGAGCGAGTTTACGTTCGAACTCACCGTCTGTCAGTGGGCCGAACGGGAGTGGCCGCCGGCCGGAGGCGGCCCCGAAGTCGGAGACGACGACCGGACTGCCGTCGTCGCCCGACAGATCGGGACCAAACGGCGTCGGTGGGACACCGTCGTCGTCGAGTGCGACCCCGAGGGACTGCGCCGGCGGGCGAACTTCGGGCTCGCCGAACTCGGCTCGGATCTCCTGCACGTCGTGCGCAACGCGCCCGCCGAGTGGACCTGGTACCGCGACGCGCTGCCCGACCCCGGCTACTCCTGGCGCTACGTCCGCGAGGCGATCCACGAGGCGGCCGACCGCGGCGTCGTCGAGACGCGTCGGCTGTCGAACAACCGGATCGAGATCCGACGCAAGTGGGCCTATCCCGACTGGGTCGAGCGGATCGTCGCCGTCGAGAACAAGCCGGACCTGGACGCCAGCGCCGCCCGCGCGCTCGGCCCGCAACTGGAACGGGACGTGGCGCTCTCGCTCGCCGACGAGGTGTGGGTCGCCACGACCGAAACCGGCGAGACCGTCGAGCCGGCGCTGATCGAGGACGTACCGGTCGAAGCGGGGGTCCTCACGGTCGACGCGGCGGGCGAGGCCGACGTATCCTGGCACCCACGGTCGCTCGCGGTCGACGACCCCGGTACTCGGATCCTCGAACGCCCCTCCGGCGGCGACCGCGACGCTTCGGCCGCCCGCTTCGAGTACGTCGACCCCGAGTGGAAGGCCGACAAGCGGCTCGAACTCGCCGAGCGCGCGTACGGCCGCGGCTGGCGCGCCTACGCCGACACGATGCGCCCCGACTGCCGCCACTTTCGGCTCACCGACGAGTCGGCGGGCTTTCTCCCCTACTGCGCCGCGAAGGACTGTCACCCGACCGCCGGCGAGTGTTCCGGGTCCTGTGGCGAGTTCGAGCCGGAACCGCCGGTGTGGCGCTCGGGCGACTGGCCCATCTCGGGCGGACCCGGCAAAGGGGTCAAGCGACTGCTGGACCGGCAGCGACGGCGTCTGCGACCCGGGCTGGACGAGGAAGCGTAGCGGCCCCGGGCGGACGGCGCCGGTTCGCACCTCCGGTCCGTCGCCATCGCCGTCGCCGCTCTCAGTCGTCCTCGAACCCGAAGACCCGTCGCAACTCGAACTCGATGCGGTCGACGAACTCCTCGAGAACGGCGTCGAACCGCTCGTCGTCGACGGGTACCTCGCCCGCCCGCTCGCGCGGGTTCTCCGGGAGTTCGACCCGGAATCGGCCGTCCCCTTCGTAGAACGGCTCGCTCCCGTCGAGGACGCGACGGTCGATCGCTTTGAGCAGCGTCGAGTCGTAGCGACCGTGGAAGTGCTGGTAGGCGTTCTTGTAGGCGGTCTGTAGCTCGTTCATGTAGTGGACGTACTTGTCCTCGAACTTCTCCGGGTCGAACGCCGTCATCGCCAGTCGGTACGACCGGGGGCCGGTAAACGACTCCGTTCGACGCCGGTCGTCGCCGGTCCGCTCAGTCGTCCCCGTCGTCGCGCCGTTGCACTTCCAGCGCGTCGCGCTCGACGGCCAGCCGGTAGGTCGGGACGGTCTTCTGGACGCGCTCGACGACGCCCTTCTCGGTGAGCGAGCGCAGCGCCGACCGGACCTCGTCGACTGCGGGGTCGCGACCGGTGTCGCGCAGATCGTGCAGGGTCGCGACGACGCTCTGGGGTTCGTCGTCGTGGTCGGGGAGGACGTCGATCGCCGCGGCCTGCAGCGCGGGGACGGTGACGGCTTGCTCGTCGATCTCGCCCTCGACCTGGTCGCCGACGAGGTCGTTGGCCTCCGGCGTGGCGCAGATGAGGCTGTCCTCGTCGCGGTAGTAGTAGTCTTTCAGTTCGGATTCGAGGTACTGGTGGACGTCGCTCCCGCTGTCCATGTCCCACTGGGCCTGGAGATCGGCGTTTTTCGTCGGCTGGAGCGCCACCACGTCCGCGAGTCGCTCGCGGGCCTCGTCCGATAGCGTCATTCGTCCGAGCGTAGGTTCACCGGGTTATTAATCCGTGTTGCTTGCCGGACGACGACGCATCGTTCACAGGTCGCCGAGCGTCCCGGCCACGTCCGCCCAGTGGCTGCCCTTCCAGAAGTGCTGGCCGCAGTTTCGACAGCGCCAGACCGTCTCCTCGTGGGTCTCGGGGGCGTAGTCGGGCGTCGGCTCGGTCCGGTCGACGCGTTCGAGCGGGCCGTTACAGGCCGAACAGCGCGCCGGCTCGTCGGCCAGTTCGAGGTCGAACCCCGACCGGCGCAGTTCCAGGAGCTGCTCGGTCACCTCCCGCGTCGAGAGCAGTTGCGAGCGCTCGGCGCGAGCCGCCAGCTCGCGATCGCGAGTCACCAGCACCCGCCCTTCGGTGTGGGCGAGCGCCAGCACGTCGTCGTCGGCCTCGATACCGCGCTCGCCCGCGTAGGCGGCGTCGTACCCGCACATCCGCAGGTACGTCGCCAGCTTCCCGAGCATCGTGTCGAGCAACAGCGCCGTCTCGCCGGCCGGTTCCTGCGGGAGGTCGTCGCGGTCGTCGGCGTCGCGGCGGCCGCTGTGGCCCCCATCTCCGACCGCCTCGGCGGCCACAGTGGTTCCCCCGCGGTCGCTCGCGCGCTCGTCGGTGTCGGACTGGTCGCCGGTCATTCGAGGAACTCGCGCAGGCCTTCGACGCCTCGCGTATTGAGTACGTCGGTCTGCTCGGCCCAACCACGACGGGCCGTGTGAACGCCGTATCGGACGTATTCGTAGCTTTCGGGCCGGTGAGCGTCGGTATCGACGGCGATCGTCGCCCCCACCTCGACCGCGGCCTTGACCGCGCCGCCACCCAGGTCCAGCCGGGCGGGGTTCGAGTTGACCTCCAGCGCGGTGCCGGACTCGGCCGCGACCGACGCCAGCCGCTCGACGTCAACGTCCAGCCCGGATCGCTGATTGATGTACCGGCCGGTCGGGTGGCCGATGATGTCGACTTCGGGGTGCTCGGCGGCGGCGACCAGCCGGTCGGTGCCGTCGCCGTCCAGCCCGGAGTGGGGCGAGGCGACGACCACGTCCAGCTCGGCGAGCAGGTCGTCGGCCACCGAGACCGACCCGTCGGTGTCGACGTTCGCCTCGACGCCAGCGAACACCGCGATGTCGGCCTCGTCGGCGACCCCGCGGACCTCGTCGAGTTGCTCGCGGAGCTGTTCGTCGGGGACGCCGACGCCGCCGACCATGCCCGGCCCGGTGGCGTGGTCGGTGATCGCGACGTAGTCGTGGCCGAAGTCGGCGGCGCCCTCGACCATCTCCGCGACCGTGTGGTCCCCGTCCGACCAGCCCGTGTGGGTGTGCAGGTCGCCGCGGATCGCCGACGGCTCGACGAGATCGGGGAGCTCGCCCTCTCGAGCGGCCTCGATCTCGCCCCAGTTCTCGCGGAGTTCGGGGGCCATCCACGGCAGGTCCAGCGCCTCGTACATGCCCGCCTCGGTCTCGCCGGCGACGCGCTCGCCGGCCCGCTGGTCGGCGTCGGGGTCGTCCACGTCGGCGACGTCGAAGACGCCGTACTCGTTCATCTTCAGGTCAGCTTCGATGGCGACGTTGCGGAGCGTGACGTTGTGGTCCTTGCTGCCTGTGAAGTACTGCAGCGCGCTCCCGAACTCGGCGGGGGCGACTACGCGCAGGTCGACGCGGACCTCGCCGGAGCGGACGCTGGCCTTCTGGCCGCCGGCCTCGATGACGCCGTCGGCCTCGGGCCAGTCGACGAACGCTTCGATCACCGCCTCGGGGTCGTCGCTCCCGACGAGCACGTCGACGTCGCCGATGGTCTCCTTCCACCGGCGCAGCGACCCCGCGAGGTCGATCCGCTCGACGCCCGGGTGGCCATCCAGATACGAGACGACCCCGTCGCCGCGCGGGCGCGCATCGCCCAGCAACTCGCGTTCGGTCGCCTCGCGGGCGAACTCGACGTTCTCCAGGATGTTCTGTTCGGTCTTCGCGCCGAAGCCGCCGACTTCCCGGATCTCGCCGGCTTCGGCGGCCGCTTCCAGGTCGTCGAGGTCCTCGACGCCCAGCGCCTCGTAGAGGCTGCCGACGGTCTTCGGGCCGACGCCTTCGACGCGGGTGAGCGCGCCGATGTCGACCGGCATCTCCGCACGTAACTCCTCTAACTCCTCGATCTCGCCGGTTTCGACGTACTCGACGATCTTCGAGGAGATGGCGTCGCCGACGCCCTCGATCTCGCCGACGGCGGACGCGCCGTCGTCGGTGGCGAGGCCCGCGACGTCGACGGGCGAGTCGCGGACGTTCTCGGCGGCGCGACGGTAGGCGCGGGGCTTGTACTCGACGCCCTCGGCTTCGAGGCGGTCGGCGAACTCCTCGAGGCGGTCGGCGATCTCGTCGTCGGTGCTCATGGCGACCTCGACCGATGGCTCCCCTGGCTGTCCTGGTCCTGTCCGAGCGCCTTCTTCAGGAAGCTCATCCAGCGCTTCTTGTCGGCGGTCTCCTGGGCCTCGATCTCCGCTTCGAGGTTCGTCGGACCGAGGTTCTCCAGCGCGTTGAGCGCGCGGTCGATCCCGATGATCGCCTCGGCCAGTGCTTCGCCCTCCTCGCGGGAGATCTCCCCGTCCTCGATCAGGTCCTCGCGTTCGCGGCGTTCACGCCGGAGGTTCTTCTTGGCCTGGTCGACGCGCTCGCGCTCGCCCGCCGGGACGGTGTCGCGCCGCTTGATCTCGAAGACGAACTCCCGCAGGTCGATGTCCTCCCCCTGGATCTCGATGTGCTCGGGGATCGTCGCACCCACGGTGGCTCCCTCGCGGCCGATGCGTTCCAGGAGCTGTTTGCGCTCGTACTCTTGCACGGTCGCCAGTCCGGTCTCGACGGTGAAAAACCCACGCGGTGCCGCCGTCCACGGCGGATTCTCGGGTCGGTGCCGAACGGACGGGCGCCGCCGCCGTGGGAGTTCTCACCGAATCCGAAGGGTAGGCCCTATATGGGTGGGCGTCCTACGAGGGTGTAGCACCGTCGTCAGCGGACGGCCGGCGATTCCATCAACTATGTCCCGCGTATACAGACTCCATTCGACACTGGAACTGCCCCTGGAGGACGTGTACGACTTCTTCGACGACCCGGACCTCCCGGACGATATCGAAGACGTCGACATCACCCGCCGGAACAACACGCTCATCATCAGCGCTGTCTCCGCCGACGAGAGCATCAGTAAGTACACACCGACTGCACAGCTGAAAGCCAGCGTCACGGAGAACCGCGTCTACGAGGAGATCGAAGAGGAAGACGAGGAGGACAGCTCCCCCGTTCACACCACCGACACCGCCGGCGGCCCGCAGTGGGGCGCCCTCGAAGAGGAAGAGGAGGAACCGCCCTCGGAACTCGTCGAGTACGCCTGCTTCAAGGGCGACCGCGAGACAGTCCTGCAGAACAGCACCCTCCAGTACGAGATGTTCCTCGTGCTCTGTGACATCGCCCGCGAGGCCGAGAAAGGCACGCTCACGGCCATCACGTGTCCCGACGACGACCTGGAGGCCGTCCGCATCGTCGACAGCGAGGACCGGCCCGCCTCCATCAACGTCGTCGAGGACCCTCGCGAAGACGAGGACTCCGAAGGCGTCAACTGGCGCGACAACGAGTTCATCAGCGGCTAACGACCGTTCCTGTCGTCCCCGTCTCTCACCCCTTCTACCCGCCGGTGTACTCCGTCTGGCACTTACGACCGTTCCGGTCGTCGGACTGCTCGGTCGCGTCTCACACCGCGGCGTCGCGCACGTCGACGCTTCCGTCGCTCGCGCACTCGACCGTACAGCCCGCGTAGTCGAACGTCACTCGTCCCCCGGTCCCGTCCGGCGTGGAGAACAGCGCGTCGAGCGCGTCCGGGTCGAGCGCCTCGTACAGCGGCGGGAGCGCCACCTGGTCGACGCCCTTGTGCGCGGCGACCGACGAGACGACGCTCTCGCTCGGCGGCTGGCTATCGTCACTGTGACCTGGTGTGGTCGTGCTCATCGAGCGCGGATTCTCCATTCCGACGTAAAACTCCACCGAAGGTTTATACGACGTTCGTCGAACTTGAACGCCCGTTCGGAACTCTATTCCGGCAGGACACCCGGACCCAGGAGCCACTCGGCCACGTCGCGGGTGAGGTACACCTCGATCCAGGCCGCGACGACGATCGTGACGGCCAGGATGGCACCGATGACGGCGAGTTCGTACAGTTCGACCCGCGACAGCGCTGTCTCGTCCCAGCCGAGGAGGTACCGGACGATCCGGTGGGTGACGCGTAGTCCGATCGCCGCCGCCGCGAAGAAGGCCGAGAGTTCGAGCACCCCGTGGGGGAGCAACAGCGAGAGGACCACCGCCCAGGAGGTCTGGCGGACGACGACCGAGACCACCGCGCCGACGAGGGCGCCGTTGACGACCAGCCCGAACAGCGAGAGCAGCCCGCCGGTGACCGTCCCGAGGCCGATCAACAACAGAGCCCTGAGGTTGTTGAGCAACAGCGGCACGAACGCCAGTTCCGGCAGCGGGCTGTCGGCCGGCACCCCCGCCTGAGCCTCCCGGATCAGCGCCTCCAGCTGCGCGACGGGGATCGACCCGACGACCGCGTAGGCCGCGAACGCGCTCCCGAAGAAGACGACTAACGCCGCGACCAGGTGCCACCGGAACCACCGGGTGTACCGCGCCTCCCGGTGCAGCTCCCGAAGTGACCGTCTCCCGCCAGTGTCGCCCGCCTGGGGTTTCGTCCCGTCGTCGTTCGCCCCACGCTGGTCGGTATCGGCACTCATTACCGGCCCGTTCGATCCCGACCCCCTTCTGTCCTCCGGCCGACAAGACCACTGACCCGCCGCGACGGCGCGCTCTTCGTGTGGAGTGTTCTCGTCCCCCGACCGACTGGTCCTCCAAAAAGAACTTAACCGGCCCGGTAATTACATCTCATTACCGATGTCAGCCGAGTTCCCCGACTACCTGGACGTCGACTACAGCGAAGGCGAAGGCGAAGACCCGGCCGACTACCCGCACGTCAACGACAAGATCGAGAAGGCGATCGAGGTCACCCGACGGGGCCTCGAGGAGTACGAGAACCCGGTCGTGATGTGGACGGGCGGCAAGGACTCGACGCTCACGCTGTACTTCGTCAAGGAGGTCGCCGAGCAGTTCGACCTCGAAGTCCCCCCGGTCGTGTTCATCGACCACTACCAGCACTTCGACGAGCTGATCGACTTCGTCGAGCACTGGGCCGACGAGTGGGACCTGGAGGTCATCTGGGCCCGCAACGAGGACGTCGGCGAGATCGTCGACGAGCAGGGTCTCGAACCCGGCGACGATATCGCGATCGACGACCTCTCCGAACACAACCAGCACCACGTCCGGGAGATCCTCGAGTACGAGGAAGATAGCTTCCCGTTCCTGCTCGACACTTACGTCGGCAACCACCTGCTCAAGACGGTGGCGCTCAACGACGCCATCGAGGAGTACGACGTCGACGGCATCATCTCCGGCATCCGCTGGGACGAGCAGGAGTCGCGCGCCGACGAGACGTTCTTCTCGCCGCGCCACGACCCGGACATCTACCCGCCCCACGACCGCGTCCAGACCATCCTCCAGTTCGACGAGGCCGCCGTCTGGGAAGCGTTCTGGAACTTCGTCGTCCCCGACACCGTCGAGGCGTTCCCGGACGAGGGCTACGTCCCCGAGACCGACGACGACCTGCCCGAGGGCATCGAGCAGGACGACATCCCCGTCTCGCCGAAGTACTTCGCGGGCTTCCGCTCGCTCGGTTCCGAGGTCAGTACGGATAAAGCCGCCGAGGAGCCCGCCTGGCAGCAGGATCTGGACTCGACGACCGAACGCGCCGGCCGCGCCCAGGACAAAGAGGACCTGATGGAGCGCCTGCGCGACCTCGGTTACATGTAGGAACGACCCGCTTCGTCCGGGGACCCCCGGAGCGACCGCGGTGAGCGGGACCCCGACGGCGGGCGAACGGTTCTCACTTCTCGAAGCGGTACCTCGTGCCGACAGCGGCGCGTGTCGCCCCAGCGGCGCACGTCCCTGCAGCGCCGCACGCCACCGGCGCGTCCGCTGCGACCGGGACAGCCGGACCGCGCGACAGCGAGGGTCGTCGTCGGAGCGCGAGAGAAAGATCGTCGCCGGGTCCGCGTCCGCGACCGGCGCTACGGTTCGACGCACCGTTCGGCCGGGTCGTACTCCAGGACGCCGAGCGCGTCCATCATCGGCAGGTGTTTGTGGTGGAGTTCGATCGCCGCCTCGGTTAGTCCGGCGTCGTCCGCCTCGCTCCCCTCTCCGCGCGCGACGACCTGCGAGGCGAGTTCCTGCAGGTCGATCGGCGTCGTTCGCTCGTCGAGGACGGCGAGCGTCAGTCGGCGCCGCCGGTCCGCGAAGATTCGGTACCGCTCGTCGTCGTTCAGTTCGTCCGTGGCCGCGTATTCCAGTTCGATTTCGGTCATTGTCTCTGACATCGTCGTTCTCCAGGGCTTCACCGTAACGTGATAGCAGAGACGCCTTCCTCACTCGTAAGGCCATTCTCTAAGGAGTTAGGTATCGCAGAGTGACACGTTCGGCAGGGACGGCGCCACGGACGGCTGGGACCGTCGCTGGGTCACCGCCGGTCGCACCTCGAACCGGGCGCGTGGGTGTTCCGGCGACGGAGGATTCAAACGCGCCAGACGCGTAGCATGCCTGATGGACGAGGGATCGCTGACGGACGCGATGCGTACCACGCTGGCGCTGTTCGACGATGGGGGGGAACCGCAGACGACGACGGAGATAGCGGACCGGCTCGACCTGGGGCGTCGGGCCACGTACGGCCGACTGGACCGACTGGTCGAACGGGAACGACTCCGGACGAAGAAGGTCGGGGCGAACGCCCGGGTCTGGTGGCGGCCGGTACGGTCGGAGCCCGAGTGGCCGGCCGCGGCCGAATCGCTGGTCGAGGACGTGCTCGACGACGTGGAAGTGGGGATCTTCGTCCTCGACGAGACGTTCGAAGTCGCGTGGATAAACGGCGCCACCGAGCGCTACTTCGGGATCGACCGCGAGCGGGCGCTGGGCCGCGACAAGCGCGAGCTCGTGGCCGACCGGGTCGCACCGGCCGTCGAACGGTCGGGCCGGTTCGAGTCATCCGTCCTCGCGACGTACGACGACAACACCTACACCGAGCGCTTCGAGTGTCACGTCACGCCGGAGGAGGGCCGCACGGAACGCTGGCTCGAACACCGCTCGAAGCCGGTCGAGTCGGGCGCGTACGCGGGTGGCCGGGTCGAACTGTACTACGACGTCACCGAACGGGTCCGCTCGGAACGGGCGCGCCGCGAGGAGCACCGAGAGTTCGCGTCGCTCGTCGAAGCTATCGAGGGGTACGCCATCGTCACCCTCGACCCAGATGGGCACGTCGAGACCTGGAACCCGGGCGCCGAGCGGATCAAGGGCTACGAGGCAGAGGCGATCGTCGGCGAGCACTTCTCGACGTTCTACACCGAGGCGGACCGGGCGGCCGGCGTCCCGGCGGAGAGCCTCGAGACCGCGGCCGAGCGCGGCTCGCTGGAGGCTGAGGGGTGGCGCGTCCGGGCCGACGGCACGCGGTTCTGGGCCGACGTGACCATCACGGCGATCCGCGGCGACGACGGCGAGCTAAAGGGGTACGCCAAGGTAACCCACGACGTGACCGAGCGGCGGGCGCGCGAACGGCGCCTCGCGCGCCAGCACGACGAGCTGGTGTCGGAACTCGACGAGGTCTTCGAGCGCGTCGACGACGCGTTCTACGCGCTCGACGAGTATTTCAGGTTCACGTACGTCAACGACCGCGCCGAGGAGTTGCTGGGGCGCGACCGCGGGGACCTGCTCGGCCGGTCGGTCTGGCGGGCCCTCGACGTCGAGGAGGCGGACCCGATCCGCGAGCGGTTCGAGCGGGCGATGGCGACCCAGGAGTCGTCGACGTTCGAGCGGTTCTCGGAACCGCTCGGCATCTGGGAGACGGTCCGGATCTACCCCTCGCCGTCCGGGCTGTCCGTCTACTTCCGCGACATCACCGAGCGCAAGGAGACCGAGATGGCGCTGAGCGAGAACGAGGAACGCCTGCGGCTCGCGCTCGAGGCCGGGGACCTCGGCGTCTGGGAACTCGACCTCGAGAGCGGGACGTCCCCGGACCGTTCCCCGAGGCACGACCGGATATTCGGCTACGAGCAGCCACAGGCGGAGTGGAGCTTCGAGCGGTTCCTCGACCACGTCCACCCGGCGGACCGCGAGCGCGTCGAAGAGAGTTTCGAGGCGGCGTTCGACACCGGCGAGTGGCGCTTCGAGTGCCGCATCGTCCGCGCCGACGGCGCCGAGCGGTGGATCGAGGGCCAGGGCGAGTTCTTCGACGGTGAGGGGGGCGAGCCCGAGCGGGCGGTCGGCGTCGTCAACGACGTCACCGAGCGCGTGGAGCGCGAGCGCGAACTCGAGGAGTCGAAGACGCGGTACCAGACGCTCGTCGAGCACTTCCCCAACGGGGCGGTCACGCTCGTCGACGCGGACCTCCGGTACGTCACCGTCGGCGGGACGCCGCCCGGGGAGGCCGACGTCGACCCCGACGAGCTGGAGGGGCGGTCGCTCCGGGAGGTCTTGCCGGCCGACGTCGCCGACCTGCTCGTCCCGCGCTACGAGGCCGCGCTGGACGGCGAGGCGGGCGAGTTCGAGGCCGACCTCGGCGACCGTAGCTACGAGTTCCGGGTGGTCCCCGTCCGCGACGAGTCCGGGGCGGTGTCAGCGGTCATGGGGATGTCCCAGGACGTCACCGGCCGGCGGGCCTACGAGGACTACCTCGAGGACGCCAAGTCCCAGCTCGAGGCCGCGACGGAGGCCGGTGCGATCGGGACCTGGGAGTGGCACGCCCCCGAGGACCGGTTCGTCGCGGGGACCGCCCTGGCGCGGCAGTTCGGCGTCGCGCCCGCAGCGGCCAGAGAGGGCGTCTCCGTCGAGCGGTTCTTCGAGGCCGTCCACGAGGCGGACCGCGCCCGCGTCGAACGCGAGGTCAGGGCCGCGCTGGACGAGTGCGGGGAGTACGAGTCGGAGTACCGCGTGCGCGACGCGGAGGGCGAACTGCGCTGGGTCGTCGCGCGCGGGTCCGTCGAGTGCGACGAAGACGGCGACCCCGTCTCGTTCCCGGGCGCGCTCACCGACATCACCGAACGCAAGCGGACGGAGATCGTCCTCGAACGACAGCGCGAGCAGCTCGCGGCGCTGAACAACCTCAACGAGGTCGTCCGCGAGACCACCGAGGCCGTGATCGAACAGTCCACGCGCGAGGAGATCGAGCGGACGGTCTGCGAGCGGCTCGCGGCGACGGACTCGTACCTGTTCGCGTGGATCGGCGACGTCGACGCACGCTCCGAGACGGTGAACCTGCGGACGGAGGCCGGCGTCGAGGGGTACCTCGACGGGATCTCAATCTCCGTCGACCCCGACGACGAGCGCAGCGGGGGGCCGACGGGCAGAGCCCTCCGGACGAGCGAGACGCAGATCTCACACGACATCCGCGCCGACGAGCGTCACGACCCCTGGCGGTCGCACATCGAGGAGTACGGGTTCCAGTCCTCGGCGGCGGTGCCGATCGTCCACGAGGGGACGACCTACGGCGTGCTCAACGTCTACGCCGAACGACCACGGGCCTTCGACGGCCGGGAGGGGGCCGTCCTCACTCAGCTGGGCGAGGTCGTGGGCCACGCCATCGCCGCCGCCGAACGCAAACGGGCGCTGATGAGCGACGAACTGGTCGAACTCGAGTTCCGGATCCGGGACGTGTTCGCTGCCCTCGGCGTTCAGGGGGAGACCGGGGGCCGGGTGACCCTCGACCACTTCGTCCCCGTCGGCGACGACGAGTTCCTCGTCCACGGGACCGCGACGGACGAGGCGGTCGAGACCGTCCGGACCTTCGTCGAGGCGCTCCCCCACTGGGAGGACCTGTCGGTCAGTTCTGACGGCGATCCGGCGAAGTTCGAACTCCGGTTGACCGAGCCGCCGGTCCTGTCGGCCGTCGCGTCGCAGGGCGGGTACGTCCAGAGCGCCGTCATCGAGGACGGCGACTACCTGATGCGCATCCACCTCGCACCGTCCGTCGACGTGCGGCGGGTCATCGACGCCGTCGAAGACGCCTACCCGACCGCCCGGATGCTCCGCCGCCGCCAGATCAGTCGCGACCACGGCGACTCGGAATCGACGCCGCGGGGGCTGATCGAGGACCTGACCGAACGGCAACGCGTCGCGCTCGAAGCCGCCTACCACGCCGGATTCTTCGAGTGGCCCCGCGACGCGTCCGGCGAGTCCGTCGCCGAGTCGCTCGGCGTCGCGGCGCCGACCTTCCACCAGCACCTCCGGAAGGCCGAACGCAAGGTGTTCGAGTCGATCTTCTCGTCGCTCGTCCCGCAACCCGGATAGCGCGCTCGCGGTGGCGCCGGCGCCCGCTCCAACGGCCTCCGACAGCTGCGAGTGGCCGTCGACGTGCGAGGGGCCCAGATCGTCGAAGCTGCCGTGAATTCGCAGTTCTCCGGCGAGGCGTCCCTCGCGGTCGGCTGTCGCGGCGAAACCGTCACCGTCGAGCCCGGCGATTCGGTCCTGATCGAACGGACCGTCGACGGCGAGCAGTGTCGCGTCGCGCTCACCGTCGACGGCGAGGAAGCCTACGGCGAGGACGTGCCGGGGTACAAGCGGGTGACGCTGACCGTGAAGCCGGAGGGTCGGCCGCCCCCCCCAATCGATCGGCTACCGATAGCATTCGGACCAGTCTTAAGTTCGCACGGGCCCCAAGAACGGAGAATGCCAACCAGACGGTCGGTAATCGCCGCCCTCCTCGGCGGGGGCGTCGGCGCCGCGACGCTGACGGACGCCCGGGGATATCTCGACCGGTTCGCGCCGCTGTCGGGCGACGCATGGGGCGCTGCCACGGCGGAGACCCGCGACCGGGTCGCGACGCCGTACGGTCGTGCGACGGTCCGGTACGACGACGCGGGCGTCCCGACCGTCGAGGGTGACGACGAGCTGTCGCTGTACTTCGCGGTCGGGTACGTCCACGCGGCCGACCGGCTGTTCGAGATGGACCTGATCCGCCGGCGGATGCGCGGGACTCTCTCGGCGGCCGTCGGCGAGCGAACCGTCGAATCGGACCGGTTCCACGCCCAGATGGACTTCCTCGGCGCCGCCGAGGCCAGCTGGCGGGCCGTCGAAGACACCCCCACCGGTGAGGCGATGCGTGCCTACGCCGCCGGCGTCGAAGCTCAGCGCACGAGCGAACCGCTGCCCCTGGAGTTTCGTCTGCTCGACTACGAGCCCGCGGCGTGGACGCCCGTCGACTCGATGCTCGTCGAGAAGCAGATCAGCTGGGGACTGACCGGGAGCTTCCGGTCGCTGCGTCGCTCGGTCGCGGCCGACGCGCTGGGTGAACCGGCCGCGGCGACGCTGTACCCCGAGCGCATAGACCACGACGTGCCGATCCTGCGGGAGGAGGCGGCCGCCGGAGCGGACGGCACTGGCGAGGGAAGCGCGCCCGACGACTCGGGTGGGTCCGGTCTCGCGTCGCTGTCGGCGTGGCTGGCCGACTTCGAGTCCGAGCCCGGGATCGGGTCGAACAGCTGGCTCGTCTCGGGCGAACACACCGCGAGCAGCCGGCCGCTGCTCGCCAACGATCCCCATCTGAACCTGATGGCGCCGCCGGTGTGGTACCAGATGTACCAGCGCCGGCCGGGGATGCGCGTGCGCGGTGTCACGTTCCCGGGCGTCCCGTTCGTCGTCATCGGCGAGAACGACGCGGGCGCGTGGGGCTTCACCAACGCCGGGGCGGACGTGCTCGACACCTACACCTACGAGACCCGCGACGGCGAGTACCGCGACGGCGACGAGTGGCGCGCGTTCGAGACCGAGGAGCGAACGATCGAGGTCGCCGGCGGCGACGACCGCACGGTGACCGTCCGCAAGAGCGTCCACGGCCCGGTACTCGAACGCGAGGGACGACGGGTCGGCGTCGCCTGGACCGGCCTCCAGGCTTCTCGGACGGCGATCGCGGTCCACGAACTCGACCGCAGCCAGGGACGCGAAGCCGCGCTCGCCGCGCTCTCGAAGTTCGACACTCCCACGCAGAACGCCGTCTACGCCGACCGCGACGGGAACACTGCCTACTGGGTGACCGGGCTGATCCCCGTCCGCGAGTCCGGTGGCGACGACGGCGACGGGACCAGCGGTGAGGCCAACGGGGAGTCGGTCCGCGGCGACCGCGTCTTCGACGGCTCGGCCCGCGAGGGCGAGTGGCCGGGCTACGAACCGTACGGCGACCCGGACTTCGAGACGGGGTGGATCCCCTTCGACGAGAAGCCCGGTGTGCGGGACCCCGACTACCTCGCCACGGCGAACCAGCGGATCGTCGACGGCCCCGACCGCTACCTCGGCGAGGGGTACGCCGCGCCCTTCCGCGCCCGCCGGATCTACGACCTGCTCGACGAGCGGGCCGCGAGCGACGACCCCTTCGATTTCGACTACGTGCGCCGCGTCCAGCGCGACGTGGCCGACGAGCGCGCCCGGTCGTTCGTCCCGGCGATCCGCGACGCTCGCGAAGCCATGGACGACGCCGCACGGGCCGCGGCCGACCGTCTGGAGGGGTGGGACTACCGGATGGACCGCGACTCGCGCGCCGCGCTCGTCTTCGAGCTGTTCGTCGGCCACTACCGCGAACGGGTGTTCGACCCCGTGTTCGAGTCGACTGGCCTCGACGAGAGCCACTATCCCAACGACTGGGTACTGCTCACGCTCGGCCCCGAGAGTCCGTGGTTCACCGACCCGCCCGCCCAGGGAGTCGACTCGCGGTCCCGGGACGACCTGATCGCGGCTGCGATGGCCGACGCGGTCGCCGAGGTCGACGCCGAGGGCTACGAGACATACGGCGACTACAACCGGACCGCCATCGACCACCCCTTCGACCTGGGCTTTCTGAACTACCCGCGACTCCCGACGGACGGCTCGCCCGCGACGGTGCGCAACTTCCGCAAGGAGTCGGCCGTCGGCAGCAGCTTCCGCCTGCTCGCCCGCTTCGACGGCGAGCCCTCGTTGGGGATGATCCCGGGCGGCAACGACGGCGAGTACTTCTCCGACCACTACAGCGATCTCCTGGAAGCGTGGGCCGACGGCGAGTATCGCCCGCTGGTGGCGACGGTCGACGGCGACCCCGAGATTCGGTTCGACCCCGACGACTCGACCGGCGCCGACGGAGGTGCGAACGATGAGTGAGTCGCTGGAGGACGTGTACGGCTCCGAGCCCGACGATTCCTCGGCCGGGGTCCGCGCCCGGCTGCACGACGCGCAGACGAGCCCGCGCGAGCGGTGGATCCTGACCCTCGCGGCGACCGCGCTCGGCCTCGCGCTCGCGACCGCTCACTGGAGTGGGCTCCTCGCGGGCGGCGCTCTGGTCGGGTTCTGCTGGCCGACGCTCCGCCGGGCGCTGGTCGCCGGCCTGACTTTCGGCGTCGTCGTCCTGTCGGTCGTCGCCGTCCAGTTCGCCCTCGCCGGGAGTCTCGACGAGTACCTCGCGATGGGGCCACTGCTTGCGGTCAGCGTCGCCGTCCCGCTCGTCGCCGGCCCGCTCGGCGCCGCAGCCCGCGGACTCGTTCCGGACGCGCCGCTGTCGGACGAATCGTAGCTCGGCAGCGAGCGGCCGCTCACTCGTTCAGGTCGTCGATCAGCGCTTCGAGCGTCCCGATGTGCTCCTCGAACTTCTCGCGTCCCAGATCCGTGAGTTCGTAGGTGGTCTGGGGTTTACGGTCGACGAACTGCTTCTCGACGGCGACGCAGTCGGCGTCTTCCATCTTCCCGATGTGGCTGGCGAGGTTGCCCTCGGTCACGTCGAGCGCCTCTTTCAGGTCGGGGAAACTCGTCTCGCCGTGGCGGTAGAGGTAGGCGAAGATCTGGAGTCGCGTCGGCTGGTGGACGAGCTTGTCGAAATCCATGGGTCAGGCCCGCGTCAGGTACACGTAGGCGGCTATCGCGTACACGATGAAGAGGATGCCGAAGACGCCGACGCCGACGTAGCGCAGCGGTTCGGCGTGGGGGAGCGACGACGCGTAGAGCAGGACCCACGCGCCGCCGGCGTAGAAGGCCAGCCGGTCGCGCCGTCGGATCCGATAGGCCGTCAGCACGGCGCCGGTCACCAGCAGCCCGAGTCCGATCGTCGCGATGACCAGCCCGAAATACAACAGCGCCCGGTCGAGCCCAGGGATCTGCCCGGCTGCGTCGCCGGTGACGCCGGTCACGGCCAGCAGGAAGGCGCCCAGCGACCCGTAGACCGCTCGCCAGCTCGGCGCGCCCTCGGGCGTCTCGCGACTGGGGAGTCGCGCGGAGACCAGCCACAGCGTCGCGACCGCGACGACGCAGAACACGCCCCAGATCGTGACGTAGGCGGCCGCGCCGAGCGTCTCGTAGAGGAAGAACGTCGCCTGGACGAGCAGCGCCGCGACGCCGATGATCAGCCCGGCCACCAGCCACAGGCGGGCGCGACCCGGATACCGCTCGGCCAGCCCCATCGCGCCCTTGATGTCCGACAGCTGGCGCTGTAGCTCCTCCGGATCGACGTTCTCGGCGGCGTCGCTCACGGCGACCACCTCACCGTGGGAGGCTGTGCGTCCGTCGACCGGCGTGGGGTGTCGTGGCGTGTCGTCATGCGTTCGTGAAACAGCCGTTGGCGCCGTGTTGTCGGAGAGCCGGTAAGTCGATTCCGGAAGCGTCGGCGGGGACCACCGCCGAGCGACCTATCCCAGTTCCGCCGAGCGAAAGCGCAGGTAGCCGACCAGGGGTGCGCCGACGGTCCACGCGGCTAGAACCAGGACGTTGACCCACGGTTCGTAGCCGAGGTAGTCGGGTCGGTCGGCGAACTGTTCGAGGGCCGCGTACTCGCCGGGTGAACCGGCCCAGACGAGTTCCGGAAGGAGGTTGAAGTACGCGCCAGCGGGCGAGAGCGAGCCGATCAGGGCCCGCGCCGAATCGGAGACGCCCACGCCGGGGAGAGCGGCGACGGCGTCGAGCGCGGTCCCGAGGTTGAGGACCGGCAGTGGGCCGACCCAGAACGCCGACAGCAGGAAGTACGCGCCGACGACGCCGACCATCGCGCGCGACCGGGAGGCCACGGAGGCGGAGACGGCGAGGAAGACGCCGACCATCGCGAGCGCGAAGGCCGTCGAAAGCGCGCCGAGGACCAGGAATCGGGCGGGGTCGGGCGCGTGTTCGTAGGTCGCCAGCGCGACGGCGAAGGCGACGGCGACGCCCAGGGCGGTCGTCACCGCGGCGACGGCCGCGCGGGTGACGTACTTCCCGCGGACGTACGCCGCCCGCGAGTTCGGCAGGCCGAGGTGGTAAGTGATCGTCCCGCGCGCGCGGTCGCCGGCGACGGCGAGGTAAGCCAGCGGCGCGAGCAGGAGCGGGAGCGCCCAGGCCACCAGCGCCGAGAGGCCGAACGTCGTCCGCACGGGATGGGGGTGGACTTCGCTCGACCCGAGGAAGACCAGTCCCGCCAGGACCGCGAACGAAACGACGACGCCGACGACGGCGTACGAGCGCCTGATGCTGCGGAAGTCCGTGCGGGCGACCGTCGCGGTGCTCACGCCCGCTCACCTCCGGCAGTCGCGGCGCGGGCGTCGCCGTCGTCCGCGCGGCCCCCGGCGCCGTCGTTCGCGTCGGTCTCGGTGGCGGCCTCCGTTTCGGGTCCCTCGGCGGTGTAGGCCTCGAAGAGGTCTTCGAGGGAGGACTCCTCGATAGTCACGTCGGCGACGGTCGTACGGTCGTCCAACCGGCGGAGCGCGACCATCTTCGCGCCGGGTGCCGCGCAGGCCACCCGGACCGTCGACCCGTCGACGGACGCGTCGGTGACGCCGTCGACCGCTCGAATCGGGTCGAGGTCGGGCACCGCGTCGACGGTCGCCGAGACGACGGCTCCCATCCCGAGGTCGTCGCGGAGGTTCTCGACGGAGTTGACCGCGGTCAGCTCCCCGTTCTGGAGGATGCCGACGCGGTCGGAGACGCGCTCGACCTCGTCGAGGATGTGGCTGGAGAAGAACACGGCCGCGCCGCGGTCGGCCTCCTCGCGGACGATCTCCCGGACCAGCTGGACGCCGTTGGGGTCGAGCCCCGCGGAGGGCTCGTCGAGCACGAGCAGATCGGGGGCGCCGACGAGCGCGACCGCCAGCGCCATCCGCTGGAACATCCCCGTGGAGTAGTCGTCGGCGGGTCGCCGAGCGTCTTCGGGTGCGAGGCCGACCCGGTCGAGGAGGGCGTCCGGGTCGTCGTCGGCACCCTTGGTCTCGACCGCGGCCGCGACGTGCTCGCGTCCGGTGAGGTTCGGGACCGGCTCGAACGCTTCCGGAAGGAGTCCTACCCGGGCTTTCACCGACTGGGGGTCCGTCGTCACGTCGGTCCCGAGCACGGACACCTCGCCCGCGGTGGGGTCGAGAAACCCCAGGAGAACGTTGATCGTCGTCGACTTCCCCGCGCCGTTGGGGCCGAGGAACCCGACGATTTCGCCGCGGTCGACCGAGAGCGACAGGTCAGAGACCGCGGTCACGTCGCCGTAGCGCTTCGTGAGCCCATCTATCTCGACCGCGCTCATCCCACCAGCACCTCCGGGGAGCGGTCGGCGGCGGGCGAACTGTACTGCTCGATCGGAACGGGGACCAGTTCGGGCATGCCTCGATCCGAAAACTAGTTTCCAAGCCAATAAAGTTTGCGTGGAAATTGTACTTTGTAATGCAAAGCGTAGTTTGCGACACAAAGCGTAGTTTCCGACGCAAAGTGCGGTTTCCGACGGTGAGTGGATCGAGGGCGGGTCCTCCGTCGACGGGTTGAGCGAGTTCGGCCCTGAGTGGCGGATCGACGCGAGACTTTTTCAGCCCCCGTGACCGACTGTGTGGTATGGCAACGTGGATCGATGATCCGTTCATGCGCCGGAGCGTGCTCATCACGCTCCTCTGGCTGCTGGCGATGCTCGTCGGCGGTGTCGTGCTGATACGCTTCGGCGACGTGATCCAGGGACTGTTCGCCTGAGGCCGTCGGATCGGCGAGCGGGGACTACCGGATCGGCAGGTGAACGCTATCGATCGGCGAGTGGCGACTGTGCGATCGAGGAGTGGAGCGGACCCGACGGGAGAAAAACACATACGGGACGAGAGCGAGAGGGCGAACGATGGTAGCAATCGAGACCGACGTCAACCGGCCGTACGTGCCCGCCGACGGGGCGACGCTGACGGCGACGGTCGACGTCGAACCGGGGACGGGGAGCGGGTCCAGCGAACGGCACATCCTCCTCTGTCTGGACACGAGCGGCTCGATGGACGGGGCGAAACTCGACCAGGCGCGGGAGGGCGCCTCGTGGGTGTTCGGCCTCCTCGAACCCGACGATTACGTCGGCATCGTCGCGTTCGACTCCGACGCGGAGGTCGTCATGCGTCCCCAGCGATGGGGCGACACGGCCCGCGAGGATGCCATGCATCGCGTCGAACAGCTGGGCGCTGGCGGGGGAACCGACATGTACGACGGCCTCGACTCGGCCCGGACCGCGCTGGACTCGCTGGGGTACCGCCCGGAGACCGACGACGCCGTCCGCCGAGTCCTGTTGCTGTCCGACGGCAAGGACAACAACCACGATCCCGCGGACTTCCGCGATCTCGCGCGGGACATCGACGGCTCGGGCATCCGCATCCTCTCGGCGGGCATCGGCACCGACTACGAGGAAGAGACCATCCGCACGCTCGGCACGACCGCCCGCGGCGAGTGGACCCACCTCGACTCGCCCGGCGACATCGAGTCCTTCTTCGGCGAGGCCGTCGAGCAGGCCCAGTCCGTCGTCGCCACGGAGGCGAGCCTCGAACTCGACGCCGCCGCCGGCGTCGAGGTCAGCGAGGTGTACCGCGCGCTCCCGCAGGCCCAGGAGGTCGACGTGAACTGGGCGGGCAACACCGCGACGGTTCCGCTGCCCGACCTGGCCGAGCGGGAGGACCAGCGCGTCGTGCTAAAAGTACACGCGCCCACACGCGAGAGCCTCGGCGAGCACTCGCTGGTCGATGTGACGCTCACGGCGTCGGGCGAACGGGCGAGCGAGCCGATCGTCGCCGAGTACACCGACGATAGCGCCGAACTGGCGGCACACAACGAGGCGGTGTCGCTCGACCACCGCCAGACGGTCGTCCGGACGGAACTCGGGAAGGGCAACGTCGCGGCCGCCGAGACGGAAGTCGAGAAGATGACCCGGATCCACGGCGAGGACACGGCCGTCGTCGAGGAGGCCCAACGCCAGACCCGGCTCGTCAGCGAGGGCGGACGCAACGAGCGCGAGAACGCCACCAGGATCGTCGACGACTCCCGAATCGAATGACGGCCGCGCCCACCCGGGGCGACCTGGTCGTCGGCCGCTACGAACTCGGCGAGGTGGTCGGCGAAGGTGGGTTCGCCAAGGTGTTCGACGCCGTCGACACCGAGACCGGCGAGGCCGTCGCGCTCAAGTATCCCAACTACGAGGGCAGCCAGAACGACCGCGACATCGTCCGGACCTACTTCCAGAAGGAGGCAGAGACGCTGGCGGCGATCCGGGCGGCCGGTGGCCACCCCAACGTCATGTCGCTGCGGCAGGTCACCGAGGACGAGGACGGTACGTCGGTCCTCGTCGTGGAACTCGTCGACGGCTACGAGCTCGACGACGCCATCCGGCGGACGGGCCCGCTCGACGACATCGACGAGGTCCGCCAGATCGGGATCGCTCTCTGTGACGCGATGAGCTTCCTCCACGAGAACGAGATCGTCTACCGCGACCTGAAGCCGGACAACGTGATGATCACACATCGTGGGGGAACGGTGACGCCGGTGCTCATCGACTTCAACACGGCGACGGGCTTCGACACGGGCGCCGAGGCCGCCGACCAGACCACCATCGTCGGCCCGTACAAGCCCCGTGAGGTCGCCGAGGCCGACGCGACCGAGATGCGCCAGGGGCCGTGGTCGGACGTCTACTCCGTCGGGAAGATCCTCCTCTACCTGCTGAAGGGGACGGTCCCGCGAAAGGACGGCGTCGACCCGCGCGACTTCGGCGCCGAGTGCGAGCCCTACCTCGCCGAGATCGTCGAGAAGGCCACCGCGACCGACTACGAGGACCGCTACCGAAACGCGACGGCGATGAAGCGGGTCCTCGAAGCGCGCGACCCAAGTCCGCCGCCGTCGGCGACGGTCCGGTACACGCAGGCCGGCGAGCGCTACACGATCTATCCGGGCGACACCATCGGCCGGCGCTACGCCGAGGGCCCCCGGTCGTCGGTCGTGATCGAGGACGAGGAGGAGTACATCTCGACCGTGCAGGTGCAGTTCGACACCGACGCCGACGGCGAGTGGTTCATCCGCGACCGAAGCCTCAACGGGACGTACGTCCAGACCGGCGGCGGCTGGCAGCGCGTGCTCAGCGAGGCCGGTCGCGAGCGCCTGGAGCAGTCGGGGGAGGACGCGACCGACGCGGAGGGGAACGTGCCGCCGGAGCTGTACGGGCTGCGCGAGGGCGACCTGGTCGCGCTCGTCCACCCGAGTTACGGCGTCACCTTCGAGTTCAGTACGGCATAACCATGGACTACGCAACGCACTACGACGTGGGGGACCGCAAGCGCGACGGGGGGATCAACGAGGACAGCGTCGCGGTCTCCGTGTTCGAACAGGGCCACCGCGCGGGCTTCCGCGGCTACGACCGCGACGAGCCCGACGGTGACGAAACGGGCGATTCGGACGGCGATGGGAGCGATGGGAGCGCGCGACCCGCGGGACCGGACGGCGACGCCGACCCACAGTCCGACGAGGCCGCCGCCGACGGGGAGGCCGAGCGCGCCACCGAACCGAGCCCCGACCCGGACAACCGGAGCGCGGCGGTGTTCGCGCTCGCCGACGGCGCCGGCGGCCACGACGCCGGCGACGCCGCCTCCTACATCGCGACGACGGCCGTCTGCGAGCACCTCGCGGGTACGGCCGTTTCGGCCGCGCGCAGCGAGCCCGCCGGGTTCGACGTGGCCGTCGACGAGCCGCTCTCGGCCCCGCCGCGGGACGCGGACCTCGAATCGGCGGTCGCCGAGGCGGTCGTCGCGGCCCACCGAGAGGTCCTCGAATACGCCGCCGCCGCCGGCGAGCAGGCCCACGCCACCGTCGTCGCCGGCGTCTGCGTCGGCGGCCGCTGTCACTACGGCTGGGTCGGCGACTCCCGGGCGTACATCGTCAACGCCGCCCGCGACGAGATCCTGCCGCTGACCACGGACCACGCGGTCGTCCAGCGGCTGCGCGACGCCGGCGAGATCGACGACGTAGAGGCGCTGGTCCACCCGCGAGGCAACGAGATCACGCGGGCACTCGGCGGGAGCGGCCGCGCGGACCCCGAGACGACGACCGTCGACGTGGAGACGGCGACGGTTCCGCTCTACCGCGAGGACGTGCTGCTCGTTACGAGTGACGGGCTGTTGGACGCCCAGACCGAGGCGGCGAAGCTCTACGAGTGGTACGTCGACGCCGGCCGGGACGACGAGATGGCGGCCGTGGTCCGCGACCGCGCGGTCACCGACGGAGAGATCCGCGAGGCGGTGCTGTCGGCCGAGTCACTGGCCGACGCGGCCGAGCGGCTGGTCGGGCTGGCCAACGACCGCGGCGGCAAGGACAACTGCTCGACGGTCCTCCTGCACGACGGGACGCTCCCGCCGACGCCCGAGGACCCGCCCGCCCGGGCGGCCGGCGCTCGCAAGTCGGTGGAGGACCGCGAGACGCGGGTGCAATGAGCGTCTCGGGATCGGGAGCCGAGCGACCCGTGAGCAGCGAGACGCGGGTGCAATGAGCGTCTCGGGATCGGGAGCGGGGAACGAAGTGACCCGCGAGCGGCGAGACGCTCGTCGAACACGACTGAGGCGGTGGCGCGGCCGACGGGGTCGGCGCGGTCGCCCGCGGTCGCGCGGTTCTCGACAGTCCGTCGCACCGACACGACGGGGCAACTGTTTTGATGACCGGCCTGCATATGCCGACAGCTATGTCGCACAGCACGAGCGGGACGGTCGAATGCCCCCTCTGTGGGGAAGACTTCGACCCGACCGCCGCGGGGGGCTGGTGTACGAACTCCGACTGCGGGGAGTGGCAACACGAAGCGGCCGTACCCGAGAGGGACGCCGCGGCCGACGCCGGAGAGACCGACGAGGAGGTCGACGCTGCCGGGACCGGTTCGGCGGACGATCCGATCCCGGACGCCGAAGTCGACGGAGCGGACGGGGAGCCGGCCGACGTGGCCGGCGCGTCCCACGACAGTGACGTCGACGGGAGTACGGTCGACCACGAGGCCGAGACCGACGACCCAGACGAGGGGGCAACCGGCACGGGACCGACGGCGGCTAAGGCCGACCCGGAGGACGCGGCCGACGGCGTCGCGGCCGCCGAGGCTGGTGCCGCAGTCGCCGCCCCGGACGGTGACGCGGCCGACGCCCTGGACGGTGACCGATCGGAATCGACCGACACCGGGGCGGCCGACGCCCTGGACGGTGACCGATCGGAATCGACCGACACCGGGGCGGCCGACGAGGGATCCGCTCCCGCGGTGGACGGCGAACCGGCGGCCGAGACGAACGAGCGAGCGGCCGAAACCGAGGCCGACGTCGACGCCGACGAGACGTCCGACCTTTCCTGTCCGGGCTGTGGCGAATCGGTCGGTGCCGAGGACAACTTCTGCGCCAACTGCGGCGAGGACGTCTCGACGCTGGAGCCGGGACCGCTGACGACGTGTCCGGCCTGCGAGAGCGAGGTCGACGCGGAGGACAACTTCTGTGCCTCGTGTGGCGAGGACCTCGACGCGTACCGGTCGGGCGGCGACGCGAGTGCCGCCGACGAGGCCGACGACGACGGCGCCGCGTCGGCTGGTGGCGCCGATACCGCGAGCGACGACCGTTCGGTGGAGCGGCCACACGGTGCGGACGCGGACGCAGCGGCGGCGGCCGACGGGGATTCGGCGGCCGAAGGGCCGGAGTCGCTGGTGCTGGTCGTGCGTAACCGCGAAGTTCAAGTGTGGGACGGGGATACGGTCGGTCGAACCGTCCGGAGTATCGTGATGAACACGGGCGGCGACGAGGACGACGCGGTGCGCATCCACCGCGAACACGTGCGGTTCGTCCGTGAGGACGGGCAGTTCTACCTCGTCGCGCTCGGGCAGAACCCGACGGTCGTCGACGGCGAGTCGCTCGACGAGGGCGAGCGGGCCCCCGTCTCGCCGGGCGACCGGATCGAACTCTCCGGCGTCGCGACGCTGCGCGTCCAGGCCCCCTGACCCCGCGGCTCGGCCCGACGAGCGAGCATGGATACCAGAGACACGCGCCGTGAACTCGGCAGGTCCGTCCGCCTTCTCGCAGACGAGGAGCGGTGGCTGTTCCTCGGACTCCTCGCCGGGGCCGCGGGCTACCTCATCTGGCTGGCCGGGACCGGCGTCGCCGTCTCGCAGATCGCCGACCTCGCTGTCGGCGCCTACACCGTCGACCCCTGGTCGACCGAAGCCGCGGGGCTCGCGGTGACGTTCGCCGTCCTCTGGGTGCTCGTCCCGTCGGCCGTCGCCGTCCGCTACGTCGTCGGCAAGCTCACGAACCTGCGGGGGAACGTCGAGCAGTGTTACCGCTTCGACCGGCCGCTGGTGGCGCTGGTCCCGCCGCTCGTTCTGCTGGGCGTCGCCGTCGCGGTCGGCGCGGCCCGCGGCGTCGCCACGTGGGACGTGCTCGCGCTGCTGGCGGTCGCGAACACGCTCCTGCTCGTCCGGACCGTCGCCTACGGCTACCGGGTGTACTCCTTCTCGGTGCCGCGCTTGCTTCAGGCGCTCGTGTTCGCCTCCGCCGTCGTCGCGACGACCGCGACCGTCTCGCGGGCCGCATCGCTGGGCGGCCAGACCGCGCTGGTCGAGGCGGCAACGGTGCGATACGGCGTGAGCGACGTAGTGTTCGGCGAGGTGAGCCGTGCCGGATTCACGGCGCCGCTGCTCCCGCTCGCCGCGGTCGCGGCGCCGGCCACGCTCGCGCTCGCGTACGTCTGGCTCCAGTTGTTCGCCAGCCTGCTCGTCCGGATCAGACGGCCGAACGTGCCCCGTTCGGCGATCCGCGCCGGCCAGCGCTACCCGCAGGTCGTCCAGCCCGGCACGAGCGACCGCCTCGCGATGGGCACGGCCTCCGGGGGTGGCTCCGGGAGCGAATCCGGCGGCGCGTCGTCCGGCGGGGGATCGCGATCGACCGACGCCGCCGACGCGTCGTCCGGCGGCTCGTCCGCCGATACCGCGTCGACGGCCGACGATCCGACGAGCGACGCGTCCGGGTCGGCCGACTCGAGCGGGGACTCCGTCGAGCCCGCGGGGCAGACGCGCGTGTTCTCACCGCCGGAGGACGCCGAAGCCCCCGGTGCCGACGCCGGGAGCGGCGGAACGGCGGTGAAAAACGAGTTCTGCCCCATCTGCGGGGAGACCTACGCCGCCGAACCCGACCGCACGAACTGCCCGAACTGCAACGCCGTCCTCGACCGGGACTGACCCAGTCGCGCGTCGGCTCCCGCGCCGTCGTCGTCCGGTCGACCGCTCACTCGTAGGTGAGGGTCGTGCCGCCGTCGAACAGCAGGTCGCCGCCGTTGAGGTGGCTTCCGTGAGCCGTGAAGCCGAAGACGAAGAGGTTCGCCACGTCGACGGGGTCCATGAGCTCAGAGACGCGGGACTGGCCGAGCATCACGTCGTCGATCACCTCGTCGACCGAGATGCCGCGCTGGTCGGCCGTGTCGGGGATCTGGTCGGTCACCAGCGGCGTCTTCACGTAGCCCGTCGAGACGGAGAAGGCGCGCAGGCCGTCGCCGCCCTCCGCCGCGATGGACTGGGTGAGTCCGCGAAGTCCGAACTTCGAGACGTTGTACCCCACCTTGTCGGCGGTGACGTAGCGGCCGTGGACCGAGGCCATGTTGCCGACGACGCCCGCCCCGTCGTCCGTCTCGCGAATCCGGCCGACGACGAGCTTCGAGAGGTAGAGCGGCGCCCGGAGCATCACGTCGTGCATCTCGTCGTAGCGGTCTATCGGGAACTCCTCGATGGCGTCGATGTGCTGTAGTCCCGCGATATTGGCGAGATAGCGGACCGCCCCGAGCTCGGCCGCTTCGTCGACGATCCGCTCGATATCGTCGTCGTCGGTCAGGTCGGCGACGATCGACTCGACGCGCCCGGCGACGCCGAGCCGGTCGGCCTCCTCGCCCGTCCCGGCGAGGCCGCCCTCGTCCACGTCGGTCGCGGCGACGGTGAGTCCGTTGGCGGCCAGCGCGAGCGCCGTCGCTCGGCCGATACCCGACCCGGCGCCGGTCACGACGGCGACGTTCCCAGCTGCGAACCGGTCGTCGTCGACGAACAGCAGGTCGTCGTCGGTGATCGGGCCGACCGCGAGCCGGTCGTGCGTGTCGTTCGTTGCCATGTGTCTCGAAACGTCCGGACCCGCGGAAAAGGGGTGGGTTGATATGTTCACCCAGACCGACCCACGACCGGTTCGACTCCTATCGTGCGTCGGCGACCTCGTCGAGTACCTCGGGGTTCTCGACGGAGGACAGGTCGCCGGGGTCGTCGCCGGTGTAGGTCCCTCGCACTGCGCGGCGGACGATCTTCCCGCTCTGGGTCTTGGGGAACTCGTCGACGAACAGCACCTCGCGCGGACGGAACGGCTTTCCCAGCTTCGACCCGACGAGCTCACGGACCTCGGCGCGCAGTTCGTCGGACTCCGCGACGCCGTCCTCGACGACGACGTAGAGGACGACCGCCGTCCCGGTGGTGTCGTCGGGGACGCCGACGGCCGCGGCCCGGTTGACGGCCTCGTGTTCGATGGCGGCGCCCTCGACCTCCGCCGGGCCGACCTTCCGCCCGGCGACGTTCAGCGCGTCGTCGGCCCGGCCGTGGAGGAACCAGAAGCCGTCTCCGTCCTTCTGAGCCCAGTCGCCGTGGTCCCACAGGTCCGGCCAGGTCGACCAGTACTCCTCGAGATAGCGCTCGTCACCCGACCACAGCGACTTCGTCATCGACGGACAGGAGTCGCGGGCGACGAGATACCCGCGATCGCCCGTCTCGGCGATACTCTGGCCGTGCTCGTCGACGATGTCGACGTCCATCCCGAGACCTGGGCCACCGAGCGTGCAGGGTTTCAGGTCCTGGACGGGCATGGGCATGAGGAAACAGCCGCAGATCTCCGTGCCGCCGGAGATATTGACGATCGGTGCCTCGCCGCCGCCGACGTGCTCGTAGAACCACAGCCAGGACTCGGGGTCCCACGGCTCGCCGGTCGAGCCGAGGACGCGCAGGCTGGAGAGGTCGTGGCCCTCCGGCCACTCGTCCCCGTGCTCGCGCAGCGCGCGGATCGCCGTCGGCGAGATGCCAAACTGGGTGATGTCGTGGCGGTCGATCATCGCCCAGTAGCGGTCGGGTTCGGGGTAGTCCGGCGCGCCCTCGTACACGAAGACGGTGTTGCCGAAGTGGTGGTTGCCGACCAGCGTCCACGGACCCATCATCCAGCCGATGTCGGACACCCAGAAAAAGCGGTCGGCCGGTTTCAGGTCGAACCCGAAGTGCAGTTCCTTGGCGCACTGGACGTTCACGCCCGCGTGTGTGTGGACGATCCCCTTCGGCTCGCCGGTGGTCCCCGACGAGTACAGCAGCATCGACTCCCGGCTCGCGTCGAGCTCGCGCGTCTCGAACTCGTCGCTCCGGGTCCCGACCGCGTCGGTCCACCAGCGGTCGCGGCCCTCGGTCCAGGGGACGTCGTGGTGGCTCCCGGCCGCGGACTCGCGTTCGGCGCCGCCGCCGGCGCGGGTTCCCAGCCGGTCGTAGACGACGACGTCTTCGACGTGGCCGGCCGCCGCGACGGCCTCGTCGGCGGTGGGCTTCAGGCGCACCTCGCTGCCGCGGCGGTAGAAGCCGTCGCCGGTGAACAGCACCGACGGCTCGGCGTCGTCGATGCGGGTCGCCGTCGCGTCGACGCCGAACCCCGAGAAGATCGGGACGGCGATCGCCCCGACCTTGAAACAGCCGTAGAGGATCGAGACGACCTCGGGGACCATCGGCATGTACAGTCCGACGGTGTCGCCGACGCCGACACCGCGCGCGTCGAGGTAGTTCGCCACCCGGTTCGACTGACGGTGGAGCTCGTGGAAGGTGAGCTCCCGGATCTCGGTGGCCTCGCCGTCGGGCCCGACGGGCTCGCCTTCCCAGATGCAGGCTACCTCGTTCCGGGTCTCCACGTCCCGGGCCGCGTGCCGGTCGAGGGTGTTGTGAGCGATATTGGTCGTCCCACCGGGGTACCAGTCCGTGAACTGGGGGCCGTCGCTATCGTCGCGTACCCGGTCGTAGGGCTCGAAGAAGTCCACGTCGAGGTAGTCGGTCATCGTGTCCCAGAACCAGTCGACGCCCGAGGCGGGCTCGCCGGGGTCGGCCTCCGTCGTCCGGGCGATCAGCTCCTCGTAGTCGCCGATGTCGTAGGTCTGCATGAACTCCCAGACGTTGGTCGACTCGACGAACTCCCGGCTCGGCCGGTGGACCACCTCGTCGATATCTCCGAGTGAGTCGGACGCCATACCGGGAGTTCGCCCGGCGAACCCAAAGTAGTTGCCCGGTCGATCGTGAACGACCGTCGACGACCGGCCCCGTCGAGTCCCGTCGAGCACCGTCGGGTCACCGTGATACGACGTCCCCGATCGCCCGCAACTTCTTTTCGCGTGGCCGTCCGAGAGTACGGTATGTACGTTCGGGACGCCAAGAACCGCGACGAGGCCTGGCTGCTGGACCACATCGAGGCGATGGGGTTAGACGAGACAGCGTTCCGTTCGCGCGACTACGTGATCGCCGTCGACGAGGTGGACAACGTCAAGGCCGGCTTCGGCCGCTACCGCGTCCACAAGACCGACGACGGCGAGGTGTGCGAACTGACGAGTATCGGCGTCCTCGACGGCTGGCGCGGGCAGGGCGTCGGCGCGCACGTCGTCGAGCGACTCGTCCGTACGGCCGCCGACGAGGGGTTCGAAGTCGTCTACTCGCTGACCGACGAGCCCGACTACCTCGCGCAGTTCGGCTTCGACGCAATCGAAGAGTCCCGGCTCCCCGAGCGCCTCCGCGAGCGCCTCGGCGAGAAACGCGAGGGCGTCGCGCCCGAGGCGATCCCGATGCGGATCGACCCCGAACGATTCCACGTGCCCGACCGCCTCCGGGAGGCGTTCAAGGGCGCAGCGGCCGCTCCGGACGACGAGGAACCCGAGGAGGGGCCCGAGGACTTCGGTATCGACCCCGACGAGGCGACCTACAAGTACGACACCGGTCGGTGACCGCGCCGCTACCGGAGAGCCTCGCGAGGCCGGGGCGGCGTTCCACCGGCTCCCGCGGCGGGAACGGAAGTTTAAAGATTGTCTCAGGGCCAGTTTCGAGACAAGAATGCTCCCGATCCCGCTCCAGCTGGTCGACGGGTTCCTGCTGAAGGTGAACTTCGGCGACGCGCTCATCGTCGGGTTCGTCCTGGGACTGTTCGCCGTGGCGACCCAGCGCTCGCGGAAACTGCTGACGCTGCACCTCATCGCGTTCGGCGCCCTGTTCCTCCTGAGCCCCGCGAGTATGTACACACCACAGGAGTTGAGCCTCCTCAACAGCATCATCCAGTACAAGATAATCGGCCTCGTCCTGTTGGTCGTCTCTCCCGTCCTCTACACGACCGCACAGAAGTAGCCGTCTCGCTCGTTCCCACCGATTCTCTACGCGCACCGTGCCACACCGTCGAGCCGCGACGCCGTCACTCGATCTTGCCGAGCGCGGCGAAGAAGTCCAGCGGCGGCCCGGCGATCCGCACCGGTCGCGCCGCGCGTTCCAGGGTCACCTGCGCGGGGACGCCCAGTTCCTGCCGTGCGCGGCCGTCGCTGACGACGAACCCGCCGTCGGCGTCGTCGATCCGGACGGTAACCGTGCTGTCGGCGTCGACCGCCAGCGGCGGCATCGACTCCTCGCCGGACATCTCGGTGAGTACGAGCGTCGACACCCCCGGGTGGACCAGCGGACCGCCCTCGCTGAGGTTGTAGGCGGTCGAACCGGTCGGCGTCGCCACGAGCACGCCGTCGGCGTGCCCGCTCGTGTACAGCGACCCGTCGACGCGCACCTCGACGGCCGCGCCGCCGCCGTGGCCCCGCCGTGGACCCTGCACGACCACCTCGTTGAGCGCCGGCGGCAGCGACCAGCCGTCGCCGCTAGCCTCGACCCGCGGCATATCGCGGGTCTCGATGGCGCCGTGAGTCTGGTACTGTTCGACTTCGTCGGCGACGGCGTCGACGGCCTCTTCGGGCGGGACGGCGTTGAGAAAGCCCACCTCGCCGAGGTTGACACCCATGATCGGCGTCGCCCCGGCGGCGCGGGCGGCGAACAGGAACGTGCCGTCGCCGCCGATGCTCACCACCAGGTCGCAGTCGGCCAGCTCGTCGACCGGGACGCCCAGCTCCGCCGGATCGGGGTGGCCGCTCGGCCAGGCGGCGGGCTCGTCGGCGGACTCCTCGTCGACGGCGACGGCCACGCCCATCCCGGCCAGCCGTTCGTAGAGGTCCGCGACGATCCCAGCGGCGCGGCGGTTACCGCGCTGGCCCACGATTCCGACTCGCATTGGCCTCCGATTCGCGTTCCTCCGCAATAAACGACCCCTTCGGCGTCCGCCGGCCGCGGTGTGGTCGGCCGCTCGAATCAACTCCGATAGCTGGCGGGCAAGTTTAATACCGGACCAGACTCATCTCCGCCCATGAGTACCCCGGAGTCCGGGGAGGCGAACGGATGAGCGACGACGCGGACGACGACTGGTTCGAGGACGCCCTCGGTGACGAAGAGTCGGAAGCGTCGACCGCGGCCGACGACGGCTCCGAAGCGACGGCTGAGGACGCGTTCGACGACGCCGAGACCGACGCGCAGTTCGACGAGTCCGACGACAGCGAGCCTTTCGGCGGCGAGAGCGGGGTCGCCGATTCCGGCGGCCCAGGCGCATTCGACGATTCGAGTGGGGCCGACGCGTTCGGCGGCGCCGACGACGACGGGTTCGCCGATACCGGCGGGGACAGCCCGTTCGGCGACGTGGGGACCGACGAGGACAACGCGTTCGGCGACAGCGGTAGCGGCGACGCGTTCGGCGGTGACACCGACGACGGGCTCTTCGACGACGACTTCGCGGACGCCATGGGCGGTGTCGGCGGCGGCGACGCCGACTTCGAGGACGAGGACTTCGAGTCGAACATTCCCCGACTCGACCTCGGTATCGAGGGCCTCGACAACATGGTTCAGGGCGGCATCCCGCTCCGTCACCTCATCGTCATCGTCGGCGGCGCCGGTACCGGCAAGACGACCTTCGGCCTCCAGTTCCTCCAGCACGGCCTGGAGAAGGAGGACACCGACCGCGGCGTCTTCATCACTCTCGAACAGACCTACGAGGACATCATGGCCACCGCCGAGGAACGGGGCTGGGAGTTCGAGCGCCACGAGGCGGAGGGTAACCTCGCAGTCATCGATCTGGACCCCGTGGAGATGGCCAACAGCCTCGACAACATCCGCGGCGAGCTCCCCGAACTCATCGAGGACTTCGACGCCGACCGGTTCGTCCTAGACTCCGTCTCGCTGCTGGAGATGATGTACGACGACGTCTCTAGCCGCCGCACCGAGGTGTTCGACTTCACCCAGAGTCTCAAGGAGGCCGGCGTCACCACCGTCCTCACCAGCGAGGCCAACGAGGACAACCCCTACGCCTCCCGCCACGGCATCATCGAGTACCTCACCGACGCCGTCCTCCTCCTGCGGTACGTCCGCTCGGAGACCCAGGAGACCAGGCTGGCCGTCGAAATACAGAAGATACGCAACGCCAACCACTCCCGGGAGACCAAACCCTACGAGATCACGATGGACGGCATCTCGGTGTACGAGCAGGCCAATATTTTCTAACCATCTTTTTCGCCGGGGGGTCGCCACAGGCGACCCCCCCGGCCAAAAACATGGGTGAAAAAGGCCGGTCGCTCACTACGTTCGCGACCGGTGAAACGCCTCGCTTCGCTCGGCGCATGCTCAGTACAGGTGATGGAGTGAGCGGTCGGCGGTTGCGGTGGCGCGTGCTGTCGGGCGTGTCCGCCTCTTGGCGGACCGCTCGAAACAGCCGCGCGAGGGATGAGCACCGCACGCCGCAGGCGCGCGGAGCGCAATCGGCTGGGGAGGTGTGTGGCTGTCTACGGTGCTGTGCGGAGCGGTTGGGGCCCCTGGCGGATTGAAAGGGCGAGGCGCGCTCGCGCCCTGAGTCGCCTGAGCGGGCACTATCCGCGCGGGTGGTGCGGAGAGCGCGGATATCCCGCTCAGCGACCGCGAGCGCGTCGAGGGCTTTCGTCGCTTGCTGTCGTGTGAGGTCGATCCGTTTCAAGCCGAGCGCGTCGAGGGCTTTCGTCGCTTGCTGTCGTGTGAGGTCGATCCGTTTCAAGGCGAGCGCGTCGAGGGCTTTCGTCGCTTGCTGTCGCGTGAGGTCGATCCGTTTCAAGGCGAGCGCGTCGAGGGCTTTCGTCGCTTGCCGTCGCGTGAGGTCGATCCGTTTCAAGGCGAGCGCGGCGAGGGCTTTCGTCGCTTGCTGTCGAGCGCGGTCGCATCCGTTTCAAGGCGAGCGCGTCGAGGGCTTTCGTCGCTTGCTGTCGAGCGCGGTCGCATCCGATCGACTTCGTTTCACGACTGGTCGAACAGAAACAACTGATACACTCGCAGACCGTAGTGAGCAACGGCGAGTCCAGTTCACCGCCGACTCAACTGGCGTCGGGGAACCGGAGCGTCACGGTGCTGCCCTCGTCGTCGACGTCGAAGGAGAGGTCGGCCTCGCAGCAGTCGGCGACCCAGGAGACGATCCAGAGGCCGATACCGCTGCCGTGGGCGAGCGGGGTCTCCTCCCTGCGTCGGAGGACCGCCCGTTCGTGCTCGGAGATGCCGGGGCCGTCGTCGCTGACGCGCACCGTCGAGCCGTCGGCGGCGCAGCCGACGGTGACCCGGACGGTCGGTTCGGCGGCGTCGTTGTGTTCGACGGCGTTCTCGACGAGGCACTCGACGGCCGATTCGACGCCCTCGCCGGTGGTGACGGTGCAGGTCTCGGGGCCGTCGACGGCGTAGGCGGCGTGGGGGTTCCGGTCGCGGACGCGGGCGACCACCCGCTCGGCGACGACGCGCAGGTCGTAGGTCGCGGTCTCGTCGGTCCGGTCGACGAGGCCCTCGATCGTCCGCGCCTTCTCGCTGAGGGCGATCAGCTCGTCGCTGGCGTCGACGATGCGGTCGACTCTGGCGGCGTCGTCGCCCGCGGCCTCCTCGGCGAGCAGGTCCGCGTTGCCGCGGATCGTCGTCAGCTTGTTGCGGATATTGTGCCGGAGCACCCGCGAGAGGATCTGCCTGAGCAGTTCCAGCTCGGCCTCGCGTTCCTCGAGTTCGCCCTCGCGCCGCTTGATCGGCGTGATGTCGCGGAGGACGACCACCCGGGCGACGGTCCGGCCACCTTCGACGACGGGCGAGACCGATACCGAGAACGAGTGCGACTCGCCGTCGACGGGACGGGTGACGACCTCCGGGCCGAACGGTCCACCGTCGGTCGCCGACCGTCCGCCGTCGGCCACCTCGGCGAGCGACGGGAAGTACGTCCCGACGGAGTCACCGGCGTACGAGCGCGGGATGTCGAACTGCGCGCGGGCGGCGCGGTTGCAGTCGACGACCCGGTCCTCGTCGTCCAGCGTCACGACGGCGTCCTGCATCTCCGCCATCGCCGCCTGGCGGGCGACGGGCACGACGTCGAGGAACTCGGCGCGGTACAGCGCCCACGACAGCAGGAGGCCGCTCCCGACGAGGCCGAACGGCGTCAGGTCGTGGACGGTCGGAACCCCTCCGAACAGGGTCACGACGTTCGCGGCCACCGGTGGAACCACCGCCACCGAGAGGACGGCGGTCTGGCGGCGCCTGAGGCCGCTCGACCGGGACCACTCGACGACGAGCAGTCCCGTACCGACGGCGATCAGCCCGTAGTTGACGGCGGTCTGGAGCCAGAACCACGGGCCGTACGCGACCACTGGGATCGTCCCGTCGACGGCCGTCGTCGGGCCGAAGACCAACCCGTGGGTACCGTTCGAGACCACCAGCAGGAGTTCGATCAGCACGTACGCGACGGACGTGGCGGCGACGGTCCGGGACAGAGACAGCCGACCGGTCACCGCCGCGGCGACGAGGAACCAGCCGACCGAGATGATCGACGCCGCCGAGAGCCGGAGCGTCCACAGCGCCATCGACGGCGCGAACCCCGCGATGAAGTAGTTGACTCCGAGGGTCAGCGGCCACAGCGAGATCCCGATGACGGCTAGTGTGAAACCTGTACTCGCCGGTTTGTCGGGTCTGCGGAGGGGCTCGTGCAACAGGCCGAGCAGCCCGGCCCCCGTCAGCAGGTACGCGATCCCCACGACCGCTGTCGCCGACGCCATTCTACGACGGTTGAACGGGGTGCTACAAAATACGTCCGGTCGGTTCGGCGGCGACGGCGCCGCTGCGAGGCGAGACCGGGATCGAGCGAAGTCGCAGGACTGCGGCCCGTCGCGACCCGTCGAACTACCGCCGACGGGACAAAGCTTACACCGCACCTCCCGAAATGTCGACGCGATGGAACGAGTCTCCGCGACACGACGAAGAGTGCTCCGGGGTGGTGCCGCAGCGGTCGGTGCGGTCGCCACCGGGGCGTTCTCGGGGTGTTCGGCGAGCGGGTCCGGGAGGTCTCGGGATTCGTCCGCACCTCCCGCGTACGCGACGTGGTTGCCCGCGCCGGAACGGGTGTTGCGCGACCCCGAGGCGGCCGACGACCGAGCCACCCGGGGGCTCCGGCGTACGTACCCCTTCCGGACCGTCGCGTACGACGACGTGGCTGCGTACCTGGACGAGACCGGTCGAACGGTGGCCGACTCCGTCGACACCGCGCCCGGGGACTACGAGACCCAGTACGCGGACGGCCACGTCCACCCGGTGCTCGACGTGGGTCCCGCCGATGCCAGGCTGGGCGTCCGGTCGATCCGAGGGATCTCCGTGCTGGAGACGGACCTGGACGACGCGACGGCGGTCGAGGCCTTCGAGGCGTACGAGGACAACGACTTCGAGCGGGTCGGCGAGTACGAGGGGTACACGCTGCTCGGGGCCGCCCGCGGACCGTGGGTCGCCGCCGTCGCCGACGGGACGGTCGTCGAGGCGTTCGAAAACTCGGGGGGACGTGGACCCGTCCTGCGCGAGCCGCGAGCGGCCGTCGAGGCGGTCGTCGAGGCGCGTGCGGGCGAGGACGGGAGTCGATACGTCGAGTCGACCGAGGCGGTGGCGGCCCTGGTCGATCGCCTCGGCGACGCCACGCTCGTCTCCGGCACGGTCACCCCGGAGGGTACCGCGGCCGACACCGATTCGCCGACCGGGACCGCTCGAACGCCAGAAACGTCCGGAACGGTGAGCGAGGGCGACCCGCTCGCGGAGGGGACCGCGCTGACGATCGACGGCGAGACCACGACGGCGCGCCACGTCGCCGTCTTCGGATCGGCCGACGCGGCGGACCCGGACGCGGTCGGCGGCGACGGGTCCCCGTTTGCCGACTGGTCCAATGCGTCGACGAGCGTCGACGGCCGCGCGGTCGTCGCGGAGGGTACCCGCGAGACGGCTGCCGTGCTCGACATCGAATCGGGGCCCGTCGAAACGGCCGACGGGTAGACCGGCGTCGGATTCGGCCGCGAAAAGGTTCGAACCGCACTCGATCGGCGTTACCAGTCGACCGAGAGGCTGCCGTCGCCGTTCGGGTCGGGCGCGATCTCCTCGTCGGTGCGGCGGTCGACGACGTGGATGACGCCGCGGTCTTTCTTCGCGGGACAGATCTCCGCCGCGCGGACGTTCTCGTCGAGGTCGTCCTCGTCGATGAAGTACGTCCGTGGTTTGGCGATCCCTGTCGAGAGATCCAGCTTCCAGTTGTCCGAGACCTCGGCGCACTTCCCGGCGCCGAAGCACTTGTTCGCCTCGAAGATGATCTTGTACGGTTTCTCCTCGACGGGGGGCGCGTCGCGCTCGCCGATGGTCGCCGGATCGACGGGTCCGTCCTCGGCCATACGGTCGTATCGGCGACGACGGACCTTTCGTCTGTCGATTCGTGCGAGCCTTCGCTCCGGCGGTCCACCGCGCTGGCCGCCGAGCCACCGGGCGGCCCGCCGTCTATAAGACGCGGGCGGCCCCACCGACAGACATGACGTATCTGGTGCCCTTCGACGGGTCGGCACTGGCCGAGGCCGCCCTGGAGCGGGCGACGGAGTTCGCCGAACTCACCGACGAGGAGGTCGTCGCGCTGATCGTGATCCCGCTGGACGAGCGCGAGTTCGCCGTCGAGCGTGGCTGGATCGACGCGGACGAGCGCTACGATCCCGACGAGATCGAGGCCGAGCTGGAGGTGGCGATCCGCGCCGTCGCGCCCGAGGCGACGATCCGCTGTGAGCGCCCCGAGGACGTGAGTTCGGTCGCGTCGGTCACGACCGACGTGGTTCGGACGATCCGCGCGGTCGCTCAGGATGTCGACGCCGAGATCGTGTTTATCGGCAGCGAGAACGCAGGGCGCGTCTCGACGCCGGTCTCCAGCGTCGGCGCACCGGTTTCGGAAGATCCTCGCTACGACGTGCACATCGTCCGCCACGTCGACGAGGATTAACGCACGACGGTGACGGGGACGGGCGAGCGCCGGACGACCGCCTCGGCGACGCTCCCCAGGAGGATCCGGGTGACGCCCGAGCGACCGTGGCTCCCCATGACGATCTGGTCGATCCCGTTCTCGTCGGCGAACTCGACGATCGCGCGGGTCGGCTTGCCGACTTCGGTCTCGCGTTCGGTCGATAGCTCGGTGCCGTCGGCGAGGGCGGCGATCTCCGCGAACAGCTCCTCGGCCGCGGCCTGTTCGCTCTCGTACCACTCCTCGGAGAAGCTCGGAATCGAGGCCTGAGCGCTGTAGCCGGCTTCCGCAGGGTTGATGACGTGCAACAGGACCACCTCCGCGTCGTCGAACTCCTCGGTGACGAACTCGAACGCCCTGTGTGCCTGCTCGGACCCGTCGACCGGGACGAGGATGCGCTTGCCCATGTCCCACGTACGACGCGGCCGGTGCTTCAATCTTCGGCGCGTCACCGGTTCGGTGCAGTGAGCCGCCGACCGACAACCCTTAGGCCCGCTCGTCGTCTACCCGGCGGTATGCTCGACACGTTCGTCGCGGCGCCGCTCCAGTCGACCGGAGCGCTGGCCGCGGCGGCGGCGTTCCCCGCGCTGACGTGGGTCACGCTCGTCGCCTGGGTGTACCTCGACGCCGTGGCGCGCGACGGCGACCACCCCGTCCGCTCGGCGGTGACCGTCGCGGTCTTCCCACCCGCGCTGGTCGCGTACGTCGTCTCCCGTCCCGAACGGACGACCCCACAGGCCGACCGCGAGCGACTCGCGCTGACCGTCCTGCTCGCGCTCCTGGCGGCCATGATGGTCGGCACCGTCTTCTCGCCGCCGGACGTCTTCGCCCAGCCGCGCAACACCTTCGGCTCGCTGCTGGTGACGCTACCGCTGTTTTACCTGCTCGTCTACCGCGAGAACGCCGAGGCCGCCGACGCGGACACGGCGTCCTGAGCGTCGACGGTAGGTCTCCGCCGTCGTCAGTCGTCGCCGTTGACTTCACCGCGCAGGGTCGCGACCTCGGCGACTCGTTCGGCGTGGGCGTTGTGCTGGTGGATGGACTCGTCGTTGGACTGCTCCATGCGGACGACGGCGTCGTCGTCGAGGTGGGGGAACTCCTCGATGACGCCCTCGGCCATCGCGCGCACGCAATCCTCGACGAACTTCGCGTCGAGGTGGGACTGGTAGGTCATGTGGTCCTCGTCGGGCCGCTTGGCGAGGTTGTAGATGCGTGCGCTCATCGAGTCGCGGGCCACCTCGATCAGCTCGACCAGGTCCACGTCGGGGCCGCCCTCGCTCTCGACGGTCAGCGTGGCGTGGCCGCGTTGGGAGTGGCCGGGCTGGGGCACCTCTTCGAGGAACTCCTCGATGGTGCGGTCGTCGACGCCCTGGTCGCGCAGCTTCTCGCGGGCGCGGGCGGCTGACATCCCCTGCGAGCAGGGACAGACGGTCATCCCCGTGACCTCGGCGCCGATCTCCTCGCGGATGTCGCCGTCCTCGGTGGCCGTCGCCGAGGCGATCACGTCGGCGGTCGACTGGGTGGGCAGATCGCTCTCGGGCGTCTGCTCGCGCGTGACGAACTCCGCCTCCATGCGGACCTCCGCCTGCTCAGTGTAGTCGTGCTTGTCGAGCAGGCGCTCGGCGGCGGTGCCGCAGATGTCCTCGATGCGCAGGTCGCCCTGGCTGACGGCCTCCTCCAGGGTCTCGTCGATCACCTGCATGTTGCGGCTCATGTCGGCGCCCTTGCGCCAGGACGGCAGGTCGACGAACACCTCGAACTCGGCCATCAGGACGTAGGGTCGTTTCTCCTCGCGGCTGATCTCGACGAGCTTCTCGACCCCGGTGACGCCGACGCGGTTGAGGCCGACGGTCACGTCCGGGCTCGACGCCTGGACGTCCGGCAGTTGTGGTGTCATTGCCGCCGGCTTAGGACCTTCCCCGAATAGTGTTTTCGAAAGGGCCAGTACCCGCCTCGCTCGGTGACGACACGTCGCTGTTCACGGGGGCGCGTCGGCCCGTGACGACCGACGACGACCGCGGCGAGCCGGTCGTCGTCGCTGGGCGCGGTCGCTGCCGGCCGGGTTACTGCTCCAGGTCGCGGAACAGCGCTTCGAAGTCGTCGTCGGCGAGGCTCTCGGCGGCGGTCGACAGCGAGGCGCGCAGCTCGGCTCGGCGGTCTTCCAGCCGGCGGAACTCGTCGCTATCGGCCAGCTCCGCTGTGCCCTTGGCCGCTCGAAGCGCGACGCAGGTGCGCGTCACTCGGTAGTACTCCCGGAGCGCTCGCTCGTAGTCGGCACAGCGCAGGAGCCGGTCGACGGTGTCGAGCAACTCCTCGCCGGTGACCGGTTTGACGACGTAGTCGTCGAACTCCATGTCGACGATGTCGAAGTCGGCGTCGACCGCCGTGACCATCGCCACCCGGCACTCGAGCCCGCGCTCGCGGACCGTCTCCAGCACCTCGTCACCGACCAGGTCCGGCATCCGCCGGTCCAGCAACACCACGTCGACCGCCTCGTCGAGCTTCGAGAGCGCCTGTTCTCCCCCGTAAGCTGTCCGCACGTCGTAGTTGTCGCGGACGTGTGCGGCGTAGGAGTCGGCGACTGCTGGCTCGTCGTCGACGATCAGCACCACCGCCCGCTCAGGACCCGTCATACGAACGTAAATATATGACGCTAGCGGGCGCAAAAAGCTTCCGTCGGGTCCCACTTCGTGACGTAGACACCGACGCGCTCGTGGTCGGTCTCTCCCACCGTCGAACGCGCTCGACGCCGTGTCTCCGGGTGCCGCTGTCACTCCTCGTCGTACTCGTCGACCAGGTCCTCGTAGCGGGCACCGGTCTGTTTGAGCGTCTCCGTCGAGTAGAGCCGCTCGTGGTCGACCGGCAGGTACTCGGCGGCCAGCTCGTCGATCTTCGCGTCGACGGCGTCCTGCTCGCGTCCGTGGATCATCGTGAAGAGGTTGTACGGCCACTCCTGGTCGGGGCGGCGCGGCCGGTGGTAACACAGCGTCACGTACGGCAGTTTCCCGACCTCGACGCCGCGGTCGTCGAGTTCGTCGTCGGGCACGTCCCAGACGACCATGCAGTTGGCGTCGAACCCGGTCACGAGGTGGTTGACGACGCAGCCGATCCGCTTGATGCAGCCGTCGGCGAGCAGCCGCTCGACACTCGCCAGCACCCCGTCGACCGGCGCGCCGACCGCCTCGGCCACGTCGCGGTAGGGAGTCGCCGTCAGCGGGAAGCCGCCCTGAACTTCCAGCAGGACCCTGCGGTCCAGCGCCGACAGGTCCGCCGCGGCCCGTTCGCTGATAGTCGTCGCCGCCACGTCGGTCTCCGCGAGGCTCTCGCGGGCGAAGCGGTCGCCGTTGACGACCGGGAACTCGAGATCGATGTAGAAGTCGGTCAGCATCGGCAGGACGAGCACCTCGCAGCCGGTCCGCCGTTCGATTTCGGCGAGGATGGCGTCGCGCCGTTCCTTCGAGGCGGCCGTGACCACGAACCACATGTTCCACTCGTGGTCGCGGGCGTAGTTGTGGTTGACCTGCTCGTAGCCGTTGATGACCTCGGCGACCTCGTCGAACTGGTCCGCGGGGGCCTGCACCGCCGCCAGCGTCGAACTACCGATCACCGGGGGGTTCAACACGGGGCCGAACCGCCGGAATATCCCCTCGTCGTAGAGCCGCTGGACCCGGTCGAGCGCTTCGCTCTCGTCGACGCCCACGTCCGCGGCGACCGCCTCGAAGGGCCGTTCCCGGACCGGAAACCCGCTCTGCCACCCGTCGACGAGGGCCGCGTCGACGGCGTCGACCTGTGCTCGCCAGTCCGCCGTCCCCTGACTCATTCGTCGACGGTTAGGGGTAGTCCCGTGTGACTCTTTCGACTCCCTGGCGGGCGGGACCGCTCCCTCAGGGCCGTAGCTACCGGAATCCGACGAACGTGCGGATCGCGGCGGCGAAACTGACCGCGGCGCCCATCGCTCGACGAAATCAGGGCGCTTTAACCCGATCGGACCGAACCGATCGATATGGCACAAGCGACGCGCGAATTCGGGGACTGGCCGCTCAAGCGGCTGATGACCGAGGTCGTCGGCTCGGGCCACAAGTCCGCCGACGACATGACTCGCGAGCAGGCCCGCGAGGCCTTCCAGCGCATCCTCGCCGGGGAACCCGACCACACCTCCCTCGGTGCGTTCTGGCTCGCGAACCGCTGGAAGCGCAACGACGCCGAGGAACTCGCGGCGTACGTCGACGTGATGCGCGAGGAGTCGGTCGTCACGGCCGAACCCGACGCCGACCCCGTCGACTGCGGTGCCAACTACGACGGCAAGGGCCGCTCGGCCGTCCTCGGAGTGGCCGCCGGCGCCGTCGCCGCCGCCGCGGGCACCCCTATCGTCGTCCACAGCGGCGACCGCGTCCCGACCCAGAAGCAGGACAGCTACAAGCACGTCCTCGACGAACTGGGCGTCCGGACGGAGATCGAACCGTCCGAGAGCGCCGACATGGTCGACGAGACCGGCTTCGGCTACTACTACCAGCCGGCGTTCAACCCCGGGATCGACGACCTGTTCGAGCGCCGGGACAACATGGGCGTCCGCACGTTCGTCAACACCGTCGAGACGCTCGCCAACCCCGCCGACGCCGACGTGCATCTGGGGTCGTTCTACCACCTGCCGTTCGCGGTGAAGATGACGGACACCCTCAAAGCGGCCGAGAGTCAGTCGGTCTCCCGCACGCTGTTCTTCCAGGGCATGGAGGGTTACGACGACGTGCGCCCCGGGACCACTGTCGTCGGAGAGTGGGGGTCGGTGCGAAGCACCGACGAATCGGCGAGCGGGGAGCGGAGCGACCCGCGAGACAACGAGGGCGACGAGGAACTCGACGACTTCGAGATCAAGACCGCCGAGTACGGCATGGACTTCGAGAGCGAGGACCTCGGTGTGGAGGACGTGGCCGCCGAGTCCGCCGAGATCACCGAGGCAGTCCTGGCCGGCGAGCGCGACGACCAGTTCACCGACGCCGTCGCGCTCAACGCGGCGCTGCGGATCTACGCCCGCGAGGACGCCGACTCGATCGACGAGGGGCTGGAGACGGCCCGCGACGTGCTGGCGAGCGGCGAGGCCGAAGCGGTGCTGGACGACCTGCGGGCGTTCTGACTCGCTCGGCCGGACCGCCGACGACGCGGGCGGTACCACCAGCGTTTTCTCCGCGGCGGGCCACCTCTCGGGTATGAGTGACGAACTGACAGCGACGCTCCACACCTCCGAGGGCGACATCGAAGTGCGACTGTTCGAAGACAAGGTGCCGAACACCGTCGAGGCGTTCGTCGACCACGCGACCGAGTCCGACTACGAGTCGGCCGAGGTCGGCCCCGGCGAGGGCGCCTGGGAGGACCCCGAGAGCGGGGAGAAGCGAGTCGACCCGCTGTACGACGACGTGGAGTTCCACCGGGTCATCGAGGACTTCATGCTGCAGGTGGGCGACCCGACCGGGACCGGCCGCGGCGGCCCGGGCTACACCTTCGACGACGAGTTCCACGAGGACCTCCGTCACGACGAGCCGGGCAAGCTGTCGATGGCCAACCGCGGCCCCGACACCAACGGCTCGCAGTTCTTCGTCACGCTGGGCGCCCAGCCCCACCTCGACGACAAACACGCCGTCTTCGGCGAGGTCACCGACGGCATGGACGTGGTCGAAGCGATCGGCTCGGCCGACACCGACCCGAGTGATCGCCCGATCGACACCGTCGTGCTCGAATCTGTCGAAATTCACCGATAATACCGACCGTTCATCACGGCTTTCGCCCCCTACGCTTTTATTCCTTTAAGCCGTTAGTGCGTCTCGGGTATTCACCCGTGGTCCTGTAATTCTCCGTTATAATACCATGGGTTAGAATATAATTTAAGATAATTTTTGACCGCCGTGGTGTTGCGATTTTGGAAACAACTTACGGCAAGTTCCACCGCAATTTAAGTATCGTGCTCGGTAATAGGGGCGTATGCCTCGCGATACTGACGACTCCGACACCAGCCGACGACGATTCCTGAAAGCGACCGGTGCGGCTGCCCTCACCTCCGCGGTAGCGGGCTGTGGAAGCGACGGTGGCGACACTGCCACGCCCGGCGACGGTGGCGACGGCGGTGACGGCGGTGACGACGGTGGCGACGGCGGCGACGGCGGGATGACCGACTCGGGGACCGACAGCGACCCGATAACCGTAGACGGCTATCCCTACGGCGTCGGCGAGACGATGATCGGGGAGGCCCAGCGGGTGATGGAAGAGGCGGGTTACGGCCCGGACAACCGCTTCGAGCTCGACTGGCTCCAGTACGAGAGCCCGACCTGGGCGGAGATGGCGAGCACGATCGCCAGCCGACTCGAGTCCGCCTACATCGACATGAACCAGAGTTCGGCGGCGTTCTCGCCGCTGCTGGAGACCACCCGCAACGGCAACCACATGGCGTACACGCTCGGGTGGATCGCCGACTACCCCGGGCCGCAGAACTTCGTCCAGCTGATCGATCCGCCGAACACGACGTACGCCGACAACGCCGCGGCCAACGGTGCGCGACTGTTCTGGTCCGAGGACGCCGAGGCCGATCCGGAAGTCCGCCAGTACATGGTCGACCAGTTCGACCGCATCGAGGACAACCCACAGGACACCGAGGAGGCCGCCCAGATCCGCGGCGAGGCCGCGGTCGCGATGGAGGAGGGCATGTGGCAGGAGGCCGCGCTCATCCCCCTCTACCAGGGCGTGACCGAAGGAATGTGGTACGACCACGTCGACTACAACCCGCCGGGCCCGATGGGCCCGTCCCGCGCGAAGGCGAGCAACTCCGTCGCGGGACTGGAGGGGAAAGACCGCCTCAGCACCATCTCCTCGACGTTCAGCAGCCTCGACCCGATCGCCTCCGGCAACACGGCCTCCGGTGGCAAGATCATGGACATGTTCGACGCGCTGACGAACTACGCCAACGGGACGACGGAGGTCGAGAACCTGTTGGCGACCGAGTACGAGCTCAGCGACGACTTCACCACCTACACGTTCACGCTCAAGGAGGGTGCCACGTTCCACAACGGTGACGAGGTCACCGCCCAGGACTTCGAGTACGCTATCAAGCGGTTGATGGTGTCGCCGAACTCCACGAACGCCCGGTTCCCGGTCAGCGTCATGGGGATCGAACACGAGACCGAGGAGGTCACCGTGACCGACGACGAGGGCAACACCGTCACGGACACTGCATCGGGCGAGGCGGAGACGACCACCCGGATCGTCCCCGACTCGATCGCCGTCAACGCGGTCGACGACTACACGCTGGAGATCACGACGGAGAACCCGTTCGCGTTCTCGCTGTCCGTGCTGGCCTACTCCGCGTTCTCGGCGGTGCCCGAGGGCATCGTCGGCGACGTCGAGGGCTACGAGGGCGAGATGTCCTGGAACGAGTTCTCCCAGAACCCGGTCGGCGCTGGTCCCTTCGAGTTCGTCAACTGGGAGTCGGGTAACGGCGGGGAGTTCGTCATGGACGCTTACGACGACTACCACGGCGACGGGGCGTCTTTCGACGGCATCGACGCGGCCATCCTCACCGAGACCCAGGCCCGCTACAACTACTTCCTCAACGAGAACGCCGATATCGGCACCGTTCCCACGGCGCAGTACCAGGCCGACAGCGTGAACATCGAGGAGACCGACGACGTCGGTCGCGACCTGGGGACCTACGACCTGGAGAACGGGACCTCGGTCAACTACGCCCGCACCCCGGACATCGGGACGTTCTACGTCGGCTTCAACATGGAGGCGGTGCCCAAGGCCGTCCGGCAGGCGATGGCGTACGTCGTCAACCAGCCGGAGTTCATGCAGAACGTGTTCAAGGGCCGCTTCGAGCCGGCCTATCACCTGACGCCGCCGCAGATCTTCCCCGGCGGCATCGAGGCCTACGACGAACACGTCGGGTCGGAGTAATCGGACGGGCCGACCGGTGGTCCCCTCCGACGACGCGTTCGCGCCGACGACGAATGTATTGCTCTGCGGTCCCCACACAGAGACAACTTCACGCATAACGGAGACGACGCCATGAACAAACTCCTGTATATCGCGAAACGGCTCGTCCTCGGGGTACCGGTCGTGCTGTTCGGCCTCACGATGACGTTCGTCATCATCTACCTGTCGCCGTTCGACCCGACGACGGCGATCCTCGGCCGCGACGCCGATCCCCAGACCGCCCGCCAGCTGGCCGTGGCGCTCGGCCTTCGATACCCGAACGGCCAGCCCATACCCCTGTGGATCCAGTACTGGAACTTCCTGACCGACACGATCACGTTCAACTTCGGCCAGTCGTGGGTCGTCACCCGCGGCCAGTCGGCCGCCCAGCTCGTCTGGGAGCGCATGCCCGCGACGATCTGGCTGGGCCTCTGGTCGGTCGTCATCGCGCTGGCGCTGGGCATCCCGCTCGGGCTCTACGCCGGTCTCCGGGCCAACACCTGGGGCGACTACACCGCTTCGTTCGGCGGGATCGTCTGGCGCGCCATGCCGAACTTCTGGCTGGCCGTGATGCTCGCCGGCGTCCTCTCGGCCGGCGGCGTGCTGTCGTTCTACCGGGGCTTTCTGATACCGACGGACGTGATCGGGACCCCAGCGGCGCTCGGCAACCTGTTCGGCAGTTACTCGCTGGGTCCGATCGGGATACCGGTCCCCGACCCGTACAACTGGGCGGTCGCGTTCAAGTGGATCCTGCCGGCCGCGCTCGTGCTCGGCTCCTCCTCGATGGGCAACGAGGTCCGCATCGGCCGGACCGCCGTCCTGGAGAGCATCAACGCCCCCTACATCGACACGGCCAAGGCGAAGGGACTCTCCGAGCGGGTGATCATCGGGAAACACGTCGCCCGCAACGCGATGATCCCGCTGCTCCCAGTCATCATGGGCGAGTTTTACCTGCTGATCGGGGGCTCGGTCCTCGTGGAACTCATCTTCGGGATCCGCGGGCTGGGGAACCTGTTCCTCTCGGCCGTCCTCGCGTCGGACGTCCCGATCATCGGCGCGCTCACATACGTGTTCATCCTGATACTCGTGTTCTTCAATATCGCACAAGACGTGGCGTACACCCTGATCGACCCGCGGATCGGACTGGAGGGTCAGGAGGACTGAAAGATGTGTGCAACTGTCACGGACACGGGTCGCGACCGGGACCGCCGTGAAGAGTCGACGCTGCGCGAACGGCTGTTGGCGAACCCCGAACCCGCGTTGCGGTGGGGCACGGTCGCGTTCGTGCTCGTCGCGGTCGAGTTCGGCGCGCTCGCAGGCGGGCTCTTGCTGTTGCTCGACGCGACGGTCATCGGGGTCACCGCGCTGATCGAGGTGATCCTCGGTGCCGTCTCACAGAGCGCCGGCGAAGCGGTGTACGCCGCCCAGCAGTCGGCCAGCGGCTTCCTCGACGGGCTCCGGGCGGCCGCCGGGAACGTTCCGACGCTCCTCTCGCGGGAGACGATCCCCAACCAGGGGTACCAGACGGGGCCGTCGGGCCCCTGGGAGGGCACGTTCCTCGGGCTGCAGCCGGCGGTGGCGTGGGCGATCCGACTCGTCCTCGTCTACCTGTACGCGGCGATCGTGTGCTACTGGGCCTACCGCGGCTGGCTCGTCTTCCGCGACCACTACCGTCAGGTCGACTGGACGCCTCGTGACGACGTCGTCGACCGCCTGCGCGACCACCGCTGGGGGCAGTTCGGCATCGTCGTCGTGCTCGTGTTCGTGACGATGGCGGTGTTCTCCCCGGCGCTCGGGCCGACCACGGTTGAGCAGAACATCCAGTCGCCCTACAGCTACGAACTACAGTACTTCGACGCCGAGAGCGGGAGCGTCGAGACGGTCTACGCGGGCGACGCGAACTTCAACTCCAAGTCGAAGGGGCAGGGTGACCAGAACGTCGGGCCGATGACCTACGACGACTACGGCCGGTTCCACCCGTTCGGGACGTTGACGAACGGCCGCGACCTGTTCACCTTCGCGGTGGCCGGCGCCCGGGTCTCGATGATGGTCGGGGCGCTGTCGATCGTGCTCGCGTCGCTACTCGCGATCGCCGCGTCGATGATGTCGGCGTACTACAAGGGACTGGTCGACCTGGTGACCATCCTCGTCGCCGACGGGATCACCTCCATACCGGGGCTGCTCCTGTTGTTGATGGTCGGGATGGCCTTCCAGGGACACTGGCTGGTGAACGTGCTCAACGGCGGGTTCCTCTACGCGTTGACCTTCGGGATCATCCTCTTCCCGAGCCTGTGGCGGTCGGTGCGGGGCCCCGCGCTCCAGGTCTCCGAGGAGGAGTGGATCGACGCCGCCAAGAGCTTCGGTCAGCGGCCGCGGACGACCATGCGCAAGCACATGCTCCCGTACGTAGTGCCGTACCTGCTCGTCTACGGGTCGATGACCGTCGGCGGCGTCATCATCTCGATGGCGGCGCTGTCGTTCATCGGCAGCGGGCTCGGGATCAACCCACCGACGCCCGCCTGGGGGCGCGCCATCGACATGGGACGGAACTACGTCTCGACGCAGTCGTGGCACATCGCCTTCATCCCGGGGATGTTCATCGTCGTGCTCGTCACCGGGCTCAACGCCTTCGGTGACGGTATTCGCGACGCCATCGACCCCGAGAGCGAGGGCGGCGGTGAAGAGGAAGCGGCCGCAGGGGGTGCCGCCGGATGAGCGCCCCACCTTCGGGCGACGGCGCCGAGGACGTGCCGACGGGTCGACGGACCGACGAGGAGCCCGTCCTCTCGGTGCGGAACCTCCAGACGGTGTTCCGGACCGACCGCGAGACTATCCGCGCGGTCGACGGTATCGACCTCGAACTCTACGAGGGCGAAACCGTCGGCCTCGTCGGCGAGTCCGGGTCGGGCAAGTCAGTCACCGCCCGGTCGATCATGGGGCTCGTCGAAGAGCCCGGCGAGGTCCTCCCCGGGTCGTCGATCCGGTTCGATGGCGAGGAGATCACCGGCTACGACACGGCGCAGTACCAGGAACTCCGGGGCAGCGGCATCGGGATGATCTTCCAGGACCCGCTGTCGTCGCTGAACCCTGTGTTCACCGTCGGCAACCAGATCCGCGAGGCGCTGAAGGTCAACCAGGGGATCACCGGCGAGGCGGCCCGCGAGGAGGCGATCGACCTGCTCGAAGCGGTCCAGATCCCCGACGCGGCTCGGCGGCTGGGGGAGTACCCCCACGAGTTCTCCGGCGGGATGCGCCAGCGGGCGGTCATCGCGATGATGCTCGCCTGCGACCCCGAGGTGTTGATCTGCGACGAGCCGACGACCGCGCTGGACGTGACCATCCAGGCGCAGATCCTCGAACTGCTCTCGGACCTGCAGGACGAGCGGGGCCTGTCGATCCTCTTTATTACCCACGACATGGGTGTCATCGCCGACATCACCGACCGCGTGAACGTGATGTACGCCGGCGAGATCGTCGAGAAGGCGCCGACCGAGGAGCTGTTCGCCGACCCCCGCCACCCCTATACGGAGGGGCTGCTCGAAGCGATCCCCGGCCAGCACGCCGGCGAGGAGCGCCTGCGGACCATCGAGGGCGAAGTGCCGACGCCGAACGAGGCGGCGACGTACTGTCGGTTCGCCCCGCGGTGTCCGAAGGCCTTCGAGGAGTGCGAGGCGGTCCACCCCGAACTCGTCGACGTCGACGACGGCCCGGCCGACCACACCGCGGCCTGTCTGCTCTACCCGGAGGAGATGACGACCGGCGAGGCCGTCGCCCACCACGAGCGTCTGGGCGAGGCGCGCGACGGCGACGGGACGACGGGCTCGGCCGGAGGGGACGCGCCCGATTCTGGCGGAGACGTGGCGGCCGACGGGGGTGACGCCCGGTGAGCGAGATGACCCAGCCCCGCGGTCGAACAGACGCCGCCGCGGTCGGCGAGACGCTCGTCGAGGTCGACGGGCTGAAGAAGTACTACGGCGGCGGCGGCCTCCTCGCGGACCCACCGGTCAAGGCCGTCGACGGCGTGAGCTTCCAGATCCAGCGCGGCGAGACGCTCGGGCTGGTCGGCGAGTCCGGCTGCGGGAAGACGACGCTCGGCCGCACGCTCGTCCAACTGGAGACGGCCACCGAGGGCACCGTCGAGTTCGACGGCACCGACGTGACCGAGCTCTCGGGCCAGCGACTCAAACAGTGGCGCCGCAACGCCCAGATCGTCTTCCAGGACCCCGAATCGAGCCTCAACGACCGGATGACGATCGGCGAGATCGTCCGCGAACCGCTGGACGTTCACGAGGAGGGGACGCCCCGCGAGCGCCAGGAGAAAGTGAAGGACCTGCTGGCGCAGGTCGGGCTCCAGCCCGAGCACTACTACCGCTACCCCCACCAGTTCTCCGGCGGCCAGCGCCAGCGGATCGGGATCGCCCGCGCGCTGGCGCTCGAACCGGAGTTCGTCGTCCTCGACGAGCCCGTCTCCGCGCTGGACACCTCCGTCCAGGCGAAGATCCTCAACCTGCTGGAGGACCTGCAGGACGAGTTCGACCTGACCTACCTCTTTATCGCCCACGACCTCTCGGCGGTGCGGCACATCTGCGACCGCGTCGCGGTGATGTACCTCGGGAAGATCATGGAGATGGGCGACACCGAGGAGCTGTACACCGACCCGGCCAACCCCTACACCCACTCGCTGTTGTCGGCGATCCCCGAACCCGACCCGACGGTCGAGAAAGACCGGATCACGCTGCCGGGGACGCCGCCGAGCCCGCGGGACCCGCCGACGGGGTGTCAGTTTACCACCCGCTGTCCGGCGAAGATCCACCCGCCGGAGTACGACCACCTCGACGCGGAGACGTGGAACGCCATCGAGCGGTTCCGCGAGGTGATCCGCGAGCGCACCCGGATCGACCTGTCGATCCGCGACCGGGTCCGCCGGAGCGTCGGCGCCTTCCACCGGTTCGACGACATCGACGAGACCGTCACCGACATGTTCGACGACGGCACGCCCGACGACGTCCGGAGCCACGTCGAACGGGCCGCCGAGTACGTCAAGGCGGGCCAGCCGGACCGGGCCCGCGAGTACATGGGCGAGCAGTTCGACGGCGTCTGCGACACCGAACGGCCGGAGCTGTACCCGGTCGGCGAGACCGACCGACTGAGTTACTGTCACCGCCACGCCGAGGAGTACGAGAGCGTCGAGTCGGTGCTCGGCCGCGGGTCGGATGGCGAGTAAGCGACTCCTGCTCGCGGAGTTCGTCGTCTGGGTGGTCGCCGTCGGCGGAGCCGTCTCCGCGGGTGCGCTCGTCGTCGGCTACGTCGTCGGGGGGACGCTCGTCGCGGCGAAGTACGCCGTCTTCCTCGTCGGCGTGGCCCTGTTCGGCGTCGGGAGCCTCGGCATTCAGCCGGCCCCCTCCTACAAGGAGCAAAAGCGAGTGACGCTGGAGTCGGATCGCCAGACCCGCTTCGAGGCACGCCTGCAACGGGTCCCGCCCCTGCGGAACGAACGGATCCCCTTCGACCAGCGGATCGACCGCAACGCGAAGATCTTCGCCGCCAGCCTGGTCGTCCTCGGCGTCTCGCTCGTCATGGAGTTCGGTCTCGGCATCCGGCCGTGACCGGCTCGACGGCTCCGACTCACTCCCGTCCGCCGGAGCTTCGTCCGACCGGCGGCCGTCCGGTGCACCACCCTTTACTGTCCGAATCGCGTTGACGCGTGTATGCCCCACCACGCCGATAGCCCGGACGACGTCGACCGGAAGGAGATCGTCGCCGACCACAGCGAGGAACTGACGAGCAACTGGGAGCGCGCGCTCGAAGACATGCAGGCGATGGCCGAGGACCGCGAGAAGCAGGGCTACGAGACGCTGGCGATCCCCGCGGGCGACACGACGACGCTGTCGCCCTCGATGGGCGACGACGACGCCTGGGGGCTCTCGTACGTCGTCCCGAACAACTTCGCCGAGGAGTTCGAGACGCTGTTCGAGACGTTCACCCTCGACGAGACGGGCGTCTACCAGATGGAGGCCGGCGGGTTCGTCTTCGTCGTGACCGAGTGCATCGACCACGACGCGGAGGTCGTGATCTTCGTCGCCGGGTCGTACGACATGCGCTTCTCGGCCGGTCTCGTCCGCACCGCCGTCGAACGCGGGGCGATGCACACCCACGTCAAGACCCTCGACGGCACGCTCCTGGGCACGTTCGACCACGACGACCCCGCCGACTTCTTCCCCGAACCCGAGCAGTTCTACGCCTACGACATCACCGAGAGCGACGACCCCGAGCGCCGCTCGGACCGATAGTCGCGGCTCGTCCTTCCGGCGACGATACGTCGCTCTCTCCCGCCGACCACCGTCCGCCCGCACTCGACACACGCCCGAAAGCGTGTCACCATTTCTCGTGAAACTCAGTTCAGTAACTTCGCCTACAGAAATGTATTTCAGATTACCTTTACGGTGGTCCCCGGTGTAGGATCGGCTGTGATGAGACAGAATCGTCCGCCGGTCGCTTCGGCCGGCCTGCCGACGCAGTACAGTCTGGCGCGCACCTTGCTGGTCTCGCTCGCGATGTCGCTGGCGGTCGCGGTCGGCGCCCTGGTGGTCATGTACCCCGGCGCGGCGGCGCTGGCGGTCGCGCTCGCGGCGGTCTCGTGGGCGCTGACGGCCGTGATCGTCCGTGTCCGACTGCGCCGCCGCCCGGTGACCCGCGTTCTGATGGTCCGGGTCCCGTTCACCGACATCCACGTCGAGGTCTGAACCCCGCCCGCGCGCTCCGAACGGACTCTCCACGCTTCTCTCCTCCCTTCGTTTCGACGACCCGCGAGCCCCGCGGCCGGACCGTAACCGCTATTCCGCCGGAGGGGCGACGGACGAACGCGCGAGGGTGGCTGAGCTAGGCCAAAGGCGGCGGGCTTAAGACCCGCTCCCGTAGGGGTCCGTGGGTTCGAATCCCACCCCTCGCACTCTGTCGCTCACACATCGTGAGCGACGAGTGCGTTCTGGGATTCGAGCCCTGCGAGTCGCAGCCCGCGCAGCGAAGCGAGCAGGACCGTCTCGCTCCGGTTCGAATCCCACCCCTCGCATGAGTGGTCGGCGCGTCCGCGCGCCGACCCGAATCGTCCGGGTGGCGATTCGAAGCCTATCAGTCGCGCGCAGCGAACGGCGTGAGCGAGCACGTCTGATTTCGGTTCGAATCCCATCCCCCGCACTCTGTCGTACCCGACCAGTGAGCGACGAGTGAACGGGAACGATACGACCGGGCCGCTCGGCCCGGTACGACCCGAAAACGCTTGTACGGGTCGCTCGATCGCGCTGTCGTGGACCGACCCGTCGCGGCGAAAGCCGTGGTCGCGCTCGTCACCCTCGGTGGCGTCCTCGGAGCGCTGTCGGTGGTGAGCGGCGCCGTCGGACCGTGCAGCGACGACTTGGCGTTCCAGGGGCCGACGACCGAAGTCGAAGTCACGGTCGACACGGACGAGCGCGCCGTCGAAGTCACACACGTGGACGGTGACGTCCTGGCCGAGGAGTGGACGCTGTCGGTCACCGCCGTCGTCTCCAGCGAAACGGGAACGACGAGCGAGTACGTCGCCGTGAACGCGAGCGATGGGCTCCCGTTCGAACCGAGGGGATCGGCGAGGATCGAGAACGTGACGGTCGACGGGCGGCCGCTGTCGGACGGTGACGAGGTACGGGTCGTCTGGCGGGGACACGAGCGGCCGCTCCCCGACTACTGTCTCGGGAGTCGCGGGAACGCGACCGCGCGGGTGACGCTGGCCCGCTCGACGGTCGGCTGAACGCCGCGCACGGGGGTGACCGCCGCCGAGCCGCGACACAACGGCCTTTTGCCGACCAGCGCCGTATCGAGGGGTAATGACAGACGACACCCCGACCGAAGCGCGTGACGCCTTCGAGGCCCACGACGCCTTCGCCGCCGCCGAGGAGGGCTACCGGCTGACGACGACCGTCTTCGACACCCAGGTGACGGCGAGCGAGCGCGACGACTACGCGACGGACTTCCGGGTTCGCGTCGAGGTGCCGACGCTCCGGAGCGCGGCCGAGGACGGCGAGGTCGGCGAGGCAGTCCAGTCGGGGTGGCTCGACACGCTCGAGCGCCGGCTGGAGGACGCGCCGATGGCGACGCGGGCCTCGGTCGACCTCGAGGGGTTCGACGTGACGGTCGTCGACGGCACCGTCACGGTCACCTACGAGTTCGTCTTCGGCGACGCCGCTCGCGGGGTCGCGGTCGCGAAGACGTTCGTGGAGTACGTCGAGGGGACCTACGTCGAGGGCGTCGTCCCCGGCTACGACTACGGCGAACCGGTGACCGACCTGCTGAGCGCCGCGTCGACGGACGAGGACGGCGAGCGGGGCGGCACGCCGCTGTGAGAAGGGGGTGTTCCGCTACTGGTCGCTGATCACGTCGCTGGCGATGTTGCGCCCTCGGGCTTTCAGGCGCACGTCGCGGCGGACGCGCTTCTCGCGGAGGATGCCCTCCTCGACGAGGCGGTCGAAGACTGTCTCGACGTCGTCGACCTCCAGCCCGACGAACTCGGGGATTTCGAACGGCGAGACGCCCGAATACAGCGCCATCAGGACCTCCATCTCCGTCTGGTCGAGGTCGGCGTCGGTGGCGTTCTGGAGCTCGCCCTGGCGGACGAGCGATTCGAGGATGGAGACGTGGCGGCTCGTCCCCGAGACGTACGTCTGGACGCTGGTACCCTCGTCGTCGGTGTGTTCGACTTCGAGGACGCGGCGCTCGTCGCCCCGGACCGTCCCCTCTCTGGCGTCGACGGCGCCCACGTCGTCGAGTTCGATCTCGACGAACTGGCCGCTCGCGACGCCCAGCCCGACCACGTCGGACTCGACGTTGATCCGTCCTTTCTCCCAGGCGGTGTCCCGGACGACCCCACCCTCGACGGCGGGGTGTTTGACGAGGACGACCTCGCCGTCGAGCAGCGCGGTGTAGAGGTGTTCTTCGAACGCGTCGGCGTCGGTGGGCGCGATCAGGAACACGTCGGACCCGGTCTGGACCGAGAAGTAGCCCGAGACGGCCGTCATCGCCTGGTTGGCGTTCTTGCGGTTCTTGACGGTGCTGACCTTCGCCAGGGCGATCTGTCGCTTGCCCTCGTTGCTGGCGAGGACGAGCCGCCTGTTCGACAGGAGGATGCGTCCGCTCAGCCACTCCAGGTCGTTGACCTTCCGGCCGCTCTTGACGACCTGGACGAACCGGCCCTGGGTGTCCGCCAGCGCGCGCTCGTCGCTCACGGGTAGTCACCTCCCGCGTCTCGGGCGAGACCGGGCGGCGTCGCCAGTGCGCCAGCGTCGGTCATCCCCGACCACCGAGTTTCGAGATGGCCGAGAAGGCTCGCTTTCGGATCTCTTCCGATTCGGTCTCGTCGAGCAGCGCGTCGATGCGCTGGCGGGCGCGCTCGCCGCCGACCTTGCCGAGGGTGAAGACGGCCTGGGCGCGAGCCGAAGTCGGAGCGTCCGCGTCGTCGACGAGGGCGAGCAGGCGGTCCTCGACGGCGTCGCCGCCGAGTTCGGCGAGACTCGTCGCCGCGAACTGGCCCGTCATCTGGTCGTCGGCCGACAGCGCGTCGACGAGCGCGTCGACGACGCGGTCTCGCTCTTCGGCCTCGGTGACGCGACCCAGCAGCCACGCGGTGTTGCGCTGTTGGGCGGCCTGTCGGCTCTCCTCCAGTATCTCCACGAGCGGGACGACGACGTTGCGGTCGTCGGTCTCGCTGAGCTGCTCGACGACGGTCTCGCGGATCTCGTGGCTCTGCTGGGTGGGCACGTTCGCGAGCAACTCGACCAGCGAGTAGACGGCGGTCCGGCGGACGGTCGGGGAGTCGTCGGTCAGCGAGGCGACGAGGTACTCGACGGGCTGGGCGTTCGGGAAGTTGCCGAACGCGCCGACGGCCACCCGTCGCACTCGTTCGTCGCCGTCCTCGTAGAGCGGGAGCAGGGCCGACAGCGCCTGCCGGTTGCCGATCGACCCCAGCGCTTCGGCGGCCTCCCGACGGACCTTCGGGTTCGCGTCCGTCAGCAGCCCCTCCAGGCCGTCCGTCGCCCGCGAGTCGGCGACCTGGCCGCAGGCGCGAGCGGCGCGGGCTCGCACGCGCGGGTCGGAGTCGTCGAACCGTTCGACGAGTTTCGGGACTGCCTCGGTCTCTTCGAGGGCGCCCAGGCCGTTGGCGGCGGCCATCCGGAGTTCCGGCACGCCGGCGTCCAGTGCCTTCGCGAACGCCTGGGCTTTCATCCAGTCGGCGCCGTCGCCCATGTCGACGCCGGCCATCTCCGCGATCAGCTGTTCGATGGCGTCGCCCCCGAGCTGGTCGAGCGAGTCGACCGCGGCGGCGGTCACCGCGGCGCTGTCGTCGTCGCTCGCGACGCTCACGAGGGCGTTGACCACGTCCGCGCGGTCGTCGTGCTCGTCGAAGTTGCCGAGCAGTTCGGCGGCGCGGGCGCGCAGCTCCGGCTTGTCGCTGCGGCGCATGACGCCGATGAGCTGCTGTACGTCGCCGTCGCGTTCGAGCTGGTAGAGTGACATCAGGCGCGTCTGTAGATGCGGTGTTTCTTCTCGACCGGGTCGTAGCGGTCGCGGAACTCCGCGGGCAGGGTCTCGGTCATGCCGATCATCAGGTAGCCCGCCTCGGTCAGCGACCCGGTGATCGTCTCGAAGATGGGGACTTTGTAGTCGGCGTCGATGTAGATGAGCAGGTTCCGACAGCACACCAGGTCGAAGTCCCGTTTCTCGGGCCCGCGGATGAGGTCGTGGCGCTCGAAGTCGACGAGGTCCGACACGCGGTCGGTGACGGTGAACACGTCGCCCTCGCGGTCGACGTACGGCTCGGTGGCCGAGAGGGGTTCGAGCTCCGCCGCGATATCGGTCGTCTGGGACGTCTCGTAGCGGCCGGCGCGGGCCGTCCGGAGGATGTCGCGGTTGATGTCGGTGCCGAGGATCTCGACCCGTCGGGCGTCGATCTCCTCGTCGTCGAGCGCGAGCATCGCGATCGAGTACGGCTCGCGCCCGTCCGCGCAGGGGGCGCTCCAGACGGAGACTCGCCGCTGTTCGGCGGTCAGATCGCGGAGGACGCCTCGCAGCGACTCCCAGGCCTCGGGGTTGCGAAAGAAGCCGGTGACGTTGATCGACAGCGAGTCGAGCAGTTGCTCGCGCTCGCCCTCGTCGTCCTCCAGCAGTCGCTGGTACGGTCGGTAGCTGTCGGTGTCGGTGCGGCGCATCCGGGCGTTGATCCGCCGGTCGAGGTAGGCGTCGTTGTAGAACCCCGACTCGAAGTCCAGTTCGCGTTCGATGTAGCTCAACAGCTCGTCGAACTCGGGGCCGCGCTCCTGTCTCATCGTACTCTCCGGTCTCCGTCGACCAGTTCTCGCCCCAGCGTCATCAAAGCGTCACCACGTCGAGGATGTGGACGATGTTTCCGTCGCCCAGCACGGCCGTCCCGCTGAGGCCGGGCGTCCCGCTGAGGATCCCCTCCAGCGGCTTGACGACGACCTCCTCCTGGCTGTTCACTTGGTCGCAACGCAGCGCTACCTGCCGTTCGGATTCGCGGATCCGGACGAGCATGCCCTCGTCGCCACCTGCACCGCCCGCCCCCGTGCCGGCACCGGCGACCGCCGGGCCAGCGTCGTCTGCCTCGGTCGGTCCGCCCGCGATCTCGGCGCGCTCACCGGTCGCCTCCGTCGGCTCGCCACCGTCGGTTGCGGCCGTTTCGGCTCCTTCGGCGTCGGCGGTGGCGTGCGTGCCGGGCACGTCGAAGCGCTCGGCGAGGTCGACGACGGGGTAGATGTCGTCGTTGTGCTTGATCACGTCGTTGCCGTTGATCTGCTTGACGGCGGAGGTGCGGGTGATCTCGTCGACGTTTTTCAGTGGGACGCCGTACTCCTCGTCGCCGACCTCGACGAAGAGGACTTTGACGATCGCCATCGTCACCGGGAGGCGCAGCGAGACCGTCGTCCCCTCGCCGGGGTCGGAGTCGACGCTGACCGAGCCGTCGAGCTGCGTGACGGTGTCGTGGACTACGTCCATGCCGACGCCGCGGCCGCTGGTGTCGGTCACCTCGTCGGCCGTCGAGAAGCCTGGGTGGAAGACCAGGTCGTAGATCGCCGAGTCGTTCATGGCCTCGATCTCGTCCGAAGAGCGGACGCCCTTCTCGATGGCCTTGCGCTTGATGCCGTCCACGTCGAGACCGGCTCCGTCGTCCTCGACCTCGATGATGACGTGGTCCCGCTCGCGCGAGGCGCGCAGTTCGACCTGTCCGGTCGGGTCCTTCCCGGCCGCCTCGCGCTCGGCGGGCGGTTCGATCCCGTGGTCGAGCGCGTTGCGGATGATGTGCATCAGCGGGTCGGAGATCTCGGTGAGGATCGTCCTGTCGAGCTCGATGTCCTCGCCCTCGATAGTGAACTCGACGTCCTTGTCGAGCTCCCGGGAGAGGTCCCGGACCATCCGCGGGAACTTGCCGACGACCTTCTTCAGCGGGATGAGCCGCATGTCCATCACCGTGTTCTGGAGGTTCGCCGTGATCTTGTCGAGTTCGTTGAGATTCTCCGAGGCGCCCGCCAGGTCGTCGGTCTCGACGGCCCGGCGCAGTTTGATACGGCTGGTGACCAGCTGCTCGACCAGCCCGTGCAGGTCGTCGAGCTGGTCGACGTCGACGCGAACGGACTTGATCTCGTCGACGTGTGCGCCGTCGTCGCCTCCCGACGCGGTCGGCTGAGCGCCGCCGGTGGCGTCGGGGCCTCCGGGCGCACCCGTGTCGGCGTCGACACCGGTGTCGTCCGCGCCGTTTTCGTCCCCGGCGTCCAGCGCGTCGGTCACGTCGACCACGTCCGCGTCCTCGACGGCGCCGATGGCGTCGAGTTCCGCCGCCGCGGCGTCGGCGTCGGGCGCGTCGAGCGCGAGCGCGAAGGTGTCCTCGAACTCGCCGTCTTCGATCCCCTCGCGGTCGGGGTCGGCGTCGAGCAGGTCGAAGGTGTCGGTGATGCGGTCGAGCGCGAGCATCGCGTCGACGCCGAGCATGTCGCCCTCGCCGACCGACACGTCCGCTTGGACGACCCGGCCCTCGGCGTCGCCGGCCGACACGTCGAAGCTCTCGACCGCCGCGGCGGCGGCGGCGCCGTCCGCGGCACCTGCGTGGGCGGTTTCGCCGTCGCTGGCACCGCTCGTACCCTCGCTCCCTGCGTCGACACCGCCGGCGGCCGGGTCGGGCGCCTCGCCGGACTCGGCGTCGAAGTCGCTCTCCTCCATGACGGCGCGCAACTGCGCGACCATCTCGTCGGTGTCGGTGGTCGACTCGCCCTCGCTCTCGATCTCGCGGACGATGACCTCGATCATGTCCACGCCCGCGAAGATGAGATCCATCCGCTCGGGGGTGACCGCCATCTCGTCCTGGCGCATCGCGTCGAGCAGGTCCTCGATGGCGTGGGCCAGGTTGCTGGCGTCCTCGAACCCCATCGCGCCGAAGTTGCCCTTCAGCGTGTGGGCCGTCCGGAAGATCTGGTCCATCGCGGCCTGGTCGTCCGGGTCGCTCTCCAGGTCGAGCAGCGAGTTGTTCAGGTCGGTGATCGCTTCCTCACTCTCTCGGATAAACGCGTCAAGATACTGGTCGTCCATTTAGGTCACCTCGAATGCGTCGAGTATCGCCGCCGCCACGTCGTTGACCGGTGCCACGCCGTCGACACAGCCGGTCTCGATGGCCCGTTTGGGCATCCCGAAGACCGCCGACGTGGCTTCGTCCTGTGCGACCGTGTAGCCGCCGGCCTCGTGGATCGCGCGAACGCCGCGTGCGCCGTCTTCGCCCATCCCGGTCAGGATGACGCCGGCGAGTGGGCTCGTGATCCGTTCGGCAGCCGTCTGCATCGTCACGTCGACCGCGGGCCTGACGTTGTTGACCGGCGGGTCCTGGGTCAGTCCGACCCGGAGGCGCCCGCGGCGATAGCCCGTCACTTCCATGTGGTAGTCGCCCGCGGCGATGAGCGCCTCGCCGCCACCGATCCGATCGCCGTCTTCGGCCTCACGCACGCTGTACTCGCTGCGGGCGTCCAGGCGTTCGGCGAAGCGACCGGTGAACCCGCTGGGCATGTGCTGGACGACCAGCACGCGCAGGTCCGCCGCCAGCGGCAGGTCCGAGAGGACTTGCTCGACGACGGTCGGGCCGCCCGTCGAGGAGCCGACGACGACCGTCGGGTCGTCGACGTACTCCGTCGTCGCGGCCCCGGCGTCGGAACCTACCGTTTCGGCGCCGCCCGCGTCGTCAGTGCCGACACCGCCGGTGTCGACCCCCGACCCGGCGGTCCGGGCGGAGGCCACGTCCGAGGAGTCGGTCGGGTCGACGGCCGCGACGGACTCGACGACGTCGACGAGCTGGTCCTGCATGCGGGACATCTCCATCGACACCTCGCCGCCGGGCTTGCGGAAGAAGTCGACGGCGCCTTTCTCCAGGGCCTGGAACGTCACGTCGGCGTTCTCGTCGGTGTGGGCGGACAGCATCAGGATCGGGGTCGGCCGGGTCGACATGATCCGGTCGGTCGCCTCGATGCCGTTCATCTCCGGCATCTCCACGTCCATCGTCACCACGTCGGGGTCGGTCTCGACGACCGCGTCGACGGCTTCGCGACCGTTCTTGGCCACGGCGACCACGTCGATGCCGCTCTCCTCCAGGATGTCGGAGATGACGCTCCGCATGAAGTGCGAGTCGTCGGCGACGACCGCTCGCGGCGTCGAGCGTACCGTCATATCGGACCCCCGGTGACGGCTCGGGCGAAGCCCGAGCGGTGTCGCCGGAACCCAGCCGGAGCCGGCACCATACCTACTCATGTGTGACGGTAGCGTCGGGATAAAGACTCCGCCCGCGGAATCAGCGTTGATAACCCGGGAGACACGCTTAAGACGCCGTCGCGGGCTCTTTGAGTCAACGGCCACCCATGGCATCAGGTACTCAGAACGCGGCGCCGACGGCGACGGACGGACAGGTCCTGGAGTTCTCGCTGGGCGAGGAGACCTACTGCGTGAGCATCGACTACGTCACCGAGATCGTCGACGCCGGCGAGGTGACGACGGTCCCCAACTCGCCGCCCCACGTCCGCGGGGTGATGGACCTGCGCGGGCGCACGACGTCGATCGTCGACCCGAAGGTCGTCTTCGGGATCGGCGGCGACGGCGCCGAGCGTCGGATCATCGTCTTCGACCCGGCGATCGTCGACGACCAGGGCGCCGCCGGTTGGCTGGTCGACGAGGTGTACCAGGTCGTGAAAGTCGACGGGTCGGACGTCGACGACTCCCCCTCCCAAGACGAGCAAGCCATCCACGGCGTCGTCAAGCGCGACGACGGGTTCGTCATCTGGGTCGACCCGAAGGCCGTCCACTCCGGGTGACCGTCCTATCGCACCGGCCCCGACTCCGACCACGACCGGCTGACATCCTCCCACGAGTGAAGTCGTGGGGTTCCACGGTCACAGACCGTGCCCACGAGGGAGAGGTTCCCCACTCGGGTCGTTCGGTGGGGTTGTGGGCCGTGCCAGTGCGGCCCCCGACTCGGATAGCGGGCTTCATTTACCACCCCGCTGGCGTGCATATCCTTACCCGAGGCTCGGTAGCACAGCCTACGATATGAATCGTGGTAGTTATTTCGGCTGTTGTCGGATTCATCCCACGGCTGAATCCGTGGGCTTTCTCCTTGAACCGCTGTAATCGGTAGGCGGACCGTACCGACGCCGCCGACCCTTTCGCGTGCTATCGATCGCGAAGTGATCGCATGAACAAGACTTTTTACCACAGACACCCGATGCTCCACCAGCCGAACTCCACGAGGATCCACGGAAGACATGATCGAACTAACGAAAACCGGCATCGACGGGTTGGACGAGATCCTGAACGGTGGTATTGTCACAAATTCGACTACCCTGGTGAGCGGGAATCCCGGGGCGGGCAAGAGTATCCTCTGTCTGCAGTTCATCTACAACGGCGTCGAGCAGTTCGACGAGAAAGGCATCTACCTCACCTTCGAGGAAGACGAGGAAGACCTGCGTGAGGCCGCCGAATCGATCGGCTTCGACAAGTGGGGCGAGTACGTCGACAACGGCGACATCAAGGTCTACGACAAGAAGGTCCTGCTGCGGGAGAACGATTTCTCGTCGTCGCTCGAACTCCTGCTCGACGACTTCGAGGACAACGACTACGACCGGGTCGTCCTCGACTCGCTGGCGATGTTCGAGCTCTTTTTCGAGAACGAACAGGAGAAGCGGACCTACCTGCTGAAGTTCACGGACATCCTCAGCCAGAACGACCTGACGACGCTGATGACCAACGAGCAGGGTGCCGTGTTCCCGGAGACGGAGATCGGGTTGGAGAACTACCTCACCGACGGGAACATCTACCTGATCCAGACGCCCACCGAGTCGGGCGTCAACCGGTACGTCTGGGTGGCCAAGATGCGCAAGCAGGACATCGAGACCGACATCTTCCCGATGGAGATCTCACAGGGCGGCATCCGCGTCCACCAGAACGCCAGCGCGTTCTCGATGATGAGCGAAGACGACAATCCGCTGTAGTCGTCGGCGCCCGTTTTCACGATCGGAACCGGTTATTAGTTCGAAAAACGGCTGTTGTGAACTTTCTCCGTGGTGATTAGTTCGGATCCACGACGCCCTCGCGGCCTCGGTAACCCGCCCATACCGGCAGCGATAGATTTATACTGCGGTGAATATACGTTTTGATAACGGATGGCTTCAGCCGAGATCCTTCAGACACTGGGGAACAAATACAGCGCAGAGATCCTGGACGCAACCGACGAGCCCCAGTCGGCCCAGGAACTGAGTGACGAGCTCGGGATCCCGATCGCCACCTGTTATCGCCGGATCGACGAGCTGACAGAGCACGACCTGCTCGAGCTCCACGACAACATCCTCTCGGACGACCGCCGGCGCATCAAGGTGTACCGGCGAAACGTCGACCAGGTCCACATCGACTTCGAGGAGTCGCTGACCGTCGAAGTCGAGGAGCGCACCGAGGTCACGAACAAGCTCGACGAGGCCTGGCGGACACTCTCCGAAAGCTGACTCGCGTGCGCGCACGGACGTCCACCCCATCTCTCCCATCCCCCAGTTCCGTTTTCGCTCGACCGTCGAACACCGACGCGGAGCGATAGCGACGCAGAAATTCGGCTCCTGGGGCCGCGACGGGACGGTTTTGCGAGTGATTATCACGGGAGATATTTTCGAGAGTGGATTTAATACGGGGTATCGAGAAGGCCGATACAACGTGGTTTCAGTGATAGAGATCCTCTACGCCGTCTCGACGGTCGTGTTCGTCGTCGCCGGCCTGACGATGGTCGGGATGGCCATGCGCGCGTACGTGAAGACATCACGACAGGCGATGTTGCACCTCTCGCTGGGCTTTTCGCTCGCGGTGGCCGGCGCCGCGTCGACGATGATCAGCGCCTTCCTCACGAACTTCACCGGCACCCGGTCGCTACTGTTGGTCAACAGCGGCCTGACGACGTTCGGATTCCTGTTCGTGATGTACAGTCTCGTCATCTACGAGTGACCGACCGGCCCGGCGGCGGCCGACCGTTCTCAGTTATCGTTACGAGGTCTCGTATTTGCAGCCGTTCTTGAAGCGCCGCGTTAAAGTTTATACTCGCCATTTTCGACAGTGAAATCGCGATTTCGGCTGGAGATTACCGTTTTCAAGAACGATATTCGGTAGGATACCCTTAATACGGGCGAACCGAACGTTCGGAGTAAGTCCGAGTCGCGCGGTACGCTCGGGCGGATACAAACCCATGTTCGACAATACAACGACGGAACGGCCGACCGACCGCGGGCAGGTCGGGATCGGGACCCTCATCGTGTTCATCGCGATGGTCCTGGTCGCCGCCATCGCGGCCGGTGTCCTGATCAACACCGCCGGCTTCCTGCAGTCCAGCGCGGAGCAGACCGGCGAGGAGAGTAGCCAGCAAGTCACCAATCAGCTGCAGGTCATCGGGACGACTGGGCAGATAACTGCTGGAGCGTCGTCGGCAGAGGACACTGGCCTGCTTGTGACATTCCAGGGATCCAGCGGCGGGAACACTGAAGACTTCCTTGGGGAGACGGAAATAACCGCTTCAACGTCTACCTCCGACAAGCAATTGGGTGACGGAAGTAGTAACCAGATTACGATAACCTCTGGAAGTGACGTTGATCTGGTGTTCGTCCCGATCAACGAGTCTGCGTACCGCGTTGAGGAAGCCAACGGTGACGCCTCGTTCACTGTCAACCTCGGTGCTGGCGAAGAGTTGACCTCGAGTGGTACTCTTTCGCTGGCTGTTCCGGAAGACGCTGATGACTCCGGATCGACGACTTCCGTCAGCGTCGACACGACCCTCGACACTGAGACGGTCGAACTGAAGGTCTCGCAGCTGACCTACGACGACGGCACCAGTTCGATCGACATTCTGGATGAGGGCGAGTTCACCCTGTCCGCGCAGACGTCGACCGTCGACATCGAAGCCCGGGACGGTTCTGGTAATTTGGAGGACTCCATGACTGTCGATGTTGATAGCGGCGAAGTCGACATCGGTGTCGAGGTTCTTGCAGACGACAGCGACCTCACCGACAACACCTACCGACTGACTGGCCCCAACGGCCAGACCGTTGAAATCAACAGAGACAGTTCTGTTACCGACGGTCCTGAAAACATTGAGTTCTCGCAAGACGTTGTACTTAGTAACGACGGTACTGACGTTCAGCTGGGCTCCGGAAATGAATTCGCTTCCGAACCGTTGGCACTCGTCGATGCTAACGACGCGGGTATCGAACCCAAGGTCGGCAACATTGAGGTCATCGTCACCCAGTCGCCGGGTGCCGACGACATCGACATGAGTCAGACGACGATCAGCTTCATCGCACCTGACGGCAGCCACGACCTGACTTACTCCGACAGCGAGTCCCCGGAAGAGGACACCGAATTCATCCTCGAAGCCGTTCAGGACGAAGACGACACGCTGCCGGTGCTGTCCTCCGGTGACCGCTTCACTATCAACGTCAACCCCGGCACGCTGAGCGCGGGCGCAACCGCTGAACTGTCGATCACCACGCCGTCGGGCGCCACGAAGACCGTGCTGCTCCGCGTACCCGACTCGCTGGCGAACAAGGAAGCCGTCTCGATATAACGTAGCGGCTCCCCCTCTTCGTCTTCTCTGACGCAGCTTTCTTTCCGTTTTTTCGACGACGCCGAATCGACGAGTGGCGACACGCAGTTGCTGTTCAGACTAGAGAGATGATTCCCAGAACACGCACAGGTGACTTCCGAGCGGTGTCGACCCGCTGTGGGGCTTCCGCTTCGAGCGTTCGCCACGCCCCTACTCGGCTAGGTTCGTCACTGCCAGCAACTCCTCGACGTGTTCGGTTTCGAAATCGGAATCGGAAACGACCAGTTCCGCGCCCGTCGACCGCGCCGTGGCGGCTATCAGCAGATCCCGCACGGCCATCTCGTCGCCGTCACTCCGTAGTTCGTTCTGTATTCTCGATGCCTCCATCGCGACCGTCTCGGTCAGGCCGACCGACCGGACGCCACCGATAGACTGTCGAGCGACGTGCGCCGAAACGCCGTCTCTCCACATCGCACCGTTGACGAACTCGTAGACGCAGATACTCGATGTGAACCACGGTTCGTTACCTTCCAGATACGAGACTGCGGACGCCTCCGCACGCTTGTAGGAGAGGATCGCGGACGTGTCCAGAAACAGCATTCAGAAACTCCGCCGACTCCGCTCGATGTTCTTCTCGATCTCGTCGAGCGCCTCCTCGGACAGGTCGTCTTTCCGGATCGGTTCGTCTTGGGACGTGACCCGGCGCAGGAATTCGTCCCACGTCTCGCCGTCCTGTTTCAACTCGTCGAGTCGGTCTTTCGTCGATTCGTTCACAGGGATCGATGTTCTACTCATACGAATTTATTTTGAATTCAGCCGGCGAAAAGGTTTCGCCGCCACAACTTTCAAACTCTACCGTATCGAAGTTGTACGAAGTTTGGCAGACCGCGCTGCCAGCCGCCAAACGCGGTAACTGGTGATCGACCGTATCGGTCGACCGTCCGCAAACTCATCCTCGTGATCCGAACACTGCACGTCCACATCGGATCCGGTCCGGACCGAGACGACCTCGGAGACGCGCTCGACCGCCGAGTGGCGACGCTCACTCACCAGTTTTCCGAACTCCGTCGGTTCCGGACCGTGAGAGCAGACGATCGCTCGCGAGTAGTCGGCCTGCGCTACCCGCTGGAACCACTGTGCGACTTCCCGCTGGAATCGGTCGAACCAGTGCAGGTCCTCCTGGAGAACACCGTAGACGACATCGTGGTCGATATCGCCGTACCGGTGAGCTAGAACGTTTCGAAACCCGACGGCCTCCGCGATCTTGGCCTCGGTCTCTTCAGAGATGATATCCGCGTTCGCGACCGCTTCGATCTCCTCTTTCGACGTCCCACTCGGCGAGAGCTCCTCGCTCGCGCGGATGTGCTGGGCGAGGTCGACACACGACTGTATCACGTTCATGAGGGTGCGTTCCACTGCCCGCTGCGTGACCGTGTCGTCGACGTACTCCGCTTTCGGAACGTCACGCATCTCTCGCAGGTCCTCGGTGTATTCGTGGATCTGTCGCAGTTTGTCGACGACGACGGCCTCGTCGACCATCTACGTCTCTCCGCGGGCCAGTCGGTCGATGAACTCGCGGCGCTCGCGCTCCCGGTCGGGCTCGGTCCGCTCGTACTCCGCTCGGAGTCGTCGTCGGCACTCCTCGACGGTCCGCTCGTCACCGACCAGGACTCGGCCGTCCCGGAGCGCCGCGTACGCGACGTGCGTCGGGAGCGAGTCGATGTCGCTCACGTCGGCGAATCCGTCCACGTGTGCCTGTAGCTCCGCGTCGATCCGATTCCGACACCGGAACCGCTCCCGGTCGCTCATCCCGTCTGGAAACGAGAGCGCGATATCGACGTCCGACTCGGCGTCCGCCGTCCCGCGAGCGTGCGACCCGAACAGCAGCGCGAACCGGACCGGCGTCTCCCCGAGGTGTTTCCGTAATCCGTCCACGTCCACCCTATCGGGTAGTCGGTCGTCGGACTGTCCCATACCGTTGGATCGAGTCCACGGTTCTTATATTCTGTCGACGCCGCCCACCGGAACGGGACAATCCATCTCGCCCACGATCCCGGTCCGTCTCGGGACGGTCTCGCTTTCGCTGGTCCCTCGCGCTCTCTCGATTGATACTCCGGGAGGAACCCTTTAGTCGCCGTCCGGATTTCTCCGAGACATGCCGAGTCGAAACGGACCAGAGACGGCGCTCGTCGTCGCGGTGGCGGTGCTCGCGCTGCTGGCGGTCGCCCCGGTCGGTCCGGCGGCGGCCCAAGAGGAGTGTCGCGCGGTCGAGGGCCGACAGGTCTGCGTGCAGGACGTGTCGCTGTCGAGTTCCGTGCTCGTCGACGGCGAGCAGGGTGAGATCACGGCGACGATCGAGAACGTCGGCAACGAGACGGCGTCACCGTCTGTCATGCTGTCGGTCGCCCAGTCCGCCAACGAGACCGGGATCTACCAGATCGGACAGCCGGCGCTGGAACCCGGGGAGTCCACGACGCTCTCCCAGCCGCTGAACGCGACCACCAACGGCACCCACGCCTTCCAGATCCAGCTGCTCGACCCCGGGACGCGCGTGCGGTTCGACACCTCCGAACCGGTGACGCTCGACGTCGTCGACGAGGCGCCGCCGGGCCTGGGTGGGCCGATCGACCGCGTCGAACTCGCGATCGGCGGGCTCGCGGTCGCGCTGGTCGGGTTCGCGGCGGTGGGCTACAGGGTCGTCGGCGAGTATCGCGAGTGACCGGCCGGCTGGCCGCCGACCGGGGCCCGCCCGGACCGGAGTCCCAGGGGCAGATCCGCCGTCTCGCGGGCGTCTGACGCGGCGACGGAATTATGAGTCCCGACGGTCAAGGGAGTGTATGGCACGCCGTTCGGACGACCGCGGTGACACCGACGAGGGGGGGATCCTCTCGCCCGACGAGCTCGACATCAGCCAGGACGAGCACGTCGCGGAGATCGACGACGGCCGCTACGTCGTCTCGCCGGGCGACCCGATCGACGACGTGCCGGCGGTCGACTCCAGAGGCAGTGGTGCGGACGCGAACGCGGAGTTGCCGCCCGAGCCCGCTCGGGAGCCCGAACCCGAACCCAAGGCGCCGGAGCTGACCGAAGAGGCGGTCCACGAGTTCCTCGCGACCCAGTTCGACGACTCGGGGTCGCGCTACGGCTTCGACATCACGGCGACGTTCGACGGCGCGACCCGGCAGCGACAGATGGTCTCGAACGACGTGGTGACGATCTTCGAGAGCCTGGTGCTGTGGTACGCCCAGCAGATCGACGGGAAGACGCCCGTCGAAGAGGTGCTGGGCATCATGCTGATGGAGGCGAACGTCCCGGTCCGGTACCCGCCCGCGAGCCTCCAGCGACTGCTCGAATCGACCGACCTCTCGCCCGACGACTCGATCGCCGACCTCATCGCCGCCGTCGGCGACGAGGACGGGTTCCGCCTCTGAACGGCCCCGCGTCCGGTGTCGAACCGCCCGCCTGCGGACCGGTCGGGCGTCGCAGGTGCTATCAATCCCGATAATTTACGGGAAGGCTTTATCTGGGTTTTCACAGTACGACAGAGGTGATAGGCCCATGTCAGACGTATTGATAGCCGACGACTCGGAGTTCATGCGAAACCTGCTACGCGAGATCCTCGAGGAGGATCACAACATCGTGGGCGAGGTGGAGAACGGCGTCGAGGCGGTCGAGACGTACAAGGAAGCGAACCCGGACCTGGTGATGATGGACATCGTGATGCCCATCCGCGACGGTATCGAGGCGACCGACGAGATCAAGACCTCTAACCCGGAGGCGAACGTCATCATGTGTACCAGCGTCGGTCAGGAGGAGAAGATGAAAGAGGCGGTCAAGGCCGGTGCGGACGGGTACATCACGAAGCCGTTCCAGAAGCCGAGCGTCATGGAAGCCATCGAGGACGTCGTCCCGTCATGAAAGTCGACGTCCAGTCGCTCGGGACGTTCAACCGCCTGGCTCACGAGGGGGCCGAACAGGCCACGGCGTCGCTGTGTCAGATGACCGGGCTGGACGCCGTCGTCGACGTGACGAAGATCACGCTGGTCGACCGCGCGGACGTGGGCGACCAGTTGGGCGACGGCGACTACGTCGGCGTCCGGTTCGCCTTCGACGGCGAGCTCGCGGGCGAAACGGTGCTCGTGTTCGACCGGGCCGGCAGCGAGACGATCGTCGAGTCGCTGGTGCCGGGCGGGTCCGACGACGAGGCGATGGCCCGCTCCAGCGTCGAGGAGATCGGCAACATCATGATGAGCGGGTTCATCGACGGCTGGGCGGACTTCCTGGAGACGACTATCGAACACTCCCCCCCCGAGTACGTGGCGGGCGACAGGTCGGCGATGCTCCCCGAGCCTCCGGAGGACGCCGAGCGCGACCAGGTGTTCGTCTTCAAGAGCGAGATCGAGTGGGTCGGCGAGTCGGTGAGCTTCTACATCTACATGTTCCCCGAGTACGACCCGCTCGCGGACGTGATGGCCAAGACCGGCGACACCGAGGACGACGCCATCCCGATCGACAAGCTCGAGGTCTTCAACGAGATGACCAAGGACGGCACCCAGCAGGCCGCCGCCAACGTCGAGATGATGACCGGGATCGAGACCGAGGCGGAGGTCACCCGCCTGAGCTTCGCGCCGATCGAGGACGTGCCCAAGCAGGTCGGGACCGACACGTACGTCGGAACAGTCGTCGAGTTCACGGGGATCCCCAGTGGTTTTCTCCTCGTGCTGTTCGACGAGGCCTCTGCCGTGCATATCGCCGAGGCGATGATGCCGGTCGAGATGGATGCCGAGGAGCTGACCGACCAGCACAAGGCCGCCATCGAGGAACTGGGCAACATCATGACCTCGGGGTTCGTCGATGGCTGGGCGAACGTGCTCCAGACCTCCGTCGAGCACACGCCGCCGCGGCTGGTCCACGACATGGGCCGGGCGGTCGTCGACCCGCTGGCCGCGCAGGTCGGCCAGCACCAGGAACACGCCTTCATCATCGACTCGGAGATGCGGACCGACGACATCGCCTTCGGAGCCGAGATCCACGCGCTCCCGAACGAAACCGAATTACGTCAGGCGCTCGACGAGTTACTCGTCGAACGGGCCGACCAGACCGAAGCCGACGTGGAAACGATCTTCTGACACATGAAGGTATACGACGGGACGACGGCCGAGAGCGAGCCCGCGACCCAGCCCGAGCGGGTGAAAGTCGGCATCGCCGAGTCGGAGGTCACGGACGGGAACGCCCTGCTCACGACGAGCGGGCTCGGGTCGTGTCTGGGCGTTGCCGTGTACGATCGGTCGGCGGCGGTCGCCGGCCTCGTCCACGTCATGCTCCCCTCGATCGACGAGATGGAGAGCGACAACGACGCGAAGTTCGCCGACTCGGGGATCCGCTCGCTCGTCGCCGACATGGAGCGACGGGGCGCCGACCGCGAGCGCATGGAGGCGAAGATCGCCGGGGGCAGCGACATGCTCGACTTCTCCGAGAACGGTTCGGGGATCGGCGTGCGAAACGTCGAGATGGGCCGACGGACCCTCGCCGAGTTCGACATCCCCATCGTCGGCGAAGACGTGGGCGGCGACCACGGACGGTCGCTGCGGCTCGAAGCGACCAGCGGCGACCTCGTCGTCAAAAGTGCGAATCGCGATCCGATCACGCTGTAGCCGTCAGCTACGCGGAGACCCGTCGGACGCACGTCCGACGGGGGCGCGGTCGGCGGACCGGTCGATCCGCTTCTTTCACCGTCCACGCCGTGAAATTTACGTCCGACGTTTCTTTCCGAACGCCGAGCGTTAGTTCAAGGTCGGTAGCCTCGAATTAACGCGTCTGTTATCAGCAATGATACTATTAACGATACATTGAAGGGTGTTAGAACGGACTTACCGACGTAATGAGTCCCGTCGCTCAGTCGCTCGGCCCGGTCGCGCCGGGCGTGCCGGACGCGCTCCCCGCGCTGTTGGTCCTGTTGACCAGCGGCGTTCTCGGGATGAGCATCCGGCAGATGATCGACATCTTCGGCGACGACGACGGGAGCGACGAGGACGACGAGAGCATGGCCGACGGCGGACTGATGGCCGAGGACGGCGACGACGAGGAACTCGGCGGCTTCGGTGGGCTCGACGACGACGGCGACGACTTCGGCGAATTCGGCGACGACGAGTTCGGTGACATGGACGACGGCGGCGGTAGCGACACCGACGAACTCGAACACCGGCTCGACGAGCTGGAGACCGAAGTCGGGAGCCTCTCTTCGACGGTCAACACCGTCCGCAACGAGAACGAGCAGATCGCCGAGACCGTCGACGACGTCGAAGAGAACGTCCGGAAGCTGCTGGACATCTACGAGATGGTCACCCGCGGGGTCAACCCCTTCGCCGACGACATGGAGCCCGGCGGGATGGGCGGCGCGGGCGGCGGCGGGAACTTCGGCCTGTTCGACGACGGGGACGACGGCGGCGACGAGGAGGACCTGGACGACGAGATCGCCGACGCCGACGCCGAGGGCTTCTTCGACGAGGATCTGGTCGAGGACGACGCCTCACCCGAGGGCAGCGTCGACGACATGATGGGCGGTGACGACCTCGGCGGTTTCGAGGACGGCGATGGGACGTTCGACGACGACGCGCTGGACGACGACGAGTTCGGCGGGATGGGCGACCTGGACGACGGGATGGACGACGAGTTCGACGAGGCGGACGACACCGAGGGTGAAGACGACATGAGCGAGACATCCGACGGAGAGGGCGGCAAGTCCTTCGCGGAACTGAAAGACGAGTACGAGTCCGGCGACGCCGAGTGGGCCGACGAGCTAGAGGGCGAACCCGAGGACGACGACGCCGACGAGGACTCGCTCGAGGCGGACCTGGGGGACGCCGACGACCTCCTCGACGACACCGGCGAGTCCGACGACGAGATGGCCGACGACGACCTCTTCGACGAGGTCATCGAGGACGACGGGATGGGCGGGCTCGACGACGAAGCCGAGGCGGACGCCGAACCCGAACCGGATCCGGACGTGGCCGTGGAACCGGAGCCGGAACCGGAGTCCGACACCGAGGCGACGAGGGAGCCGGAACCGGAGCCCGAACCGGAACCGGAACCGGCGGCCGACGCTGGAGCGACCGACGGGGCCGACTCCGACGGCAAGCCGTATCTCGCGACGATGCCCGAGGGGCTCGCCAGCGAACTCGTGGTCGTCGAGTGGCTGGAGTACCTCGTCGAGCGAGTCGGCGTCCGCGAGACGGCGCGAGCGATCGACTACTACGAGCGGATCGACTGGGTGGCCGAGCCGGTCGCCGAGGACCTGCAGGCGTACCTGCGCGGGTTCGACGGCTCGGGTGGCGAGGGCGGACTGACGATCGACCACCACACCCAGAGCCTGCGATACATCAGCCAGCTCGACGGCGACGCCGCCGAGGCCGTCGCGCTCTCGAAGCTCGCGGGATCTCGGGGAGGTGGTGCCGATGGGCTTCAGCGTTAGCGGTTCGTTCGCGATCGTCTTCGTCGGAGCGCTGCTCGCCTTCGGGGTGTGGCACACCGCCGCATCGAACGGGTTCGAACGGGTCACCGAAGCGCAGAGCGACCGCGCCGACGCGACGCTCGACCAGCGAAACACCGACGTCGCGGTCGAGTCGGTGACCTACGACGCGGTCAACGAGACCCTCCGCGTCAACGCGACCAACACCGGGTCCACGTCGCTGTCGCTCGACGACACGGACCTGCTGGTCGACAACGAGTACCGGGTGGGCTGGCAGGACCGAGCGACCATCGACGGGGCGACGCTGGAGACCGACCTCTGGCTCCCCGGCGAGGAGCTCTCGACCAACGTGACCGTCTCGGACCCCAAGCAGGTCAAACTCGTCACCGGACCGGGCGTCGCAGCTTCGAGTCCAGTCACCGAGACCGTCACCGCGACGCCCGCCTCGCTCGGGATCCCCCGCCTGTTCCCGTCCGGTGTCGACGGGATCGGCGGCCCGCTGGAGGTGGGACTGCGTGGCTAGCGTCTCCGCGTCGCACCTGATACTGTTCATCGCGTCGATGCTCGTCGCCGCCAGCGTGGCCGGTATCCTGACCGAGAGCGTCGACCGACTCGGCGGCGCCCTGCAGGACCAGGGACTCCGGCTCAGCGAAGACATCGGGACCGACGTGGAGATCATCAGCGACAGCGGCGCGGGCACGGTGTACGACGACACCTCGGAGGTGGTCACGGTCCACGTGAAGAACACGGGCTCGGAGACCTTACCGGCCCAGAGCGACGCCGTCGACGTGTTCGTCGACGGGCGATACGAGACGGACGTCTCGGTAACGCTGGTTGGGGACGCGTCGAGCTGGCGACCGGCGGAGGTCGTCCGGCTCCAAGTCGACCGCTCGGACGCGCCGCTGGCGGCCGACGAGGACCACCGCCTGAAGGTCGTCGTCAACGGCGACGAGGAGGTGTTCGAGTTCCGCACATGAGCATCGCGACAACCGATCTGCTCTCGCTCGGCTGCAAGGAGCGCGACCGGATCAACAAGGAACTTGGCGGGGGCATCCCCCCCGGGAGCATCGTCCTCGTCGAGGGCGACTACGGCGCCGGCAAGTCCGCGATCAGCCAGCGGATCTCCTACGGCCTCTGCGAGGAGGGCCACTCGGTGACGATGCTCTCGACCGAACTCACCGTCGGGAGCTTCCTCGACCAGATGCACTCGCTGGACTACGGCATGGTCGAGCACCTCCTCGACGAGAACATGCTGTTCCTCCACGCCGACATCGGCGACGGGAACACCTTCTCCAGCAGTGAGGAGGAGGGCGACCGGAAGGAACTGCTCAAACGGCTGATGGAGGCCGAGGTGATGTGGGAGTCGGAGGTCATCATCATCGACACCTTCGACGCGATCCTCCGCAACGACCCCAAGTTCGAGGCGCTGGTCCGCCAGAACGACGAGCGCCAGGCCGCCCTGGAGATCATCTCCTTTTTTAGGGACATCATCTCCCAGGGGAAGGTCATAATGCTGACCGTCGACCCCTCGACGCTGGACGAGGAGGCGATCGGGCCCTTCCGGGCGATCGCCGACGTGTTCCTCGAACTGGAGATGATCGAGGTCGGCAACGACGTGCGCCGTCAGATCAGCGTCCTCCGCTTCGCCGGCATGGGCGAGCAGGTCGGCGACACCATCGGGTACTCGGTCCGCTCGGGCACCGGCATCGTGATCGAATCGCGCAGCGTCGCGTGACCGACAGGAGACTCGCACAGCCATGACAGACCACGGACGACCCAAACCCTCGGACGAACTCAGACAGGTGGCATCGCGCCGGCCACACCTGATGGACCACCTGAAGAAGTTCAAGCAGATCACCGGGGAGTTCCCCACGTTCATCGAGGAGGCCGACGACGACTACGAGTCCAAGCGGCCGAACGTCCTCTACCCGGTCGGCGGGCCTATCTTCTGTCACATCTACGGCGACATCGGTCAGGACATGAAGTACTACGCCATCGAGCCGGAACTCGACGACGAGGAGTCGGTCGTCTTCGAGCAGGTCCGCAACAAGCTCCTCCAGAAGTCCGTCAACAAGCCCGCCCCCACCAGCGACACGGAGTACGACGACCGCATCGAGGAACTGCTCCAGGAGTCGACGGCCGTCAAGAGCGGCGCCAGCGACGAGAGCGGCGTCCTCTCGCGGTTCAACAAGTTCTCGAACCTCGGCAAGGTCGAGGTCACCGAGTCGACCTACGAGAACATCCTCTATCGGCTGAACCGCGACATCGTCGGACTCGGCCCGCTGGAACCGGTGATGCGCGACCCCGCCAACGAGGACATCCACGTCATCGGCCCCCACGAGTGCCACGTCGACCACTCGGTCTACGGCATGCTCTCGACCACCGTGGACTTCGGAACGCCCGAGGAGTACGACCAGTGGCTCAAGAACATGGGCGAGCGCATCGGCGACCCCGTCTCCGACAGCGACCCCATCGTCGACTCAACGCTCCCGGACGGCTCGCGTCTCAACCTCATCTACTCCGACGACGTGTCGGTCAAGGGCCCCTCACTCACTATCCGTCAGGGCGACGACGTCCCGCTCTCCATTTTCCAGATCACCAAGTGGGGAACGCTCTCGCCGCAGCTCGCGGCGTATCTCTGGCTCTGCCTTGAGAACGAGCAGACCGTCTTCGTCGTCGGGGAGACGGCGTCGGGGAAGACGACGACGCTCAACTCCATCATGGCGTTCATCCCCCGCGACGCGAAGATCTACACCGCGGAGGACACCGCCGAGGTCCTCCCACCCCACGACACCTGGCAGAAGCTCCTGACGCGAGAGGGGGAGGACGAGGGCTCCAGCGTCGACATGTTCGACCTGGTCGCGGCCGCGCTGCGTTCGCGTCCCGACTACATCATCGTCGGTGAGGTCCGTGGCGAGGAGGGTCGGATGGCGTTCCAGGCCGCCCAGACCGGCCACCCGGTGATGCTGACGTTCCACGCGTCCGACATCGTCTCGATGATCCAGCGCTTTACCGGCGAGCCGATCAACGTCCCGGAGACGTTCATGGACGTGGCCGACGTGGCGCTGTTCCAGAACCGGGTCAAACAGGGCGACCAGGTCCTGCGCCGCGTCACCTCGGTTCAGGAGATCGAGGGCTACTCGAAGGAGATGGACGGGGTCGTCACCCGCCAGTCGTTCTACTGGGACCCCGTCGAAGACGAGATCATCTTCCAGGGAATGAACAACTCCTTCGTGCTCGAAGAGCAGATCGCGACGTTGCTGGGGTACGAGGACACTCGCGACATCTACGACGACCTCAACTTCCGGGCGAGCGTCATCGAGCGAGCCATTCAGGAGGGTATCCTGGGGTATCACGAGGTCAACGAGCTGATCGAGGACTTCCAGCGCGACGGCGTGGAAGGTCTCCCCTTCGACATCCACAGGACCGACTGATGGCGTCGGCAGACGAATCCGCTGGTACCGTCGAGATTACGCTCACGGCCGCACTGGCCGGGCTCGTCGACGCCTACGAGCAGATGCCGATGCCGATGAACCGGTATCTCGGCGTCATCCTCGTCCCCTCGGTCGTCTTCTTCCTCGGGACCGTCGCCGCCGCCGTCTTCCTCGACGTCGCGCTGATGATCCGTGGGCCGATCCCGCTGCTCGGCTTCCTGATGCTCGCGTCGGCCGTCTTCTACCCGCAGATCCTGCTCTCCCAGCGCAAGAGCGAGCTCAACAACCAGTTCCACCTCGTCGTTACCCACATGACGGTCCTCGCGACGACGAACATCGACCGGATGGAGGTGTTTCGACAGCTCTCCAAGCAGGACCAGTACGGCGAGATGGCCGCCGAGATCGGCCGCGTCGTCGAACTCGTCGACACCTGGAACCTGAGCCTCGACGACGCCTGCCGCCGCCGCGCCAAGCAGGTCCCCAGCGACGCGGTCTCCGATTTCTTCGACCGGCTGGGCTACACGCTCGGCGCCGGGCAGGCGCTCGACGACTACCTCGTCTCCGAACAGGACCAGATCATCGCCAACTACAAGACCGTCTACCAGGGGACGCTGGACAACCTGGAGGTCATGAAGGATCTGTACCTCTCGATGATCCTCTCGATGACGTTCGCGCTGGTGTTCGCGGTCGTCCTCCCGGTGCTGACCGGCACGAACCCGACGGTGACCGTCAGCGCCGTCATCGTCCTCTACGTGTTCGTCCAGTCGGGCTTCTACCTCGCCATTCGCTCGATGGCACCCCACGACCCGCTGTGGTACCACCCAGAGGACAAGCCCTCCCCGGTCGAGTCGAAGATACGCAACGCCACGGTCGCCGGCACCGCCCTCTCGGGCGGGCTGCTTGCCTTCTCGCTGCTCGGCATGCTCGGTCTCTCGCCGGTCACGCTGGACGACGTGGTCTTCTTCCTCGATCCGCTGCCGCTGCCGTTCTACGCCGCCATCCCGACGCTCCCCCTGCTCGTCCCCGGACTCGTCGTCAACGCCGAGGAGAAGAAGATCAAGGCCAGAGACGAAGAGTTCCCGAGCTTTATCCGCGCGCTCGGGGCGACCGAGGGCGCCAAACAGTCGACCACCTCGACGGTGCTGAAGTCGCTGCGCAAGAAGGACTTCGGGCCGTTGACCGACGACGTGGACAACCTCTACAAGCGGCTGAACATGCGCATCGAGACGACCCAGGCGTGGCGCCACTTCACCGCCGAGTGTCGCTCCTCGCTCATCCAGAAGTTCTCCGAGATGTACCTCGTCGGCCGCGAGATGGGCGGCGACCCCAAACTGCTCGGCGAGCTCATCTCCGAGAACATGATGGAGGTCCAGCAGCTCCGACAACGGCGTAGCCAGGCCACCACAACCCTGATCGGCCTGCTCTACGGTATCACGGCCGCCTCAACGTTCGCCTTCTTCATCGGCCTCCAGGTCGTCAACATCCTCTCGAACATGAGTCTCGACCTCTCCACCAGCGCCAGCAACTTCGACGTCGGACAGCTGATCCACGCGGGAGTCTACGACATCCCGCTCATCGAGTTCCTGCTGATCGTCATCATCATGTTCGGCGCCATGCTGTCGGCGCTGATGGTCCGTACCGTCGACGGCGGCCACAAGATCAACACCTACGTCCACTTCGTCGCGCTGACCTGGGTCGGATCTATCACCGGCGTCATGACGAAGTGGCTGGTGACGCAGTTCCTGGCCATATAGGAACCATCTCGTTTCCATCTTTTTCCTCCGGGGGTGTCCTCAGCGCGCTCCGCGCGCCTGCGGGCACCCCCGAAGCAGAAACATGGGTGAGAACACCGGGAGAGCAAGCTCTCCCGAGCCCTCGTTCGCTTCGCTCACGAGGAAGGCCGCATCTCGGCCTCCGGCCTCGACGCGGTGAACCGCGCCTCCGGCGCGGATGCTCGGTGCAGCCCTGCCCTTCCCCGAGTCGGCCGATGAAACGGCCTCCCGGCCACCGCCCCGCACCGCCCCGCACCGCCCCGCACCGCCCCGCACCGCCCCGCACCGCCACCGCCCCGCACCCTACCGTCACCGAAACGCAACTACCTGAACGGCCCCCTACAACTATCCGGCAGCCAATTCACGAGCAGTCATGGCAGAACCGGAAGACACCCTCGCCCGTTCGCCCGTCGACTTCGACTCCGCGGTGGCCTACGCGCTCCACCCGGAGATGCGCCGGCTCATCATCCTCTATCTCGTCGGGACGCTGCTGCTCCCGATCGGGCTCTCGATGTTCGTGAACCCGCCCTTCATCGGCGGGCTCGCGGAGATAATCCGCCAGATCATCGGCCTCGGAATCGTTCTCGTCGGCGCGACCTTCTTCTTCGGCGGCGTCGTCGGCGCCGCGTTCAAAGTCGTCGCCGACGCGAACATCCTCGCCGCCGCGCTGTTCGAGGACTGACGGTCGCCGGACTGTGCCGTTATTGTGCTGGCGCTCGTACCTGAAATCATGTGTGGCCGCTACAGCCTCTTCGCCCCGCCGGCCGACGTCGAGGAGCGCTTCGATGCGACCTTCGACGACGAGTTCGAACCTCGCTACAACGCCGCGCCGAGCCAGTCGCTGCCCGTCGTCACCGGCGACGAGCCCGAGACGATCCAGCGAATGGAGTGGGGACTGGTCCCCTCGTGGGCCGACGACCGCTCGGACTTCGAGTTCATCAACGCACGCGCGGAGACGGTGCGCGAGAAGCGCAGCTTCGCCGACGCCTACGAGTCGCGTCGATGCCTGGTCCCCGCCGACGGATTCTACGAGTGGACCGATCTGGGCGGGAGCAGCGGCAAACAGCCCTACCGCGTCACCGTCGGGGACGACGAGCTGTTCGCGATGGCGGGGCTCTGGGAGCGGTGGACGCCGCCCCAGACCCAGACGGGTCTCGGCGACTTCGGCGGCGGGTCCGAGCCCGATAGCGACCCCGACCCCGTCGAGACGTTCACCGTGATCACCACCGAACCGAACGAGACGGTCGCCGAGCTACACCACCGGATGGCCGTGATCCTCGACCCCGCCGAGGAGGAGCAGTGGCTCACCGGCGAGCCCGACGCGGTCGAATCGCTGCTGGACCCCTATTCCGCCGACGCGATGCGGACCTATCCGGTGTCGACGGCGGTCAACAACCCCGCCAACGACACGCCCGAGGTCCTCGAAGAGGCGGAAGTCGGCGGGTAGCTCCCGACACGAAGCCGAACTCGCCGTTGGTTCCGGGACGCCATCGATTCGAATCCTTTTAGGGCGCGACCGGACAACGGCTCCGTATGGCTATCAAGCCCGCCTACGTCAAGAAGACAGGGACGCTGCTGATGGAGCGGTATCCGAACGCCTTCGGTCAGGACTTCGAGCACAACAAGGAAGTCGTCGCCGAGCTCACCAACGTCGAGTCGAAGGGCGTCCGGAACCGCATCGCCGGCTACGTCACCCGCAAACAGGGCCAGCCCGTCGAAGCGTAAGCGGTTCTCCGATCTCTCTTTCGCGCTGTCTCTTCCCGTCCCGAGCGGCGGAACCGTCGCGTCCGACGATCATCGATGATAGACCCTGGCCGTGGTAGACGTATCCAAACAGTTTTGAAGGCCGGTCGCACTATCCCGGAACAATGACTGTCAGCGTAGGCATCCTCGGTGCGACCGGTGCGGTGGGGCAGCGACTCATCCAGCTGATCGATCCGAACCCCGACTTCGAGATCGAAGCGCTCACCGCGAGCGAATCCAGCGTCGGCAAGAGCTACCGCGAAGCGAGCAAGTGGCGCATCGACATGCCGATCCCCGACGACGTAGCGGAGACGGAAGTCGTCGCCACCGAGCCCGACGCGGTCCCGGACGACGTGGACCTCATCTTCTCGTCGCTGCCCTCCAGCGTCGGCGAGGCCGTCGAGCCCGAGTTCTGCGAGGCGGGCTACGTCGTCTCTTCGAACTCCTCGAACGCGCGGGCCGACGACGACGTCCCGCTCGTGATCCCGGAGGTCAACGCCGACCACATGGACCTCATCGAGGTCCAGCGCGACGAACGGGGCTGGGACGGCGCGCTCATCAAGAACCCCAACTGCTCGACGATCACGATGGTGCCGCCGCTGGCGGCGCTGGACGAGGCCGCCGGCCTCGAACGCATCGAGGTCGCCACCCTCCAAGCCGTCTCGGGCGCGGGCTACTCGGGCGTCTCGTCGATGGAGATCATCGACAACGCCATCCCCCACATCGGCAAGGAGGAGAAGAAGATGGAGACCGAGTCCCGCAAGCTGCTTGGGGAGTTCGACGGCGCCGAAGTCCACTGGCACGACGCCGACGTGGCCGCCTCCTGCAACCGCATCCCGACCATCGACGGCCACCTGGAGAACGTCTGGGCCGACACCGCCGAGGATCTGTCGCCCTCGGCAGCCGAAGAGGCGCTGGAGGCGTACCCCTCGCTCGATCTCCCGAGCTCGCCCGACCAGCTCATCGAGGTGTTCGACGAGCCCGACCGCCCCCAGCCCCGCATGGACCGCAACCTCGGCGACGGCATGACCGTCTCCGTCGGCGGCGTCCAGGAGACCACCCACGGCCTGCAGTTCAACTGCCTCGCCCACAACACGCTGCGCGGCGCCGCCGGCGCCAGCGTGCTGAACGGCGAACTGCTGGTCGAGAGCGGCTACCTGTAGACCGCCGGCCCCGACCGGCGACGTTCCGTCAGAGATAGACGACGTTTTCCCGTCCGTCACCCTATCACGACTATGGACGAGGGGACCTACCGCGTGTTGCCCGGCGGTGACGAGGAGACCTGGCGCTTTCTCGACCGCGAGACCTACGAGACGGTCGCCGTCCCCCGCGAGGGTCACGACGCGCCTGTCGACGACCTGCAACCCGGCTACCTCGTCGACGCCGGGCTCGACTGGGGTTCCGAAGAGCCGGCGGTCCTGACGCTGTCGGTGCAGCGACCCACGCTCTACACCTACGTCGCCGACGCCGACCCGGTCTTCGAGGTCGCACAGAGCCTCTGGGAAGAGACCCGCGCGGCCGGCGACGGCATGAACGCCACCCAGACCTACAACACCGACAACGCGGTCAACGGCGTCTGCTACGTCTTCGCCGACTCGGGCCAGCCCGCCATCTTCGACGAGTTCCGGACGGGCGCCCGCCCGGTCGAACCCCTGGTCGACCGGGTCAACGACGGCCCCGACGAACCCGAGCCGCGGGCGGTGTTCGTCCTCGACCCCGTCGACGGCGCGTTCACCGTCGTCGTGATCACCCTCTCGAAGGGCGGTCGCTTCGCCGAGACGATGCGGGAGACCTACGAACGGGACCACCCCGACGAGCCGCTGGTCTGAGCGTCCGCCGTGGACGGGGTGGCCAGACCGGAGACGCGGCGCGTCGGTGCGACAGCTTATCAGTCTGTAACGCCCTAGCACGCGTATGGTTATTCCCTCCGTCGGAGTCGCGGCCGCGCTCTCCGGCACACCGCCGCTCCAGTCGCTGCCCGGCGTCTCGCCGCTGACGATAGTCGGGGGACTGTTGCTCCTGATAGCCGTCGCCGCGGTCTACTCCGCGGTTCAGGTCGTCGAGGCCTACGAGAAGGAAGCGTTGACGGTCCTGGGCGAGTACCGGAAGCTCCTCGAGCCGGGGATCCACATCGTCCCGCCGTTCGTCAGTCGAACGTACCCCTTCGACATGCGGACCCAGACCATTGACGTGCCCCAGCAGGAGGCGATCACCCGCGACAACTCGCCCGTCACCGCCGACGCCGTCGTCTACATCAAGGTCATGGACGCCAAGAAGGCGTTCCTGCAGGTCGAAGAGTACAAGCGCGCCGTCTCGAACCTCGCCCAGACGACGCTGCGGGCGGTGCTGGGCGACATGGAACTCGACGACACGCTCTCCCGGCGGGAGCAGATCAACGCGCGCATCCGCGAGGAGCTGGACGAACCCACCGACGAGTGGGGCATCCGCGTCGAGAGCGTCGAGGTCCGCGAGGTCAACCCCGCCGCCGGCGTCAAACAGGCGATGGAGCAACAGACCTCCGCCGAGCGCAAACGCCGCGCGATGATCCTCGAAGCCCAGGGCGAACGGCGCTCGGCCATCGAGCAGGCACAGGGGGCGAAACAGTCCGACATCGTCCGCGCCCAGGGTGCGAAACAGTCGCAGATCCTCGAGGCGCAGGGCGACGCGATCTCGACGGTCCTCCGTGCGAAATCCGCCGAGTCGATGGGCGAACGAGCCATCGTCGACAAGGGGATGGAGACACTGGAGAACATCGGCCAGGGCGAGTCGACGACGTTCGTCATGCCCCAGGAACTCACCTCGCTGGTGGGACGGTACGGCAAGCACCTCTCGGGCGGCGACGTGAGCGACATGGCGAGCGCCGACGGCGACGGCGAGCTCGACTCGCTCGATTTCGACGCCGAGACGCGCGAGCTCATCGGGCTGGACGATATCGCCGAGATCATCGGAGAGATCGACGAGGAGGCACAGGTCGACGTCGACGCGATGGAGCAGGAGGCCCAGGCCGTCAAAGAGGGCGAAGGGCTGGACACCGACGGCGGCGAACGGATCGGCGAACCGGAGTCGTAGCGACGGGGTTCCTCGAAGCCACCGCCCCGCCTCAAAGCTTATTCCGGGCGCATGCGACCACTCGTGTATGGTCTCCAGAGATACGTCCGTCCATCTGGTCGTCGTCGCCCTCGCGATGGCCGGTCTGACGGCGGCGCTGTGGCTCCCCTCCGACCCTGCGGTGATGGCCGTCGCCTTCGCCGGTTACAACGCTACGGTCCTGGCAGGTGCGCACCTGTATCTCGCCTGGCGCGGCGAGGACGGCCTCGTCCCCGTCGCCTCGCGCTGGCGGTTCGTCGCCGCCGTCGCGGCCGTCCTGTCGCTGGTCGCCCTGGCCGCTTTCACCGACCCCGTCTCGATCGGCCCGGTCTCCTCCGACGCGGTGCTGCGTGGGAGCGCCGCCGTCGTCGCGCTCACCTATCTGGTCGTCGAAGCGCGCGACGGCTACCGCGAGTCGCTCGAAACTCCTCTCTGATCCCTGTGTGGCGGTGGATCAGACGACCTGATTCGGCAGTTCGGTCCACTCGCCGCGTTCTTCGGCGGTGTGGACGGCCTCCGCGACGATGTCGCCCAGGCGCTGGAAGTACTTCGGCGTGTGGCCGGCGTTGTGCGGGGTTATCAGGACGTTCTCGAAGGTCCACAGCTCGTGGTCCTCCGGGAGCGGCTCGGGGTCGGTCACGTCTAGGGCGGCGCCGCGGATCGAGTTCGACCGGAGCGCGTCGACTAGGTCACCCGTGTGGACGACGCCGCCGCGGGCGGCGTTGACGAGGACGGCGTCGGTGGGCATCGTCTGGAACACCTCTTCGTCGATCAGGTGTTCGGTCGCGTCGGTCAGCGGGCAGGCCAGCACGACGTAGGCCGCGTCGGCGACGGCCTCTGCGATGTCGCCGTAGCCGTACACCTCGTCGGTCGGTCCGCCCTTCTCGGGGGTGTAGCGCACGCCGACGGTGTCGACGTCGAACCCGTCGAGGCGCTGGACGACGGACTCGCCGATGGGCCCCATGCCGACGACCGCGACGGTGCTCCCGGCGAGTTCGTGTGTCGGATGCGAACGCCACTCCCGGCGGCGCTGGCGGCGGCGCGACTCGAGGAACTCGCGGGTGAAGGTGAGGATCGAGCCGAGGGCGTACTCGCCGATGTTCGGGCCGTGGACGCCCGAGGCGTTCGTGACGGCGACGCCGCGCTCGCGGAACGCGTCCAGCGGCAGGTGGTCGACGCCGGCGAACGAACAGGCGAACAACTCGAGGTTCTCGGCGCGTTCGAGGTCCGCCTCGTCGATCGAGAAGCCGGCGACGACGCGGGCGTGCGGGAGCAGTTCGCGCTCTTCGTCGGGCGTGGCGGCGTAGCCGACCGTCCGGTCGGGCAGGCGTTCGCGTAACGCGTCGACGTACTCGCTCGGCGAGATACCGTGGATGTTCTGTCGTAGCACCAGCACTTCAGGCGCGTCGGCGGTCGATCCGGCTGTCATGCTCCCCGTCTTCATCCGGTGCCGGCAAAAAACCGACCGTATCAGAACCCGACGAGTTCGAGGACGTCGTAGCGGAGGACGTAGCGGGCGAGGCCCGCCCCGTAGGCGAGCATCCAGAAGACGACGTAGCCGAAGACGCCGATACGGAGACGGCTGCGCCAGTGGCTCATCCGGTCGCCGCCGATCTCGTCGAGTAGCACGTCCTCGTCGTAGTCGTTGTACAGGTCGTGGCGCCGTTTGGCGCTGAATATCCTGACGATCCCGGTGAACCCGAACGCCAGCAGCGCGTACGCCTGAGCGCCGAGGAACGCGTGAACCATCGCGAAACTGCCGAACTGGTCGAGCAGCCGCGGCGCCATCCAGCCGAGCATCGGCACGGTCGTCAACACCAGCCCCGTCACCACGAACTTCAGGTGGTGCATCAGCACCGACCAGGTGACCGGCTCGGTCTCGATGATATACCAGGCGCCGTAGAGGAAACAGGGGAAACTCGCCGTCACGGCCACCAGTACGACCGTCGCGACCACCCTGTCCGTGACCATAGCCGACACTATCGGCCAGTCGCGCTAAAACGTGCCGAAAGCCGCTTCACTCGCTCGCGTCGACCTCGTCGAACAGCGCCCGGACCCGCTCTTCGATCTCGTCGCGGATCTCGCGCACGCGCTCGGGGTCCTGACCGTCGGGGTCGTCGAGCGCCCAGTCGCGCACGTCGACGTCGGTCTCGGCGTCGCCGAGGTCGAGCGTGGAACAGCCCATGGTGGCGACGTAGTCACAGGAGCGCAGTTCCTCGGTCGTGATCGCCCGCGGCGTCCGGTCGGAGAGGTCGAAGCCGACCTCGGCCATCACGTCGACGACTTCGTCGTGGACGCGCTCGGCGGGGTGGGTGCCGCCGGTCAGGATCTCGACGCGGTCGTCGAGGCCGCGGCGCTCGCGCTCGCGTTCGGCGAACGCGGTGGACATCTGCGAGCGGCCGGCGTTCTGGACACACATGAATGCGATACGGGTCGGGTCGGTGGCGTCTGGTTCGGTGGACATCTGTCAGTCGTTGGCCGCAGGTCGGTTGTCGGTCGGTTCGGGGCTCCCCGCCGCGGACGATCCCCAGTCGAGTCTGCGCTGGAAGTACAGCGCGACGTTGACCAGTGCGAGCAGGACGGGCACTTCGATGAGCGGGCCGACGACGGTCGTGAAGGCCACGCCGGAGCCGACGCCGAAGACGGCGACCGCGACCGCGATGGCCAGCTCGAAGTTGTTGCTCGCGGCGGTGAAGCCGATCGCCGTCGTCGTCGAGTAGTCGGCGCCGACGCCCTTGCCCATCGCGAAGCTGACGAGGAACATCACGACGAAGTAGATCGTAAGCGGGACGGCGATGATAAGCACGTCGGCGGGCGCAGCGACGATGTTCTCACCCTGGGTCGCGAACATCACCACGACGGTGAACAGCAGCGCGACCAGCGTCAGCGGGTCGATCAGCGGGACGAGCCGGTCTTCGTACCACGCCTCGCTCTTCGCTCGGGTGCCGACGTACCGGGTGAGGAAGCCGGCGGCGAAGGGGATCCCGAGGAAGACGACGATCGCCTCGAACACCTGCATCGTGGTCACGTCGAACGCCGAGATGCCGGCGACGAGCGTCTCCATGCCGAGCAGCGGTGGCAGGAACAGAGCGAAAAACCAGACGTACACGCCGTAGGTGACGATCTGGAAGAGGCTGTTGAACGCGACCAGCCCGGTGACGTACTCGGTCGAGCCCTCGGCGAGTTCGTTCCAGACGAGCACCATCGCGATGCAGCGAGCCATCCCGATGAAGACCAGTCCGAGGAAGAACTCCGGGCGCGCGGGCAGGCCCGGGACGACTCCGCCGAAGAAGACGACCGCGAGCCCGAACATCAGCGTCGGACCGATCAGCCAGTTCTGGACGAGGCTCAGGCTCAGTACCCGCCAGTTGCGGAAGACGGTCGGGAGCCGCGAGTAGTCGGCCTTCGCCAGCGGCGGGTACATCATCGCCACGAGTCCGATCTCGACCAGATGCAGGTCCTGGATCGGTCGGGTCACCGAGGGCGCGACGTAGCCCAGCCCCACGCCGACGGCCATCGCGCCGAAGATCCAGACGGTGAGGTACTTGTCGAGGAAGTCCATCGACCGCGGGTCCCCACAGGACTCGCAGTCGCAGTCCGGGCCGTGGTCGTGAGCGCCGGCGTTACTCATCGCCGACGCTCCCTTCGAGGACGGTGACCAGCGCGACCGCGCGGTTGGTCGCGCGGTACTTCTTCCAGCGACCGTCCTTCCGGCCGTCGACGAGCCCCGCGTCGACCAGCGCCGACAGGGCGTGACTGAGCCCGCTCTCGCTCACGTCGACGACCGCGTTCAGTTCGCAGACGCACAGTTCCTCGCCCGCGGCGACGAGCACGCGGACGAGCGTGTAGCGCGTCTCGTTCGCGAGCGCGGAGAGCACGTCGAGTTCCGCCTCGACTCGCTCGCCCTCGAGCGCAGCTTCGAGCGTGCCCAGCTCGTTCAGGCGTCGCTCGACGTCTTCGCTCCGACACTCGCCGAGCTCGTCGTCGAGGAACCGGCGGAGCCGTTCGGTCGCTTGTGCCATCGCCCAATACTTGAATGAATCCTCAATTAATCTTTTCGCTACGCGACCGACACGCGGAGGCGGAGTTCGGCTACTCGACTCGCGCCACCGCTCCGGGTCGCGTCCGAATTCCGGGTTTCGCGGGTACGATATCGGTCGTCGTTCGATGCCGAGTCGGGTTTCAGTCGTCCGTCGACGGCCGAGGGGGACCCGTGAGATCCTCGCGAGCGCGCGTGTCCGTCACGCGTGGGAGGACACTGCCAGGCATTTGCTCGACGTTTTCCGCCTCGTAAGCGGCGTAGGTGCTCGCTCCGGACTGGGTGCTCCGGGTCGAGAAGTGCTCCGCTTCGCAGTGCGCGTCGGCGTATATTTCACACCGTGCGGTCTCGTCCGACGTGTGGGCGTACAGCACGTCCGACACCCTCTCCATGTAGTCGGTGAGTCCAGTCATTACGCTCCACCAAACGGTTGAAGAAGTATTCAAATATGCTCTTCGGAGGCCGGCCCGTACCTGGAAGTACGTCGGGAGACTCGTCTCCGCCCACGCGGGGTCGTCTACGAGACTGTGGACGGTGTTCGGGCGGTCGGAGTCGACGTTCACCGTCGGGTCGGGGCGCTTTTACCCCTCGGGGACCGAGTTCCGGTAATGAGCGACGCCGCCGACGAACGGGTCGACGAGGCCGGAGAGGCCGAGGAGGCGTCGGAGGCCGACGGCGACGACGCCGAATCCATCGAGGCGCTGCGCGAGCAGGTCGAGGCCGAGTACGACTTCGACGACTTCGGCCCGGCGGAGATGGCCTCGATGTCTTCCGAGGAGTGGGAGGCCGTCTTCGACCCCGGATCGTGGATCACCGGCCAGGAGCTGCTCGACCGCGTCGAGGCCGACCTCAAACGGCGGGTCGCGGAGCGCGAGGTGTTCGCCCGGATCGAACGCCGGGACGACCGTCTGGTGGCCTACTCCGACGAGGGGTACGCGACCGTCCGCGCCGACGGCTCCGTCGAGGGCCACGGGACCGTGCTCCGGGACGTGAAGCCGACGGTCGCGCTCGCGTCGATGGAGTCGTACGACGTACCCGAAGCGCCGCCCGAGGACCTGCTCCCCGAGCCCCAGGACGTGCCCGAGGGCAGCGGCGAACTCGGCAACACGATGTTGCAGGTCGTCGCGGGGATCCAGGTGCTCGCGGGCCTCCTGCTGATCGGTGGCTGGCTCGTGATCACCCTGGGGCTGGTCTCCCCGCCCGGCGGCGGAACGGTGCGGTCGCTGAACGTCGTCGCCATGCTACTCGGTGGGTTCGTCTTCCTCGCGATCGGGCTGTTGCTGTTCGGCGTCGTCGCCAACGCCCGACTGTCGGACAAGTTCCGCGCCGAGGAGTACCGCAACCGCCTCCGCGCGGTCGAGCTCGAACCCGGGGAGCGACCGGACTTTCTCCCCGACGAGGAGTCCGCGGCGGACGCGACGGGCATTCCCGGCGAGGACTCGGAGGGGTTACCGCCGGAGGACCCCGACGAACGCTCACCAGAAATCGACGACGACGAGTGCGACGACGCCTGAGGGGGGCGGCGCTCGACCGCACCGAAGGTCTCGGCGGCTGCGTGCCGACGGAACCGGCTCCTCGGGACGGGCCGGGTCGAGCCGACCGCGGGCCGAATTGCCGCGGTCGTGGCGCGGGCGACAGGGTGCTAATCGTGCGCTTGCGTGCGTATTCGGTGGGTTTATACAAATTCGGTCCCGACCATCGTTTGTATGAACAGACGGGACTTTCTGCGGACCGCCGGTGGCGCCGCGGGCGGTGCGTCCGCCGTCGCCGCGGGGGCCGGAACGGCCGCTGCCGCACAGGAAGGCGGGGGCGGTGGCGGAGGCGTCCAGCCCGTGTGGCCGTCGTACGTCAGCGACGCGAACGGCCCCGGCTACGAGGATCTGCGTGGCAACTCGGAGGTGACGATCGAGGTCGGCGTCGGTTCGGGCGGCTTCGGGTACGGTCCGACGACCACCTGGATCGACCCCGGCACGACGGTCATCTTCGAGTTCGTCGAACCGAGCCACAACGTCAAGCCCAACAGCCAGCCCGACGGGGGCGGCCTCGCCGGCACGGAAGGCGGCGAGTTCGCGACGATTCCCGCCGGCGAGACCTACGAGGTCACGCTGGAGACCAACGGGATGTACACGTACTACTGCGGGCCCCACGAGGGACAGGGCATGAAAGGCGCAATCGCCGTCGGCGGCGACGTCGAGACCGAAGAGGTCGGCGGCGGGGGACAGACGCCGCTCAACCCCGAACACATGGGCGTGCCGTTCCACCCCCACTACGTCGGCGTCTCGACCATCGTCATGATGGTCGTGTCGCTTTTGTTCACCTTCTTCCTGCTGAAGTACGGTGAATCGCCCAACGCCAAGGGAGGGAACAACTGATGTCCTCCTCCGGATCCACGTACGGTGACATCCACCGGTACGAACCGGCCCGCGAGAGCACGGCGGCGGCAGTCGCGCTCGTTCTGCTGACGATCGTCGAGGTCGTCTTCGTCGGGCTGTTCACGTTCGGGCTCGTGAACGGGTGGGGCTACAGCCCGCTCGGGAACATGTATCTGGGCGGTATCCTCGCCATCATCTTCGTCGACCTGGCGTTTATCCTGATGGTCTACCGCAAGGAGTTCCTGCCCGACGTGATGATCGTCAAGAAACGGCGCCGCAAGTGGGAGGACCTGTACATCCGCGAGGAGGACGTCGACGGGACGTCGTTCGCGGATGGCGACCCGCTGGAGAGCGTGAAACGAGCTGTCTACCCCTACTACAAACGATAACAATGCCACTGGACGAAGACAAGTATCCGGGCGAGACGGGCAGACGCCGCTTCGTGAAGGGCGTCGTCGGGAGCGCCGCGCTGGCGAGCGTGGGCACCGGCGGCGCGGCCGCCGTGAACACGGTCACGTCGGCGGCGGGCGGCGGCGGTGGCCCGACACAGTACATGGCCATCGAGAACACGGACGGCCCCGCACCGCGCGGGATGCCGATCGTCCCGGTCGAAGTGAACGACTCGGGTGAGCTCAACGGAATCTTCCCCGAAGCCAGCACCGAGACGGTCCAAGGGGTCCAGCGGACCATCGCGGAGATGGACATGGGTGGGACGACCTACTCGTCGCAGTGGTTCCAGTACTGCGGGCTCGAGAGCTACCAAGGCGTCAGGCCCGACGCGGACGCGGACAACCTCCTCCGCGCGTCGGCCAGCCCGCCGCCGGCGTACGAGTGGCAGCAGGACGTCGAAGGTAACACCCCGCTGACCGTCGACATGTTCGACGACTACGAGGAGTGGGGCAACAGCATCGGAGAAGCCGGTCTCGGCAAGCCCGCGAGCGCGACCTGGCGCTCGCAGGGCGAGAACGCGAAGACGATTCCGGTCCAGGTGTTGCGGACACCGGAGGTTTCGAAGATGGTCAACGGGGAGCAGGGCGTCTTCGGAAACGACTACAGCACGATCCCCCAGAACGTACGGAACTTCCTGGACGCGGCGACCGACCAGGACTTCATGGCCTGGATCAACAAGTGTACGCACTTCTGCTGCGTGCCTGGCTACAAGCAACTGGCGGGGAGCGCGAACTTCGGCGGGGCGAACGCGGTGTACTGCCAGTGTCACCAGTCGGTGTACGACCCGTTCAGCCCGACGCAAGTCCAGTTCGTCGCGCGCCCGCGGCCGGATAACTAACAATGAGTCTCGAACGCAAAGACGAACACGACCACGACGGCTGGATGGAGAGCCGTGACCTCACGGCTATCGAAGAGATCTACCTCACGGTGTTGCTGTGGCTCGACCGACGGCTGCGTATCGTCGACTATCTGGAGATCCTCGAGAACATGTACTACAAGGTTAACTTCCAGATGCCCAAGAGCCACACCGAACAGTACAACCTGGACAACAAGTTCTGGTACTGGTACCCCCTCTACGCGTTAGGGTCGTTCTCGACGATCGCGTACGTCGTCGCGGCGATATCGGGTGCGCTGCTGGGGTTCTACTACGCGCCGGGTGCCGGGGCCTCCAACGGGACGCCCGCGCTCGCGTACAACTCCATCACCTTCATCATGACCGAGCTGAACTTCGGTTTCTTCCTCCGGTCGCTACACCGGTGGTCGGCGCAGGTGATGGTCGCGGCCGTGTTCCTACACATGCTGCGGGTGTACTTCACGGGCGCGTACAAGGAGCCGCGCGAACTCAACTGGATCATCGGCATCGTGCTCATCTCGCTGACGATGGTCTTCGGGTACACGGGCTACCTGCTCCCGTGGGACCAGCTGGCCTTCTGGGCCGGCCAGATCGGCGTCGAGATGAGCCTCTCTATCCCGCTGATCGGCGAGTGGGTGGCCCAGCTGCTGTTCGGCGGGTTCACCCTGAGTCAGTCGACGGTCCAGCGGATGTACATCCTGCACGTGTTCGTGCTCCCGTTCGTCACGACCGGGATCATCGCCGTGCACATCGGCATCGTCTGGATGCAGGGCATCGCGGAACCCCACTGATACAATGAGCGACAACGACAACAGCGAGGAAGTTCGCACCGACGGCACGGGTATCGTCCCGCCGGACGACGAGACCCCGACCTGGAGCGAGCGCAAGACGCGCAAACAGGGGCTCGCCCGGCTGACCTACGAGTACTTCGAGCGGTCCCGTCGAGAGGACCAGGACCTGCGACAGCAGTCGAGCTACGTCGAGCGCGACGTGCTCGCGTTCCCGACGTGGCCCCACGAGATGATCCGCAACCTCGCGCTGACGAGTTTCTTCGTCGGCATGATCATCTTCCTCTCTGCGGCGCTGCCGCCCCACATCGGCCCGCCGGCCGACTCCTCGTCGACGCCGGCGATCATCCTGCCCGACTGGTATCTCTACTGGTCGTTCGGCCTGCTGAAACTCGGCCCGCTCAACCCCGATATCAGTCTGCTCGGCGGCCAGAAGCTCATGGCCGACCGTACCTACGGCGTCCTCGCCAACCTGGTCGTCGTCGGCTTCGTCGCCATCGTGCCCTTCCTCAACAAGGGGAGCGCCCGCCGGCCCGTCGAGCAGCCGTTCTGGTCGGCCGTCGGCGTCAGCGGCGTCGTCTTCGCGTTCACGGTCGCGGCGCTGTCGGTCAAGAACCTCATCCCGATGGACTCCCATCTCATCTTCGACCTGACGTTCCTCCTGCCGGTCCTGGCGGCGTTCCTCAGTTACGCCGTCCTCCGGACGATGCGGGAGGGGTACATGTTCAACCTCAACCGCCGGTACTACCGCCTGCGGCCACCGAAGTAGATGGCTCCCGACCCGTCCCGCTCCGGCGACCCGTCCGACGCGACCGCCGACGGGACGGACGACGTCGATTCTCCCGTCTCCGGCCCCACCAGTGGCGAGTCGACCGACGAGCGGTCTGCCGGCCGCGACGAATCGGCGGGCGCGCGCGCTCGCGAGGTGGTCGTCCCCGACGCCGTCTACAAGCGCGTGACGGTGTTCTCGACGCTGTTCGCCGTCGCGGCGGTCGTCGGCGGGTTCCTGTTGCTCGACGTGGCGACCGACAGGGCGACGGCGGAGCTGTCGGAGGTCCAGCCGCTGGTCGCGCTGGCTGGGTTGGGCCTGATCGCTATCGGTGCGGTCACCTACGCGTTTTCGACGCGGTTCCGCGCCGACGGAATGGGAAACGCTAAAGACGAAACCGACGAATTATCCGACAATGGCTGACGAATTCGCGAAAGGGATGGCGGTCCTCTCGGCTGCGGGGCTGGCGTGGCTGACCCTCGCCGGTTGGTACCGCACGCCCAGCTTCGAGGGGAGCGGTGTCCAGCTGGTCGCCCCGGTCGAGGGCGTCAACACCGTCTACGGCGAGCTCGGCGTCGCGATCATGGACGTGATGGCGTGGTTCGCGGTCTTCGGCGCGCTGACGTTCTGGGTGATCATCCCCGCCGTCGAAGAGCTCCGAAGCGCGTACGCCGAGCGCTCGAACTGACCGCGAGTCTCCTCCTCGGTTCGTCCACCACCGCGTAGCGACCGCGTCGTTCGCGTCTCCTCGAACTACCGGCTTCTTTCCTCTGTTCGGCTCTCACTTCGACACGTCCACTCTGGCGTGCGAGTTGAGGGTTGGTTTCTGGTCGGTGTGGAAGGAAGTCCGCCGATAGCGACCGCACTCATCGGGGACAGCAAGCGATGAAAGCCCTCGACGCGCTCGCGGTCGCTGAGGCGGGATATTCTCCGTCGCTTCGCTCCCTCGAATAGTGCCCGCTCAGGCGACCACGCAAGCGCGAGCAGGGCGGTCGGCTCCGCCGACCGCCGCAAGCCGTGGCGGCTTCGCCGCCACGCGCGCCTCGCCCTTTCAGTCCTCCAAGGAACCGCACAGCACCGCACAGCGCCACACACCTCCCCAGTCGACTCACTCGGTCGCTCCGCTCGCTCGTTCGTCCCTCGCACGGCTTGGACTCGCGACCCTCGCAGTGCTCGGGCACGCTCGCCAGCGCGCGCCACCGCAATCGCTCAATCTATCGCCTGTACTGACCGATTTCGGAAGACGATTTCGAGGGAAAGTAGGAAAGAGCGGCCTTACAGGAACTGGCCGAGCGGGCCGTAGAAGAACGTGACGTAGGCCACGTACATCAGTGCGACGAGGGAGACGCCGATAGCGGCCTTGGGGGGTTCGACGTCGATCTCCCGGCGGACCTCGACCTTGCGTGACTCGAACTCGAAGAGATCCGTCATGAGCACGAAGATGGCGATGACGGCGGTGACCATGCCGGCGTGCTGGTGGACGGTGAGGAAGTAGAACGACCCGAGCACGAGCGCGACGTTGGTGAAGACGTGGAAGGGGTGTCGCGAGAGTTCGTCGGCGTCGCCGCTCTCGGCCTGCGAGAGGTGGCGTCGATGGGCCAGCGCGCGCGCCGCGATGTTCAGGACCACGAGACCGAGGAGCACCGCCTCGATGACGAGCACTTCCTCGGTGATGTGGCTGTCGAGGACCGCGTCGACCGGTCCGAACAGCTCGTATGCAACCATACCCGATGGATCGGTCCGTCGCCCATTAGAGCTTTTCCAATCCAGTGCGGTCTCGCCCGCGTTTCCGCGGTCGAACCGGACGGCCCGAGTGGTGCCGTCACCTGTCCGACCCGAACTTCGGCGTCGGTCAGGCCGGGGGGAACGGTGACCGACTGGCCGCGACCACGGCCAGGGGTACCGAGCCGGCAGGAGTCACGTACACGGGGTCGTGGGGCTCGACCGGGCCGACGACTCTGTCGTCGGCCAGCAGGTGGACGGTGGTCTCGTCGCGTTCGACGGAGACACCGAGGCCCTCCGGTGGGAGGACCCAGTGGTCGATGTCCGTCTCGAAGGGGGCGACCGGAACGACGGCGACGGCGTCGGTATCGGTGGTGAGGATCGGCCCGCCGGCGGCGCTCGCGTAGCCCGAAGAGCCCGCGGGCGTGGCGACGACGACGCCGTCGGCACGAAACTGCGCGACTCGCTCGTCACCGCGCTCGACGGTGTACTCCGAGATCTGTGCGGGTTCGGCGCTGACCAGCATCAGGTCGAACAGGACCGTGGCGCGGGTCCGACCGGCGACGTTCACGCCGACGAGCGGGTGATCCACCTGTTCGTAGTCACCGGCTACGAAGTCCGCGACCCCGGTGGGGACTTCCTCGCGGGGCAGCGAGCGGACGCCGGGACCGGCGCAGACGGGGAGGACGGGGTCGTCGGTGCCGGTGCGCGCGACCGCGAGCAGCGCGGATTCGCCGACGGCGACGACGGCATCGCTTCCCTCGACCACGCGTTTCGCCGTCCCCGCCGTCGCCCGGGCGCCGGCGGACTCGACGGCGGCGACCACCGCGTCGGCCTCGGCGCCTACGACGCCGACCACCGGACTGTCGCTCATCACCGGAGCGTGGCGGTGACTCGGCAAAAAGGCACCGCACCGCGGGCGCGCGAGGGTCGACCACGTCTCGGTCCGGCGACATCGTCACGCGTCCGCGGACGTGGTTGGCGTTGCAAGCCACGGGTTCAGGCGAGTCGGAACCGTACCCGGGGTATGACTCGAGAGACGACGCGACGGAGGTTCGTGACCGGTGCCGTCGGCGCCGGGGCGGCCGGAGTTGCGACCGCCCCAGCGGCCGCACAGGAGACCGAGACCGACGGCGGCGGCACGCCGACCGGTGGGGGCACGGCCACGGGCGATGGGACCGCGGCCGGGGGCGGGACGGCCGGAGGCGGAACCGCGGCGGGCGACGGGACGGCCGGAGGCGGAACCGCCGGTGGCGGCGGGGGCGGTCAGCCCGACTTCGGCACCTTCTTCGAAGACGTGGACAACTACGACGGCTCGGTAGCGGACCTCCGTGGTGAGGGCGAACCGGCGGTCCAGGTCGGCACAGAGGCTAACGGCGGTGCCTTCGGCTTCGGTCCGCCGGCGGTCCACGTCGAGAACGGCGCGACGGTCACCTGGACCTGGACCGGAGCGGGCTGCCCGCACAACGTCGTCGCGGACGAGGGGGCGTTCGACTCGGGCGAGGCGGGCTGCGAGGAGGTCTCCCCGTTCGAGTTCACCTTCGAGGAAGACGGTATCTACCGGTATCACTGCGCACCCCACCTCCAGCTCGGGATGAAGGGGGCCGTCGTCGTCGGGACCGACTACCCGATGGCCGACACCGGGGGTGGCGGCGGCGGTCCCGGCATCCCGACGGTCCCCGACACGGCGCTCACCCTGGGTGTCGCGGCCGGGTTCGCGATGGCGGCGACGCTCGGACTGACGTACCTCTTCATCAAGTACGGCGGCGACTTCGGCGAGTTCGACGAGGCCTGAGCGGCGATTCGGCCGGGTAGCGGGACCGAGCGCCCGGTCGCGAGGTCCGGGCCGGGGTGGCCGGACGCCGCCGTCGGTTCGGCATCGTTCCGGTGGATTCACTACGGGCGGGTCCATACGCCCAGACATGAGCGACCAGAGCGCGGACGTGTCACGGCGGGCGTTCCTGCGCGCCGGTGCAGGCGCCACAGCAGTCGCGGCCGGTGCGGGCACCGCGGCCGCCCAGGAAGAGGGCGGCGGGGGCGGCAACGTCAAGCCGGTGTTCCCCTCCTACGTCAGCGACGCCAACGGCCCGGGCTATCAGGACATGCGCGGCAGCTCCGAAGTGACCGTCGAGGTCGGCGCGGGCTCCGGCGGATTCGCGTTCGCCCCCACGAACATCTGGGTCGACTCGGGGACGACCGTCGTCTTCGAGTTCGTCGCACCGAGTCACAACGTCAAGCCGACCGAACAGCCGGACGGCGGCGGGCTCGCCGGCACGGAGGGCGGTCAGTTCGCGACGATCCCCGAGGGAGAGACCTACGAGGTGACGCTGGAGACCGGCGGGATGTACACCTACAACTGTGCGCCGCACGAGGGTCAGGGCATGAAAGGCGCCATCGCCGTCGGCGGCGACGTCGAGACCGAGGAGATCAGCACGCCCAGCGCCCCTTCGCGCCCGCAGGTCCCCGGCGCGGCGAAGTCCCTCGGCATCGCGACCGGCTTCGGGATGGCGGCGACGCTGGGACTGGGGTACTTCTTCATCAAGTACGGCGGCGACTACGGCGAGTACGACGAGTAGGCGGTCGCAGCTTCGATTCGCTTCTCCGCGGTCGCCGTTCAGATGGCGTCCGGCCGAGTGTGAACCGTCAGGTCGACCTCCCGGGACTGGCCCTCGATGTCGGCGACGATCCGCTCGACGACGCGTTCGGCCTCGTTCTGGATCAACGGTTTGACCTTCTCGACGACCCACGACAGCGAGACGAACCGCGGCAGGTCGATGCTGCCGGCGTTGACCGACCCAGGGTCGTACTCGATGCGCAGCGAGACGTGCGAGGCCGCCTCGACGCCCTCGGGCGCCTCCTCGGTGGCGTCCTCGACGCGCCAGTGGCCGTCGGCGTCGATGTTCTTGACGACCCGCCAGTCGAGGCGGTTCGGTGGGTCGGCGTCGACCACTTTCGTGTGAGCGGTGTAGGTGAGTTTCCACCAGGAAAACCGGAGCGCGTAGCGCGTGCCGGGCGAGCCGTCGCCGTCGCGACGGACCTCCTCCAGGTACTCGGAGTAGTCGGCGTACCGCGGAAAGTCGACGATGAAGTCGTACGCCTCCGCGGGCGGCACGTGGATGACCGTGCTGACCTCGACTTCGTCCACACCCGCTCTGGGGGCCGCTGTTACTAATAGCCTCGCCGACGGGGTCGTCCCCGGTCGACGACACTACCGCTCGGACGATCGGGCGGAACGACGGGCCGCGGTCACTCAGGGGGCCGTCTCGGGGTCGGCCTCAACGGTCGGGTCGGCGGCGGGACCGTGGTCGTCGTAGTCGTCCCCGTCGGTGCGCTCGCGGAGGTAGACGCCGACGTAGCCGCCGACGGCGCCGGTCCCGGCGACGACGACTGCGGTGAGGACGAGGGCGAACAGCATGACCGTGGCGAAGACGGCGAAACCCAGCGCTTCACCGCCAGCGATGGCACCGAGGCCGATACCGCCGAACACCAGCCCCAGCACCCCGAACACTGGGATCGCGGCGATCAGTCCGGAGACGGCACCGACCTTCGCGCCTCCCGCGCGGGTCCCCTGCTGGAGATAGCCCGCGACGCCGCCGCCCAGCACCGTCGCGAAGGGGATCCACGACAACACCACCATCACGACCGCGCCGAGCAGCGCGTTTACCCAGAAGTCACCCTCGCGACGCTCGACGAACGAGTCGGAGTTCGTAGCCATGAGGGGCCGTACGCTCGCTCAGACGATAAAGTTGCACGTCCAATATCCGGTTTACAACGCTCGAAACGGCTGGAAATTTGTGTTTCGGCTCGATGGTTACCGGGAGACCGTCACCGGAACAGACGCCTTGTCGATGACGGTCTTCGCGACGCTGCCGACACGGCGCCGACGCTCGGACACCCCGCGGTGACCGACGAAGATCGCGTCGACGCCGGCGTTCTCGGCGTAGGTCGTGATCGCCTCCGCCGGTCGGCCGGTCAGCAGTTGCGTGTCGATCGCGATATCGCCGTGTTCGGTGGCTCTTTCGGCCGTCTCGGCCGCCGTGTCGAGGATCTCTTCGGCGTGGTCGACCGCGCTGTCCTCGCCCGGGAGAACGATGTCGCCGTCGACCAGTTTCGTCTCGGGGGTCAACACGTGGACGATCTCGAGACTCGCGTCCCAGGCGCTCGCCTCGCGGGCGGCGTGTTCGACCGCTCCGTCGCTCACTGTCGACCCGTCGGTCGCGACCAGATAGCGCATACTCGACTATTCGGGGGCGAGGATATAATCGCTCCCGGCCGTTCCCCGTCGCCGAGAACGGGCGTCGGAACCGCGATCGCGGGCCCGAACGTCGTTGCGAGCCCGACAGACCCGTGTTGCGACCGGCACTCTCACTGGCGGTCGATCAGGTCGCGGAGCCGCGCGACTCGCTCGTCGGTGGGCGGGTGTGAGCGGGTCTCGACGTGGAACTCGTCTGGGTCGGGCGCCTCGGTACCGAAGCCCGCGGGGAGCAGACAGAGGCCGCGTACCTCGTCGTAGGCGAGCCGTTTGTCCGTGGTCGGAGCTTCGGCCGTCTCGTCGTCGAGCGTCGCGAGCGCGTCGGCGAGCGCGGCGGGGTCGCCGCTGAGCCGCCCGGCGGCCCGGTCGGCGGCGAACTCGCGGTACCGGGACAGCCGACGGGCGGCGACGGTCGCCGCGACTGCGAAGGCCCCCAGGGCGACGCCGCCGAGGACGACCGCGGCGACGACGCCGCCGGCGAACCCGAGCGCGTACCCGAGATCGAACGGGCTCGTGCCGGTCGCGACGGCGCCGACGGCGTAGAGGGCGGCGAGCGCGGCGGCCCAGACGACGCGGCTCCGCGCCCACGGGCCGAAGTGGTCGAGGAACGAGTAGCGGTCGCCGGTCAGGGCGGGGAGGAAGGAGGCCAGCGTCATGACGGTGGCGTCGCGGTGCTGGAGGTGCGCGAGCTCGTGCGCGAGGACGGCGTCCAGGTGGTCGGCGTCGAGCGTCGCCAACAGCCCGGTGCTGACGACGACCGTGGGGGAGCCGGCGCCGTCGAGCGCGAAGCTGTTGGGCGTCTCGCTGTCGACGACGTAGCAATCGGGCGTGGGGACGGCGGTCTGGGTGGCCAGGCGCGTCAGACGGCGGTCGAGTCCCGGGTAGGTCTCGGGGTGGGCCGGCTCGGCGTCGACCGCTGCGAGCGTCTCCCGGCGGACGTATCGCAGCTGCGCCCAGACGCTGAGGGCGACGAGCGCGGCGGCCAGCGGGAGCCACCACAGCGCGGCGACCGACCCGGAGACGCCCGCAGCGCTCGCGGCTCCGCGAACGGCGGTGCCGAGCCACGGCGCGGCCAGCGTGACGACGACGCCGACGAACAGCGCGTTCGCGACGACGACGACGGCCAGCGCCGCCGCCATCCGAACTACCAGGCCGCGGTCGTTCCGGAGGGACACGCCCGCTCGTACTACCCGCCGGGTGAAAAGTTGTGTGGTAATTGAACTGTGTCTCGGGCGGAAAGGTTTTACCGCGAAGCGTCTAGTCTCCTTTGTGAGGCGTTCTGGTCCCCGCATCACGCTCGTAGCGCTGGCCGTCCTGGCGGTCGCGTTCGGTGGCACCCTCTTCCCCGCCTCGGGGTTCGGGTCGGTGCCGGCCGACGAAACCGACCTGATCGGTGCCGACCGCCCCGCCGAGCCGGGCGACCGGTCCGGTTCGGACACCGCAGGGTCCGGGCCGGCGGGGACCGTGGAACCGCTGACGGACGCCGCCGACGAATCGACGCCGGTCTCGACTGTCGCCGAGGGAGACGCGACGACGGCGACGTCGACCCCGGAACCGGAGTCGACACCGACGGCGACGCCAGTCCCCGACGGTGACGACGATGCGTCGGGCGGTGGCGGTGTCGCCGGCCTGGTGGGCTGGCTGTTCGGCGGTGGGCTGCTCGCGCTGGCCGGTGTCTCGATACTGGCGGGCCTGTCGTCGTGGTTGGACGGGGGCGGTTCGGGCGACGGACCGACGCTCGGGCCGTTCTCGTTCGGCTGGTCGTTCGGCGGGGACGGCGTCTCGCCGGCGGGACTGGTCAAGCGGATCCCGCAGACGACCATGGTCGCGCTCGTCGGTGCGTCGACCGGCACTGCCCGGGTCCTGTCGACCGCGGGCTCGGTCGCCGGGGACGTCGCCGCGGGACTCGCGACCGTCGTCGGTGGCGGGTCGCGAGCGACGGGCGGCCTGCTCGCCGGGCTGGGCGGGCTGTTCTCGTCGTCGAGCGGATCGCTGCTGTCGATCGGAGGAGTCCTGTCGGGACTGGCTAGCGGCGAGTCGGACAGTGCGAGCGGGCGCGCGCCCGACGCCGACGCGCGGACGGCCGCGGCCGTCGACCCCGAATCGAGTGACGACCCGATCCGGACGGTCGAGGGGGCGTGGGAAGCGTTCGCCGACCCGCTCGCGGTCCGCGATCGGGAGGCCCGGACACCCGGAGAACTGGCGCGGACCGCGGTCGACCGGGGGGACCCGGCGGACCCGGTCGAACGACTCAGAGACGTGTTCAGAGACGTCCGCTACGGCGGCGTAGCGGCGACCGACGACCGAACGCGGACCGCCGTCGAGGCGGCCAGGGACGTGCTGTCCCGGCGGGAGGACGAGGAATGAACTCGCCGCCGTCGGCCGGACCGGACCGCGACCCCAGCCCTTGGAGTCTGATCATCGTTCCCGACGTCGACTTCGACCGCGGGCTCGGTGGGCGACGGGTCCGACTGGCCGCGGCCGCGGTCGGCGGTATCGCGCTCGCGACGGCGCTCGCGCTGGTCGCCGGCGTCGGCGGCCAGCGATTCGCCGACGCGGTCGACGCGGTGGTCTGGCCGGCCCGCCCGCTCGTGTACTTCGTCGCGCACTTCGCGCTCGTCCTCGGCGCCTGGTCGCTGTGGCGCGGCCGCTCGACGGGCGAGGCGACCGACGTTTCGCTCCCCGACCCGGACGACGCCGGCGGAACCCGAGACCGACTGGTCGGTGATTCGATGGACGAAGTGCTCGACGCGCTCGGCGACCCAGAAGCCCCCGTCAAAGAGTGGCGTCGTGCGGACGTGCGGGCACGGATCCGCTCTCTGGCGGTCGACGTGCTCCGAGAGGCCGGAACCGACGACCCGGAGGCCGCCCTGGCGACGGGCGAGTGGACCGACGACCCGCGCGCGGCGGCCTACCTGGGCGACGACGTGCCGTTGCCGGTCCGGATGCGCGTCGCCGACTGGGCGGGTGGCGATCCCTATCGTCGGCGGGTCGCGGCGACCGTCACGGAGCTGTCGGACGTCGCCGGCGTCGAGACGGAGGTGGCCGAGGCGTGAGCGACACGCGTTCCGGGACGACGACGGACGAGCCCGACCCCTCGGCGCCGGCCGTCGACGCCGACGGGCCGGATACCGGGTCCGAGGTCACGGCCGAGCCCGACGGTCCGGACGCCGATTCCTCGGCTGCTGCCGGCGAGCCGGAACCGTCGATCACGGGCGACGGGTCGGGCGTGACGCTGGCGGCGACGACGGGCGCGGAGACGACGGCGACGGGCGTCGAGAACCGCTGGGTCGCGGGCGTGGTCTTCGCGCTCGTGTCGGTGGCGCTGGGCGTCTTCCTGTCGAACACCGGTCTCTTCCTGGCTTCGCTCGTCGGGCTGGTCTACGCGGCGTACGCGTCGCTGTCGCGGCCGCCGTCGCCGTCGCTGGTCGCGGAGCGCCACGTCGAGCCGGTCGATCCCGCGCCGGGTGACCGAGTCGCGGTGACAGTGCGTGTCGAAAACGCCGGGGACACGCCGCTGGCGGACGTGCGCGTCGCCGACGACCCACCGGCGGACCTCGACGTGGTCGAGGGCGACGCCCGCGACGCGGGGACGATCGAACCCGGCGACCACCTCGCGGTCGAGTACGAACTCTACGCTGTCCGCGGCAAACACGCGTTCGGGGACGTGACGGCCGTCGCGCGCAGCGCGGCCGGCGAGGCAGCCAGGCGGACGGTCTTCGAGGCGGCGCAGTCGATGGTGTGTCACGCGGCGGTCGACTCGCTGCCGCTGGCCACCCAGACGGGGATCGGCGCGGGGCGCGTCGAGACGGATTCCGGCGGCGAGGGGGTAGAGTTCTACGCCACTCGCGAGTACGCGCCGGGCGACTCGGCCAGCCGCGTCGACTGGAACCGATACGCCTCGACGGGCGAGCTGACGACGGTCACCTACCGTGAATCGAAGGCGGCGACCGTCGCCTTCGTCGTCGACGGTCGGATCCAGCGCCGCGCCGCGGACGGCGACCCGGGCGCGCGGGACCTCTGCGGGTACGCCGCGGTCAGGCTCGCGGACGACCTCCTCGACGGGGGGACCCAGGTCGGGGCGTCGGTGGTCTCGGCGGCCGGCGCCGATTACTTCAAGACGCAGGGGACGCTCGCGCCCGCCACTGGGACCGAGCAGTCGCTACGGTTACGAGCGCTGTTGCGGACGAAACTCGGCGTCACGGTGGACGACCTGGGCACGACGGTCGGCCGCTCGTTCGCGACTGCGACCGGCGACGCCGAGGTGGCCGGTCGTTCCGACCGCTCGGCGGGGAGACGAGGGCTCCTCGTCGGCCAGCGCCGGCTGACCGACGAGATTCCGGCCGGTGCGCAGGTCGTCTTCGTCTCGCCGCTGCTGGACGACGACGCCGTCCGGGCGGTCGAGCGGCTGGTCGCACACGACCACGCGACGACCGTCGTCAGCCCGGACCTGACCGGGCGGGCGACGGCCGGTGCGGCGGTCGAGCGGATCCGGCGGGCCGCCCGCGTCGGCTCGGTGACGGGCGCTCGACGGGCGCGCGTCGTCGACTGGTCGCCCGACGAGCCGCTCCAGGTCGCGGTCGACCGCGCGGCCGCGAGGTGGGAGCGATGAGCGTCGCCCACCCGCGGGCCGGTGTCGTGTCGGCGCGGGGCGCGCTCGCGATCGCGGTGTGTGCCGCGGTCCTCGCCCTCGCGCTCTCCGGCGCGGGTGCGGTCGGGGTCATCGGTGTCGGGGGTGCGGTCGTCCTCGGGTGGGGCGTCGGCGCGCTCGACCCGTCGCGGACCCGTCGACTCGCCACCGGGAGCGTCGCTGTCGCGGTCGGCACCACCGGTCTCGTGGCGGCGACTGGGTGGCTCGTCACGACGGCGGGTCGGGCCGGTCACGCGGTGGTGCTCGCGGCGACGGCGGCGGTCGCGCTCGCGGCGCTGGCGGGGCTCTCCGACGGGGCGACCGATCGGCTGACCCGCGTCGCCTCGGAGTCGGGGTTCGTCGCGATCGTGGCGACGGCGCTCGTGGTCGCGTGGTTCCTGCTCGTCGGGACGGGGTTCGCGCCCGAACTGGTCGTGTGGTCGTTCGAGGGGGCGACCGCGGCGCCGGTCAGCGCAGCCGTCTGGTTGCAGGTGCTCGGCGTCGCTGCCGGGATCGCGGTCGATCGGGCGTCGCGCGCGCTCGACTCACTGGTTCCCGGGCGGGCCGCGCCGGAGTCGGGGCTGGCCGCGTCGTTCAGGCTGCCGCTCGACGACCTGCCGCGGTGGTACGCGGTGACGCTGGTCGTCGGGACACTGTTCGGGTCGGCGGCGGTCGTCCGTGACGCCGTCGCTTCGGCGCTCGCCGCGCGGCCGCTCGTCGGTCGCGCCGTCGACGCGGTGTTGCTGAGCGGGGTCGTTCACGGCGCGCTCGGGGTCGTCCTCGCGCTGTCGCTCTGCGTCGCCGCCGCCCCGTCGGTCCACCGAGCGGTCGTCTTCTGGACCGGTCCGTCGCCGGGGAACACGGTCGCGCACGGCGCGGGCGGGCTCGTCGTCGCGTCGCTCGCTATCGGTGGCGGTGCCCTCGCGTCGCTCGCTCGCGTCTTCGGCCTCTCGGCCGCCGCGGGGATCCCGAGCGCGGTCGCCGTGGCCGTGCCCGGGCTCGTCGCCGCCCTCTGTGCGCTCCTGGCGGTGCTGGCGTTCGTCCACGGTATCAACCGCGTGACCGATCTGTTCGTCCGCCGAGGGCACGGCTTCGCGGTCGGTGCCGGGTTTCTACTGGTCGGGACGGCGCTGCTCGCCGACGCGCTCCCGACGGCCGCGGTCGTGCTGGCGGCGGCCGCGGCACTCGCCGTCTGGGACCTGGGCGTCCACGCCGTCGGGTTCGAGCAGGACCTGGGTGGCGTCCGGCCGTCGACGCGGACCGAACTCGCGCACGCGACCGCCGCGGGGGCAGTACTGGTCGGTGCCGTCGTCGTCGCGCTCCTCGTCGGGTACTTCGCCGTCCCGATCCGGGTCCCCGACGACCGGGCGACCGTCGCGCTCGCGCTGGTGATGGTATCGGTCGTCGCCTTCGCGGTCGCGTCGCGCGAGTAGCCGCGGCCCCCATCGCTTAAGCTGGTTCCCGTGGAATCGCCGGATATGGCCGACGAAGATGTGGTCGTGGTCGGCGGCGGGCTGGCCGGGCTGACCGTGGCGGTGTTCACTGCCCGGGCCGGACTCGACACCCGCGTCGTCTCGACCGGCGAGCCGATCCTCCGACGCAACGCCCACTTGGAGAACTTCCCCGGCTTCCCAGCGGGCGTCAACCCCCGACTGCTGCTCGACTCGACGCGCCAACAGGCCGAGCGCAACGGGGTGCAGTTCACCGAGGCCCGCGTCGAGCGAGTCGCCTCGCTCGACCCCGAGGACCCGCCGTACCCCGAGGACGGCGATCTGGGGCCCGACGACGAGGTGTCGGGGTTCACCGTCTCCCTCGACGAGGGCGACGCGCTGACCGCCACCTACGTCGTCGCGGCGTCGTGGTCGGACCCGTCGTACCTCGACGACCTGGACGTCTCGCTGGTCCAGCGCGGGTCGAAGCAGTTCGTCGGTGTCGACGACCTCGGGCGGACGGACGTCGACGGGCTGTACGCGGCCGGCCGGTTGGCCAAGCAGTACCACCAGGCGGTCGTCGCCGCCGGTCACGGCGCGCAGGTCGCGATCACGCTCCTCGAGGATTCCGACCGGCCGTTCTATCACGACTGGGTCGTTCCCGAGGGCTACTTCACCGAGCGCGGGCGGGATGTCCCGCCGGGCTGTGAGGAGATCGACGAGTCCGAGCGGCGGCGTCGCGAGGACGAGGCCCGTGCGGCCGTCCGCGAGTCGGTCGCCGACCCCCATCCCGACGAGCCGACGATGCACCCCAGTGTCGCCGACGAGGAGTGACGCGACCGGCCTCACCGACGGCGAGCGCGTCGCTGGGTGGCCGGGGGCTCGATACATCGGCGCTGGGGCGCTGGATCGGCCGAGGACCGTGTGACCGCGGTTGTGCGCGGTCGATGAACGAACGGAACACTGAATAGCTCGCTCGCGACGACTATCCGGTGGGTGTCAGAGGCATCCCCCATCGGATCGGACACCCACTCTCCCCCTCGGTCCCCGCTTTTCGCTCTTAGCGCGTCGAGCGACGGCGCTTTCGGGCTGAAGCCGCTGTCGGCGGCCGACGCGAGCCGTCTCTTATAAGTCGCGGCGGCGAGAAGGTGCGGGCGATGCTGGACGGCGTCAACGTCGCGCTGGGAGTCACCGGCTCGATCGCCGCGGTGAAGACGGTCGAACTCGCCCACGAACTGCGTCGCCGCGGCGCGAGCGTCAGAGCGGTCACCACCGACGCCGCCGAGGGGATCGTCCACCCGTGGGCGCTGGAGTTCGCGACCGACGAGCCCGTCGTCACCGAGATCACCGGCGCCGTCGAACACGTCGAACTCTGTGGCCGCGAGGGGTGGGCCGACGCCCTCCTGATCGCGCCCGCGACGGCCAACACCGTCGGGAAGGTCGCGGCTGCGGTCGACGACACGCCGGTCACGACGTGTGCGACGACGGCGCTCGGTGCGGGCGTCCCAGTCGTCGTCGCCCCGGCGATGCACGAGCCGATGTACGACCACCCCGGCGTGCTGGCGGCCATCGACCGCGTCGAGTCCTGGGGCGTCCACTTCGTCGACCCCCGCGTCGAGGAGGGCAAAGCCAAGATCGCGACCGAGGACGCCATCGCGGTCGCCACGGCGCGGGCCGCTACCCCGGACCCGCTCGCGGGTCGCCACGTCGTCGTCACCAGCGGCGCCACCACGGAGTCCATCGACCCGATCCGGACGCTCTCGAATCGGGCCTCGGGCAAGACCGGCCGCGCCGTCGCCCGCGCCTGTCACGTCCGCGGGGCGGACGTTACCCTCGTCCACGACGGCGACGAGGTGCCCTACGCCGCAGTCGAGTCGGTCGAGTCGGCGGCGGAGATGCTGGCGGCGACCCGCGAGGCCGCCGCGGGCGCGGACGCGCTCGTCTCGGCGGCGGCGGTCTCCGATTACACCGTCGAACGCCGCGAGTCGAAGATCCGGTCGGGAACGGAGTCGCTGACGCTGGAACTCGATCCGACGCCGAAGCTCGTCGACACCGTCCGCGAGGAGTTCCCGGACCTCCCCATCGTCGGCTTCAAGGCCGAGACCGACGGCGACGACGACGCGATCGTCTCGCAGGCTCGCTCACTGCTGGAGCGGGCGGGGATGGCTTTCGTCGTCGGCAACGACGCGAGCGTGATGGCCGGCGACCGCACGCGGGCACTGATCGTCCATAGCGACGACGCCCGCGAGTTCGAGGGCCAGAAGAGCGGTCTCGGCGCGCGAGTCGCCGACGAACTCGCGGCGGAACTCGACTGAGACGACCCGGCCCCGTCCTCGCGGTCGCACGTTTTTCAGTCGCCGTCGGCCGCGTTCCGAGACCCTTCGGTGCCCAGCTCGTCCGCGGTCGACAGGATCTCGGTGAGAGCGGTGGTCTGCGTGACCCGAACAGCGGCGAGGCCGACGAGGAGGACGTTGCCCCACAGCCCGGGCTGGAAGAGCAGGTAGACGGGTTCCAGCGCCTCGAAGGCGGGAACGGCGTTCGGTACGGTGAGGACCAGGAAGCGCAGCCCGTAGGCGTGGCAATGCACCAGAAGGACGCCGAGCAGGACGAGTTCGGGGTAGCCGTTCCGCTCGATCTCGCCGGCGAGCAAGAGGACGGCGACCGGCAGGAGCGCGACGAAGTAGTATGTGTAGGTCTGGGGGGTCAGCAGCGGGAAGGCGGCGACGCCGAGCGCGAATACCGTCCGGCGCGCTCGCGGCGGCGCGAGGAGAGCGAGGGCGGCGATGGCGGCGGAAGCGGCGACTCTGAACGCCTGGGCCGTCCCGAGCGTCGCGTTCGCGGGGAGCCACGCGAGCGGTTTGTAGTACGGCGCGAGCCACAGCGTCGGCGACCGGGCGCCGTCGCGTCCCTGCGTCACTCCCCAGTGAAGCACGTCGAGATACGTCAGGTGCGCCTCGACGCCGAAAAAGCGGACCGAGAGCCAGACGACGGGCGGGACGACGAGGAGCGCACCGACCAGCCGCCGGCGGTCGTGGAGCAGGTGCGTGCCGATCGGCGCGTAGGCGAACTTGAGGACGGCGACGCCCGCGGTGGCGGCCCCGGCCAGCAGCGCCCACGGGGAGTCGCGGAGGCCGGTGTCGGCGCTGTCGGACCCGCAAGCGCCGGCGTCCGGGCCGACCGCGGGTCCGCGCCCGTCCCGCACCAGCGCCGCGGCGGCGAACGAGAGCAGGCCGCCGATGAACAGCGCGGTCTGGCCGAGCTTGGCGGTCAGGACGGCGGGGTGGAACCCTGCGAGTAGGGCCGCCAGCCCGACTCGCTCGAACCATCTGAGGTCGTAGCCCAGCGCGGCGACCAGCGCCTGCAGCCCGCCCCAGCAGAGGACGCCGCTGGCCAGCAGCCAGGCCATCGCGCCGTCGCGGAACGAAAGCAGCGCCTCGAACGGCCAGAACAACAGGACCACCACGGGCGGGTAGAGGTACGTGCCCCAGAACCCGCCATCCTCGTTCCGCGGGTAGAGCGACCGTCCGTCCTGCCAGCGGTCGACGGCGCCCGTGTAGGCGCCGAAGTCGCCGAAGCGGAAGTCCGACGCGAACTCGACGGACGACCGGAGCCACCAGTCGACGGCCGGATACGCCAGCAGGGACGTCAGGAGGAGCGCGGCGACGGCGACCAGCACCGGGCGTTCGCGGCGGCGCGCCCACAACCGCTGCAAAAGCGACATGCTCGCCGGTACGATATATATACACGAATGTCTTTCCACACATCAAATAGCTCTTTGAGCCTCCGTAACCGAGCGATCTCGACGGCGATGGGGACCTCCGTCGATACGGGAGAGTGGTCCGCGTTCAGGGTTCGGCGACGACGACCAGCCGCGTCGACTCTCGTTCGAGCGGCTCGCCGTCGAGCCCGGCGTACAGCGAGACCGACTCGAAGCCGGCGTCGCGACACAGCGCCGCGAGTTCGGCGGGCGCGTACAGCCGCACGTCGTAGACCATCTCGCCCTCGTAGTCGTACCCCTCGTCGGTCGCCGCGAAGACGCGACGAGTCGTCTCCATGCGGGCCGTCTCGGGGTCGTAGTCGGCGGATTCGACGACCAGTCCGTCCTCGTCGTCCTCCGGGATGCCAGCCGGGCGAAAGTCGGCCAGCACGCCGTCGCGGTTGACGAGTTCGAGGACGAGCGCACCCTCCTCGGCCACCCGTTCGTGCATCCCAGCTAAGACGTCGCGATTCGTCGCCTCGTCGAAGTACCCGAAGGAAGTCCAGAGGTTGTAGACGACGTCGTACTCGTCCGTTCGCTCGGCGAGGTCGCGCATGTCGGCGCGTTCGACGGCCACCGCGTCGCCGACGCCGCGGTCGGCGACCCGCTCGCACGCCCGGTCGAGGTACGACTCGGAGATATCGATCCCCCGGACCGTGACGCCGCGGTCGCCGAGTTCGACCGCGTGGCGACCGATGCCGCAGGCCACGTCCAGCGCCGACTCCGGATCGATGTCGTGGTCGGACAGCAGGGCGAGCAGGTCGTCGGCCTCCTCGGCGGCGTCGTCGAGGCGGTCTTCGAGGTGACGACGGAACACCTCGGGGTTCTCGCGGTAGACCGACTCGGTCCAGTGAGTCATACGGGCCGATCGGTCGGTGGAGTGAAAAGCGACGTGGGGGCGTGCGATCCGGTGGCAGAGACAGTCGCGCCGGGAGGTCCCCGGGGCGACCGGCGATGGCACCGTCGGCGTCGCCGGTCAGACGACCAGGACGAACAGGACGCCGATAGCGACGAGCGCCACGAGCACGATGCTGGTGCTGATGCCGGCGCGGAGGGTCGTCGGTTCCTCGCCGGTCGCGCCCGTGATAGCCGCGCGCGGGCGCGCCGCCACGGCCGTCGAGCGCTCGGCGAGCGCCACCGCAGTGCGGTCGACCGCGGCGTACAGTTCGGTGACGCCGACGACGAGCGCGCGGGTGCCGTACAGCGCCGCGGGGTTGTACAGACTGTCGACGTCGGGGACCCGCCCCACCTTCGACAGGGGCTTCTTGACGAGGACGAACCCGACGAGGCCGATGACGGCCAGCGCGACGCCCTCGACGACGTGGTCGACGGTGTAGGTCTCGTAGACGTGGCCGACGGCGGCGTCACTGGTCACGTCGAAGGGGAGAATCGAGAACAGCGCGCCGTCGACGATCCCGTAGAAGACACACAGCGCGGCGACGCCGACCATGGCGACGGCCTGGCCGCGGTTGGCGTCGGCGACGCTTCCGTCGTACTCTCCGTGGAGGAACGCGTAGTAGCCGAACTTGATAAAGGAGAGGAAGGTGCCGACGCCGCCGACCAGCAGCAGCAGCTCTAGCGTGTAGAAGTCGCCGACTGCGAGCGGTCCCTTCACGAACTCGTAGTGGCTCGCCGAGATGACGATCCCCTTGCTGACGAAGCCGTTGAAGCCGGGGAACCCGGCGATCGACAGCGCCGCGACGGCGAAGGAGACGGCGGTGATCGGCATCTCGCGGCCGAGGCCGCCGAGTTTCTTCAGGCTCTCTTTGCCGGTCCGGTAGACGACGACGCCGGCGGTCATGAACAGCAAGCCCTTGTAGAGGATGTGGTTGAACACGTGGGCCATCGCGCCGGCCTGGCCGAGCGCGGTGCCGATGCCGACGCCGGCGACCATGTAGCCGACCTGCGACTGGATGTGATAGGACAGCAGCCGGCGCATGTCGTTCTGGAACAGCGCGAACGTCGCCCCGAAGACGGCCATCAGTCCGCCCATGTAGGCGATCGCGACGTTGCCCTCGGGGAACGCGCGGTACATGCCGTAGACGCCGGTCTTCGTGGTGAACACGCAGAGGAAGACGCTGGCCGCGACGTGCGGGCGCGGGTAGGTGTCGGGCAGCCAGGCGTGCAGGCCGATGAAGCCGACGTTGACGCCGATGCCGACCGCCGCGAGGACGGGCGCGACCGGTCCGGCCATCCCGGCCTCGGCGGCCGAGAAGAGGAACGAGTCGACTTCGACGTAGTGCCAGACGACGGCGCCCAGCAGGAGCGTCCCGCCGACGCCGTGCAACAGCGCGTAGCGGAAGCCGGCTCGGACCGCCCGGCCGCCGTAGTACCACACGAGGAGGGTGCTGGTCACGGCCATCAGCTCCCAGAAGAAGACGAGCGAGAGCCAGTCGCCGCCGAAGACGGCGCCGAGGCTGGCGGCGACGTAGCTCAGCGCGAACGCGGTCTGGATCGAGTCGGCGTCGCTGTAGTAGGAGTAGATCACCGCCGCCGCGGCGATGAACCCGAAGATCAGGCCCATCAGCGTCGAGAAGCCGTCGACGTTGTACAGCACCACGTCGAACCCGAACAGCTTCGCCGGGAGGTGTTGGCCCTCGGCAGTCAGCCAGACGTAGGGGACGACCGCGGCCGACGCGAGGGCGCCAAGCGCGTGGCCGGCCTTGCGGCCGAGGAACGGGAGTAGCAGCGCCGCGATCGCGACGGGAACGAACGGCGGGACGATCGGGTCGACCATCAGACGCTCACCCCCGTCACGCCGGAGACGACGAGTCTCACGATCCGCAGGAAGACGGCCGCGTCGGGGACGATCCCGAGGACGACGGAGCCGGCCGCGGCGAAGCAGATGGGGCCGAGCATCAGCCAGGTCGACTCCTCGCCGGTCCACCGGCGGTGTTCCCAGGCGAGGTGCTCGTCGTGGCCGTGGTCGTCGGCGTGCCCGTGGTCGCCGTCGGTATCTCCGCCGGCGTCGTCGGAGCCGTCGTCAGGCGACCCGCCGTCGGTAGCCACGTCACGCTCGCCGAAGCGACCGCCGAGGACCGCTTCGACGAGCGGTTTGGGGTCTTCTTCGCCGGGCGATTCGAAGAAGGCGGCGTAGACGATCGGCCAGAAGTACGCGATGTTGAGGATGCCCGAGACCAGCAACGCGCCCGTGAAGACCACGTTCACGCCGCCGGCCTCGACCGTCCCGATGAGCAGGAAGTACTTGCTGACGAAGCCGGCGACTAGCGGGATCCCGGCCATCCCCAGCGCGGCGACGCCGAAGGCGGTCATCGTCAGCGGCATCCGTCTGCCGATCCCCGCCATGTTGCTGATGTCGTCGGTGTGGGTCTCGACGTGGATCGCGCCCGCACAGAAGAACAGCGTGAGCTTCATGAACGCGTGGGCGGGGATGTGCAGGAGGCCGCCGACCAGCGAGTACGGGTGCAACACCGCCAGCCCGAGCACGATGTACGACAGCTGGCTCACCGTCGAGTAGGCCAGCCGGCGCTTGAGGTTGTCCTGGCGGAGCGCGATGACACTGGAGGCCACGAGCGTGAACGCGGCGATGGCCGCGAGGATCGTCCCCATCCCGAGTTCGGCCATCAGGTCCGGTCCGAACACGTCGAGCACGACCCGCGCGATGCCGAAGACGCCGGACTTGACGACCGCGACCGCGTGCAGAAGGCCGGAGACGGGCGTCGGCGCGACCATCGCGTCGGGCAGCCACGAGTGGATCGGCATGAGCGCGGCCTTGACGCCGAAGCCGGTGATCAGCAGGGCGAAGGCGACGCGGGCGACCGTCGGGTCGGCCGTCGCCAGATCGGCGATCCCGCCGGCGGCGAAAGCGGTCGTGCCGGTGGCCCAGTAGATCAGTACCGCGCCCGCGAGGACGGCGACGCCGCCGCCGAAGGTGTAGGTGAGGTACTTGCGGCCGGCGGCGCGGGCCTCGTCGGTCTCGTCGTGGGCGACCAGCGGGTAGGTCGCGACGGTCAGCAGCTCGTAGAAGACGAACAGCACCAGCAGGTTGCCGGCGAAGGCGATCCCGATCGCCGAGGCGACGCTGCCGGCGAACGCCGCGAAGTAGCGGGTCTGGTCGTGTTCGTCGAGCCCGCGCATGTAGCCCACGCTGTAGAAGCTGGTCACCACCCACAGCAGGCTCGCCAGCAGAGCGAACAGGACGCCGAGCGCGTCCGCGCGGAGGACGAAGTCGACGCCAGGGACGAACGTGCCGAAGTCGGTGACGTAGGTGTCGCCGGCGAGCACGCCCGGGACCATGCTGGCGACGATCCCCAGCTTCGCGAGCGCCGCGAGCACCGTCCACGACTCCCGGAGGTTCGGCCGTCCTCGCGAGGCGAGGATCGGGACGATGGCGACGGCCGATACGAGCACTGCGGCGACCGGTCTGAGAGAAGTGAGTTCCGTCATGACAGGAGCCGTTCGATGGTTGGTTCGAGGAGCTGTCCGTACTGGAACGCGGCGACGCCGAGGACGATAGCCAGGACGGCCGCGCCGACGACCGTCGCGCGCATCCCGAGAGAGACGCGCGGGGCCGACCCGGTGGTCTGGTCGCCGGTCGGTCCGGTACCGTCGGTGACGACGGCCGTCGTCGCGCCGGTCTCGGCCGACTCGACGCTGGCGGCGGGTTCGGGCGCTTCGCGGAAGTACATCCGCTCGACGATCCGGGCGAAGTACGCCAGCGTCAGGAGCGTGCTCGCGAAGATGACGACCGCGAGCGGCCAGGCCTCGGCCTCGACGGCGCCCAGGGCGACGTACCACTTACCGACGAACCCGACGGCGGGCGGGACGCCCACCATTGCGAGCGCGAGGACGCCGAACGCCCCCGCGCCCGACGGGAGCCGCTCGGCGAGCCCGTCGTAGCCGTCGATCGAGCGGGCGCCGGTCTCGGTCGCGACCAGCCCGCTCGTCAGGAACAGGCCGCCCTTCATGACCGCGTGGCCGACCAGGTGGATCGCCGCGCCCGTCAGCGCGGTCCCGTTCGCGACCGCGATAGCCGCGAGGACGAGCCCGAACTGCGAGACCGACGAGTAGGCGAGCATCCGCTTGATCTCCGTCTGGCTCACCGCGAGGAGGCTCCCGACGACGATGCTCACGACCGCGGCGACCGCGAGCACCGTCTGAGCGAAGCCGTTGTCGGCGAGGAAGTCGACGGTGAAGACGGTGAAGACGATCCGGATCAGCGCGTAGGCGGCGACCGTCGAGACCAGCGCCGAGATGAACGCGCTGACGGAGTCGGGCGCGCCGGCGTAGGCGGTCGGCTGCCAGGTGTGGACCGGGAAGACCGCCACCTTGACGAACAGGCCGACGACGAGCAGGCCGAACGCGGCCTGCACGAGCGGGTCCTGGTAGCCGACCGCGGCCAGCTGGTCCGACAGGTCGGCCATGTTGAGCGTCCCGGTCGCGATGTAAGCGTAGCCGATCCCGAGCAGGAACAGCGACGCGCCGACCGTGCCGACGAGCAGGTACTTCAGCGCCGCCAGGGCCGAGCGGCCGCCGTCGCCGCTGGCGACCAGCGCGTAGGCGGTCAGGCCCGTGATCTCCAGGAACACGTACATGTTGAACACGTCCCCGGTGATGCTCATGCCGGTCAGGCCGCCGACCAGCAGGAGGTACGTCGCGTAGAAGGGGTTCGACCGCGGGCCCGCGGTGCGCGCGTACGCGAGGACGCCGAGCGAGACGACGGCGACCAGCAGTGCCATCGAGGCCGACAGGCCGTCGACGACGAGTTCGATCCCGAACGGTCGTGAGAAGCCGCCGACGACGTAGCGCACCGGTTCGTCGCCGAACGCGCGCGTGGCGAGCGTCCCGACTGCGAGGACCTGCGCGAGGGCGGTGACGACGGTGATCGGCCAGCCGGTGCGCGGCCGGACGAGCCCACCGAGCAGCACCGCGACCGAGCCCAACAGCGGGAGGGCAACGACGAGGGCGGGCAGGTCACTCATCGTGGCTCACCTGCCGGATGGCCTCCTCGTTGAGCGTGCCGTACTCCTCGTAGACGCGCACGACGAGCCCGAGCGCGACGGCCGTGAGACTCACGCCGACGACGATGGCGGTGAGGATCAGGACGTGGGGCAGCGGGCTGACGTACGGTTCGGGCGCGGTCAGCAGCGGCGGGCTCGCGCCCGTCACGAACGCGGCGGTGATGAAAAACAGGAAGATGCCCGTCTGGAAGACGTTCATCCCGATCACCTTCTTGACCACGTTCCGGTTGGCTATCAGCATGTACGTCCCGACGCCGAGCAGGAGAAACGAGACCAGATAGTAGAGCCGGTCTGCGAGTAGGTCTATCACGCGAGATCACTCCCGTCGTCGGCCATTCCCGCGGCGATGACGAAAAAGAGGCCGGTTACGATCCCGGAGACGACCAGCCCGATCGCCAGCTCGACGAACTCGATACCGTACTTGATCGCGTGGGGGACGGGGTAGACCTCGTACTCGAGGAAGCCACCGCCCAACAGTACCGACCCGATGCCGGTCAGCAGGAAGGCGAGCACCCCCAGGCCGACGAGCGCGACGGCCAGACGGGGGCCGACCCAGTCGCGCGTCGTCTCGATGCCGAAGGCGATCGCGAGCATGAGCACGACCGTCCCGACGATGACGCCGCCCTGGAAGCCGCCGCCGGAGGAGTCGGCGCCGTGGAACATCACGAACAGCCCGAGCGTGAAGACGAACGGGGTGATGATCCGGACCGTCGTCATGATGATCGGGCTCTCGACGTAGAGTCCGCGGCCGTCCTCGGCCGCGGCTCCGTCCCCGACTGGGACCTCTTCGGCGTCGCTCATCCGAGCACCTCCCGGTCGAGGACGACCAACAGGCCGATCCCCGCCGAGTAGACGACGACTGCCTCGCCGAGCGTGTCGAACCCGCGGTAGGCCGCCAGCACGGCGGTCACGGCGTTTTTCACCTCGGTCTCCTCGTAGGCGTTGTCGAGGTAGTAGTCGGTCACGTTATCGCTCGCGACGGCCGACCCGGGGTCGCCGACCGCGGGGAGCGCGACCAGTGTCGTCGACAGCACGGCGACGAGCGCGAGCGAGACGGCCAGGGCGCGCAGGTCGACCGATTCGAGGACCTCGTCGTCGGCCGGGCGAACGGTCTTGGCGATGGTCAGCAGGAACAGGACCGTCATGATACCGGCGCCCACCGCGGCCTCGGTGAGCCCCACGTCTGGCGCGCGCAGGAACACCCAGATGACGGCGATGCCGAGGCTGTAGGCCCCGAACGCGATTATCGACCCGAGCACGTCCCGAAGCAGGGCGGTCGCGACCGCACAGGCGAGGACGAAGGCGACGAGGCCGACTTCGAGTGCCCCCGTCATGAGTCGTCCTCCGTCGTCCACGGCTCGATGCCTTCCTCGATGGCGGCCCGAGTGATCGCGTGGGCGGCCGTGGGGTTCGTGAGGAACATGAACACCAGGAGCAGGAGGACTTTCACCGACGACAGCCCGGGTCCGAACGCGATGGCGACGGCCGAGAGCGTCAACACGGCGCCGAGCGTCTCGCTTTTCGACGTGCTGTGGGCGCGCGTGTAGAGATCCGGGAGTCGGACCAGCCCGACGGCGGCCACGAGCGCGAAGAACACGCCGCCGGCCGCCAACACCAGCACTGCGATCTCGCGGGGCGCCATCAGAGCACCCCTCCGCGTTCGACCGAGAACTTCGAGATCGCGATGCTCAACAGGAAGTTCAACAGCGCGTAGACGAGCGCGATGTCGAGCGCGCCCGCTTCGCCGATGGCCGCCGCCAGCAGCGCGATGACGATGACGACGTTCGACCCGATGACGTTGATCGCGATGACGCGGTCGGGCATCGTGGGCCCGTCGACGATCCGGTAGACCGCGACCAGCGACGTGATGACGAACGCACCGGCGGTCGCCAGGAGGGCGTCTTCGACGAGCGTCACGACTCTTCGCCCTCCTCGGTGGTGCGCTCGCTGGGGCTGGGGATGCGCGCGGCGGCCAGCCCGTAGAAGACGAACCTGACCGCCCGTTCGAGCGACCCGTCGAACAGGTCCGCCCGCGAGTCGCGCGTCAGCGTGTGGACGGTGAAGTGGCGCCGCGACACGTCGACAGTCAGCGTGCCCGGAGTGAGCGTGATGCTGTTGGCGAGCGTCGTCACCGGGAGCGACGACGACACCGCGGCGTCGAACTCGACGAGCTTCGGGTCGATCGGTAGGTCCGGGTGGAGCACGACGTAGGCGATCTTGACGTTCGCTACGACGATCTCCCAGAGCAGATACGGTACGTACAGCGCGAACCTGACGAGTCGCTTGACCGACCGGACGGGCTCGACCGGTGCGGTGAGCGAAACCCCCCACAGCGCCACCGCCACGATCCCGGCGGTGATGGCGCCGGTGACGAGTTCGAACGTCGCCAGCGACCCCGCGAGGAGCAGATAGAAGAGATAGGAGACGCCGAACAGCGCGAGGAACTGCGCGACCGTCCCGCGCCTGACGAGCAGCGGGCTCCGCCGCTGGCGCTGGACCGGCGCTTCCGTCACGTCGAGACCGGCCCGACGAACCTCACTCTGGAGAGGGGGCAACAGCGGCGTCGTCCCGAGCGGATTGAACTCGGGGTCGAACACCGCACAGTCGAGGTCGAACTCGCGCGCGTATCGAGTCAGCACCTCGGCGTAGTCGCCCGGGCTGAACAGGTACTCGCGAGTGCCGACCAGCCCGGTCTCGACGGTCACCGCGTCGCTCTCCTCACCCAGGTCCTCCTCGGCCCAGACGGCCACTTTCTCGAGGAGGTCCCGCGCCTGCTCGGTCTCGGGGGACCCGTCGCCGACGCTCGACCGATCCGAGACCGGATAGACGAAGTGGACCGCAGCGGACTCGGCGCCGTCGTCGATGCGATCGAGCGCCTCCTGGAGCGCGTGCGCCACGGTGGACCGGAGGGTCGGGGACTCCGAGACCGGCACGAGAAAGCCGGCTCCAGTCACTGGGCTGGCCCCCTCGACTCACGGAGCGTCGTTCGGACGAAGGTGGGTGTCATCAATCGTTCGGTTGATTCTTAGCCGGAACTCGTTAAAGGATTTCTTTCTCCCCCGACTGTCTGGCGGTCTCTTCCGTTCTCGTCGCCGCATCGGACGGTCCGGCCGGTTCCTCGCGAGGGAACGCGAGATCGCCGCGCCCGGACACCGTTCGGCGTGGCGAGACGCCATTCATTATCAGTTTTGAGTTCGGTACAGCGTCCCCTGAATTTCCGAATTTGATAATACGGTGGTGACGCTTATGTGTCGCGGCGGGCGAGTCACAGACGACACGCACCGATCGTCGCCGGGTCCGTCGCGGCTGGCTCGGTCCGGTGGCGACTCGCCGGGGACAATCCCCACGCATCGGGCGTGACGATAACCAATGAATCTCAAACGACTACTCAACGACGACGACGCGGTGTCGCCGGTCATCGGGGTCATCCTGATGGTCGCTATCACGGTCATCCTCGCGGCCGTCATCGCGACGTTCGTCCTCGGACTCGGCGACCAGGTCAGTAACACCTCCCCGCAGGCCTCCTTTAGCTTCGAGTGGGAGGTCGATACCAACGACTACGGCAACCTCACGGTCACGCACGACGGTGGTGAAACGATCCAGGCGCAGAACCTCTACCTGCGTGGTTCCGAGGGGTCGAACGCTGCTCCCACCGCCGATCTCGATTCTTTGGGCGAGACCTGGGATAACGATGCGTACAGCGACGATGTCGGCCCGACTTCAGAGGTGCAGGCGGGGATGTCGATCCGGCTCGACGGGATCGGCTCGGACGGCGAGGTCAGCCTGGTCTGGCAGAGTACCACCGGCGATAGCTCAACCACGCTGAAGACGTGGACCGGTCCCGACGCCTGACGACTCACCGAGTTAGGAGCTGTTCCGAACTCGCCGGGTGACTTCTCCCGTCTTTTTCATATCTGATTTCGAAGGTAGGTATCGTATCTGAGAACGAACTGTCCCGGGACAGTCACTTCGGCGAGTCGCAATCGTCCCGACGGCTCCGAAACGCTCTTAGCATATGCCCATCGAATCACATATCGTCGACTGGGCGGGCTGATCGCCCCTCGCGAACACGGGTCCACATCATGAGCAACGAGACGAGACGGTTTCCGACGGGCGCGGACGGGGACGTGGAGCTGTCGAAAGGGGAGATATTCGACGTCCTACAGAACCAGCGCCGTCGGTACGTGCTGGAGTATCTCAAGCGCTACGACGAGCCGGTCGGGCTGAGCGACCTCGCAACGCAGGTCGCCGCCTGGGAGTACCAGACGCCGGTCGAAGAGGTGACCAACGACCAGAAGAAGCGCGTCTACACGACCCTCCAGCAGACCCATCTCTCCAAGATGGAGGAGGCCGGCATCGTCGAGTACGACACCGAGGACAACACGGTCGCGCGGACGCCCTACACCGAGGAACTGACGGTGTACTTGGAGATCGTCCCCGGCTCCGAGTTCCCCTGGCGGGAGTTCTACCTCTCGCTCGGGTCGATCAGCTGCGCCATCGTCGCCGCGCTGTGGACCGGTCTCTTCCCGCTCACGCTCCTGACGCCGCTCGAATGGGCGACCGTCATCGCCGCGACGTTCACCGTCTCCGCTGCCTATCACACCTACAGCGGCGCCGACATGCAACTCGGCGACGACGAGTACGTCCCAGACGAGTTCGAGCAGTAACGACACCGCGATCGGACGTCGAGCCGACACTACTCCGCGACCACAGTTTTGGGAGATATCTCGTCTATCGAGTTCTCTCCGCTGGAATTCTCCGTAGTGATAGCTGGACTGCGCCGACTCAAGACGGGTCTGAACTCGCGAAAACCCGTGAACGGTGAGCGGAATTAACTACCGAGACTGCCGGAGGTGACGATAGCATTCCCGGGGTTCGGCGGGCCTACGCCTGCCGATCGGGATGCAGGCACACACACATATGAAACTCAAGCAACTACTCGACGACGACGACGCGGTGTCGCCGGTCATCGGGGTCATCCTGATGGTCGCGATCACGGTGATCCTCGCGGCTGTCATCGCCTCGTTCGTCCTCGGACTGGGGAACCAAGCACAGCAGGGGGCACCGACGGCGACGATCGGCTTCGACTACGAGCAGATCGACGAGAACTCGGGTGGATCGAACTGGGGGGTTCTGAGCGTCACTCACGACGGCGGCGACTCCGTGAGTAGCAACGAACTGTACGTCCGGGGGAGCGGGTTCAATTCCAGTGGAGCGAACTACGACTCGGGCGCCCCATTCGAGGGGTCCGCCGCCGTGGGTGCGGAACTAGAGAACTACGTCGCCGACAACGGTGGCGGCCAGATCAACCACGTCGAAAGTGGCCCCTGGAACGGCACGGCAAGCGGTGACGACAGCGCCGTCGTCTCGGGGGACCGCGCCAACGTCTACGTGAGTTCGGACTACGAGATCAGCGTCGTCTACCAGGCCCAGGAGGGCGACACCTCCTCGACGCTCAACGAGCAGGACGGCCCCGACGCCTAGTTCGGCTCACTTCGGCCCGATTTTGCGGTTCCGATCCTCGCCAGCCGCGGCCGTCGGCTTTATGACAGTCGGGCGCAGTCATCCGCCAATGGATCGGGGTCGCGCGCTCGTCTACGCCACCGCCGCGGTCATCGTCGGCGTGACCGTCCTCAGCGGCCCCGCTATCGGCCTCGTCGACCTGACGACGCCGCGCTACGACATGTCGGGACTCGGCGAGGGCAACGCGACGGTCGACGAGGTCGAACTCCCGTCGTCGGTTGCGATCGACCGCGGCTATCAGTCACAGTCGTACTATCTCACCGTCCCCGACGCGCGGATCCACCTCGCCGCCATCGACGGCAAACCGACCGTGGCCTACGGCATCGACATCCCCGCGTTGGGGTACTCCCGCTCGACGACGCACTTCCTGAGCGACGGCGACACCGGCTGGGCCTCACTGTCGCTACGCGAGGACACGCTCGCCGACGACGCGGTCGACGCCGACCGGTATAACGGGACGCTCTCGCTCGTGTTGCGCGACAGCGGCGGGAAGACCCTCGTCGCGAACCGGACGGTCCCCGTGGAGGTGAGCGGATGAGCACCGGACGCGCCGAGTCGGTCGCCTCGGTCGACGTTCGCGAACGGGTGGCGACGGCTCGAACGGTGCTCGTCCGCGCCGTCGTCGGCGACCGCCTCGGGCTCGTCGTCTTCCTCGGAACCCTCCTCGCGGTCGGCGTCACCTGGCGGGTCGGCGTGTTCATCACCGACAACTACACGCTGGCGAACGCGCTGGTGGCGCTCGCCGACGGGAGTCTCGTCGTCGACGAGGCGGTGTACGGCTCTCTGGAAGCGCCGGGGATGAACGTCCACGATGGACGACTCTACGGCCGGAACTACGGTCAGGTCGCCGTCGCGGTCCCGCTGCTGTGGGGTCTGCGGGCAGTCACGGCGGTCGCCGATCTCGGGCTCGTCTTCGCGGCCGGGTGGTCGCTCCTCCTGCTGGCGTTCGCGGTCCAGGTCGGCCAGGTCACCGGTCGAGAATCGACCTGTGCGACGACGGGTGCCGTCCTCGCGCTCGCGTCGTTCGCGGCCAGCGCCGCGCTGGCGGAACCGATCCCCCCACGCCTGCTCCCGCTTGCGGCGCTCCAGCTCGGGACGGTCCTCGCCACCGCCCTCGTCGCGACGACCGTTTACCGACTGCTCGCTCGCATGCACGACCGACGGCTCGGCATCGCCGCGGCCGTCGCGTCGGTCCTCGCGACGCCGGTCGGCTTCTGGGCGGCGATCCCCAAGCGCCACGTCACCGTCACGGCGCTCCTCGTGGGCGTGGTCTACGCGTTCTACCGCAGTCGGTCGGTGGGCGAAAACACCGACGACCGCGACGCGCTGCTCTCGCCGACCGGCTTTCGCGCGCTGGCCTACGCCCTCGTCGGGCTGTACACCTGGGTCCACGCGGGCGAGGCGTTCGCCGTCTTCCTCGCGCTCGTCGCCGTCGACCTGCCGACGGCGCCGTCGAACGACCGACGGACCCTCGCCGTCGTCGGCACCGCCTTCGCCGCGTCGCTCGTCCCCTTCTTCGCGACCAACGCCGCTATCTCCGGCGACCCCGTCCGCCCGCCGCGGATGCTCTCGGAGTTCGCCGTCTCGACCGACGGCGGCGCGTTCGGTGAGGCGGGCAGTGGCGGGGGCGGTGGAACCGGTGGCGCCACGAGCGACGGGTCGCCACCGCTCCTACCGGCACCCGTTCGAACTATCGTCGCGACGGCAGCCGAGCGGTCCGGGCTCATCTTCGGCCCGTTCGTCGCCGGTGCGAAGGCCGTCGTCTCCGACCCGGAATCGTTGTACCGAACCTTCGTCCGCGCCGGCTACGACGGGTACATCGGCGCCCGCGACAACGACCAGGCGATCAACCTCTCGGTCCTCGAATCGGCGCCCGTCCTCGCGGGCGTCGCCGCGCTCGTCGCGACCGGGGGACGCCGCGCGACCGACGCGGTTCGCGGAAGCGGGACCGACCGAGGTGTAGGTGACCGCCTCCGACGGTCGGTTCGAGCGGTCCGAACGTCGCCGGTCGCCGCCACCGACGCGTTCGTCGCCCTCGTCGCCGTCCTGTTCACGCTGATCTACATCCCTCGGTTGCCGCTGTTCGCTCAGGTGACCGTCCGATACCTCCTGCCGGTGTACGTCCTCACCGTCTACGCGCTGGCCCGCCAGCCGTGGATGCGTCGGGTTCTGGCCGAGCACGGCCGCGCGGCACTGTGGAGCTACCTCGGCGGCGTCCTCCTGGGCGCGCAACTGGTCTTCGTCGCCGTCACGGTCGGCTCGTTCGGGCGCGGCGGCGCCTTCCAGCTCCACGCCGTCGTCGGCCTCGTCGTCGGCGTCGCCTTCGCCGTCTCGGTGCTCGGGAGCGCCCTCGACGAGCGGGTCGACTCGCTGACGGCCGTCACCGGTGGGCTCGCCGCGGCACTGGGGACCGATCTGGCGCTGCTCTCGGCGTTCGTCTACTTCCGGTACGGCCCTCACGTCTTGCCGGTCGCCGACTGGCTGACCGACCTGCTGGCGTCGGCGTAGCTAGTCAGGCTTTTTGCTCCCCGTGGTCATTCCCCGGGCATGAACCGCCTCAAGCAGTCGCTGCTCGACGCCCCGATCATCGAGAAAGAGGGGTATCACTACTTCGTCCACCCGATCAGCGACGGCGTGCCGATGCTTCGGCCCGAGCTGCTCCGGGAGATCGTCATCAAGATCATCCGCAAGGCCGAACTGGAGAACGTCGACAAGATCGTCACCCCCGCCGCGATGGGTATCCACATCTCCACCGCCGTCTCGCTGATGACCGACATCCCCATCGTCGTCGTCCGCAAGCGCCAGTACGGCCTCGACGGCGAGGTCGCGCTCTCGCAGGTCACCGGCTACTCCGAGTCGGAGATGTACGTCAACGACGTCTACGAGGGCGACCGCGTCCTCCTGCTGGACGACGTGCTCTCGACGGGCGGCACCCTCTCCGGGCTCACCGGCGCCCTCGAAGACATCGGCGCCGACATCGTCGACATCGTCTGCGTCATCAAGAAAGACGACGGCCCCAACAAGCTCGCCGACGCCGGCTACGACGCCAAAACGCTCATCAACGTCGTCGTCGAAGACGGCGAGGTCGTCATCACCGACGACCAGGGCGACGACTGACGCGGCGCTCGATTCCTGCTACACCGCTCCGACCGCGACCGCACCGAAGTACAGCCCCGCGAGCACCAGCGCCGCACCGACGCCCCGCACGAGCCGTCGGATCCCGCTGTTCGACTCGCCGTCGGTCCCGTACTCGCCGCCGCGGTCGCCCGGAACCCGCCCGACAGTGTGCGCGCGGACGACGACCTCGGGCGCCGCGATCAGAACCGCACCGAGACCGACGCCGAGGACCCCGGCCAGCAGCGTTCGGTAGTCCATCTCAGCTCCGCAGCTTCTCGATGCGCTTCTCCATCGGCGGGTGGGTCGCGAACAGCCGCGCGAGGCCGCGCTCCTCGCCGAAGATGCACAGCGCGTTGACCTGCTCGTCGACCGCCGACTCGCTGGCGCGCTCGTTGCCCCGGCTGATCTTCTCCAGCGCACGCGCGAGCGGCTCGCCCGAGCCGATGGCGCCCGCGGCGTCGCTGTCGGCGACGTACTCGCGGTACCGCGAGATGGCCATCACGAACAGCATGACGAGCATCTGGACGACCTGGCCGACGACGATGGCCAGGAAGAAGTCGGCGATCTCGTTGTCGCCGGTCAGCAGGACGACCCACTGGGCGACGATAGCGACGATGGAGGCGATCCCCTGTCCGAGCACCATCATCACCACGTCACGGTTCGCGATGTGGGCCAGTTCGTGTGCGAGCACGCCCTCGACCTCGTCGGCGTCGAGCGTCGCGAGCAGTTCCCGCGAGACCACGACCGTCCCGGCGCCCTTCCGCCCGACCGCGAAGGCGTTGGGCACGCCCATCCGGGCGATCATGAGCCGGGGCTTGTCGATGCCCATCTCCTCGGAGAGTGCCTCGACCTGCCGATGGATCTCCGCGTACTGCTCCTCGGGCATGTCTTCGGCCCCGACGCTCCGGATCGCGGCCCACTTGCCGATCTTGTACTGGACCCCCACGAACAGGACGCTCCCGACCAGGACCAGCCACAGCGGGACCGAGAACGCGCCCATCGCCACGACCGCGGCGACGGCGTAGAACGCGAACAGGATCGATCCAACGACCGCCATCCGCGCGGTGAGACTCGGGTGACGCATACGTGACGTGTTCCCGTCCCGACGCCTCAAGAACCCTCCGCTTGTCGTCGGTCGACTGCGAAGTCGACGCTCGCGGACGTACTCTATCACTGACGGGTGTCTCAGGAGATTCTCCGGGTCACGATAGCAAGCACACGCGAAGCGGTGCTCGCCGTGTCGTTCGCGGCAAAACCATAGCGGGAGGTAGATTTGAACTACGTCCAGACGTGCTCGCTCACTTCGTTCGCTGCGCACGACTCGCCTACTTCAAATCTCTTCGACTCTGGTTGCCGCTCATGCTGGCTCGCACACGCTTCGCGGTGCTCGCCGTGTCGTTCGCGGCAAAACCATAGCGGGAGGTAGATTTGAACCGGAGGCAGACGGTCGCCTCACTGCGTTCGACGCTGCGACTGCCAGGGTTCAAATCTACTCGAGTATTTCGAGGAAACAGGCTCACTCGTCGCTACGCTCCTCGTTCGCGTTGGTTCCTCGAAAATAGCGGGAGGTAGATTTGAACTACCGATCTGCGGGTTATGAGCCCGCCGGAATCTCCTGGCTATCCCATCCCGCTACCAGTTTGTACCGGCGACCACCCATTAAGGGTTGTGATTCGTTCGCCGTCCGTGAATTAGTCCCGCGGTCAGGTCTCGTGGACCTGCCAGGTGAACAGGCTCTCGAAGACGTAGTTGACGAACATCGCGACGCCGATCGCGAGCGGGCTCGCGAGCAGGAACCACAGGTCCGTCTCGAAGACGACGACGGTCACGTCCAGCCGCTGGGTCAGGTACCAGTAGATGCCGAACTGGATGAGCGACCCGCCCGAGCGGACCAGGTGTGATTTGCCCAGCCGATGCAGGAACGCCCTCGACCCGGGTTCCCCCTCGTCGGCGAACGTCCAGTGCTCGTTCACCGCGAACATCACCAGGATGGCGGTCTCGATCCCGATCGCCTTTGCGACCAGTTCCGGAACGCCGAACCCCAGACCGAGCAGCGCGAGCATCGCGTTGTCGGCGACCGCACCGACCGCGCCGACGGAGACGAACTTGCCGAACCGCACGCCCGAGAGCAGCGCGTCGATCCGGGAGTCGTCGCTCCCCTCCAGGCTCGTCTCGCCCGTTCCGTCGACGTTCCCGTCAGTCATGCTTGTCCACCAGCGCGGTCGGGTCCTCGCGAGTCGCGGCGATGGCGTTGTGGACGCGGCTGTCCCGGATCTGTTTCGCGCGGTGGCGCGAAGAGAGCAGCGCGCGGGCGAGTCGAACGGACGTTCGGACCGGCGAGACGGTCGAACCGGGCTTGTCCTCCCAGGTGATCGGCACCTCGGCGACGTCCAGCTCCAGCGCGCCGGCCATCGCGACCAGCTCTACGTCCCAGGCGAAGCCCGGCTCGTAGAGGTGCTGGCGGACGGCCTCCCACGACTCGGCGGTGATGGCCTTCGCACCGCACTGGTAGTCGTACAGATCGGCGTCTAACATCCGGCGGGCCAGCCAGGCGAAGCCGTCGCCGAGGAACCGGCGGGCGAACGTCTGGTGGCTGGTGATCGTCGAGTCGGGGTGGCGGCGGGAACCGACGGCCACGTCGGCGCCCCCGTCGGTGACGGCCGCGAGCACGCGGGCGAACTCGGCGGGGCCGGTGGAGCCGTCGGCGTCGACGAACCCGAGCACGTCGGTGTCGAGCGCCTCGTACCCGGCGGTGACGGCGGCGCCCTTGCCGCGACGGTACGGCGAGCGGTGGACGGTCGCCGGCAGGTCCGAGAGGGCGGCCGCGACCCGGTCGTCCGCGTCGTCCAGTTCGATCCGGATCGCGTCGGGAGCGAGCCGCTCGTCGAGGGCGCGGACGTACCCGGTGAGTCGGTCCACGTCGGGGCGGAAGGCGGGGACCACGAGACCGACGGACGCGCTCATCGTCTGCAGTGACCACCGGGGCGAGTAAAAACCGTTCGGAACGAGCGACATCTTGGCGACCGCGGTCGCAGTCGAGCGTTCGTCGGCCGCGGTCACCGATCCCGACGACCGCTACCGGGAGCCGTTCCCCGGAACCCCAGGTGGTCCACAAGAAGTATAGGCTCCGGAGACGGGCACTCTGATAATGGAGTACGGTCTGGTCCTCTGGTGGCTCGTGGCCTACCTCGCCTTGCTTGCCGTGGGGATGCCGCTCGCGGCCGCCCTGTTTCCCCGCCTCGCCGACCGCGGGGCGGGCGTCGCGCTCCCGACGGCCCTGGCCGTCCTCTGGGTCGTCGCCTACCTCCTCGGACACGTCTCGCTGACCGCCGGCTTGCTCGTCGGCCTCGCCGCGCTCGCGGCCGCCGCCGGCGCCGCGTTCTACCGCGCCAGCGGGACGGAGGGAACCCCCCTGTTCGACCGCCGTCGCTACGCGGAGGCCGCCGCCGTGTTCACCGTCGCGTTCCTGTTCATGATCGCCATCCGCGCGGTCGACGCGGGCGTCCACCCGTTCCTCGGCGAGAAGTTCCTCGACTTCGGCATGCTGCAGTCGCTGTTGCGCGCCGACCAACTCCCGCCGGAGGACATGTGGTTCGCCGGTCGCCCGGTCCAGTACTACTACGGCGGCCACCTGATAACCGCCCTGCTGACGAAGATCACCGGCACCGAGGCCCGCTTCGCTTACAACCTCGCCCTCGCCGGGTTCTACGGCATGCTCGTCACCGCCGCCTACGGACTCGCCGGGTCTATCGGGGCGAGCCGCGGCGTCTCGCGGGTCCGCGCGGGTGGGTTCGCCGCCTTCTTCGTCGGGTTCGCGAGCAACGTTTCGACGCCGGTCTATTTCGTCGCTTGGCTGCTCCCCGACGGGATCGCCTCCTTTTTCGCCGGGTTGTTCGGGACGGGGTTGGGACGGGTCGGCGCCGACGGACTGACGGCGTTTCGCTACTGGGACGCCAGCCGCGTCATCGAGGGGACGATCAACGAGTTCCCGCTGTTCGCCTGGCTCAACGGCGACATGCACGCCCACATGATGTCGACGCCGTTCGTCCTGCTCACCGCGGCGCTGCTCTTTAGCTACTACCGCACCCCCGAGACCGACCTGACCCGACGGCGACTGCTCGTGCTCGCCGTCGTGCCGCCGCTCGCCGGGATGCTCGCCGTCGTCAACACGTGGTCGTTCCCGACCGCCGGCGGCCTGACCTTCCTCGCGCTCGCGCTCTCGCCCGCCGACCCGGTGACGCTGTTGCCCGCGTCGGTCGCCGAGCGCGTCCCTCGACGGGAGAACTGGCAGCGCGAACTCGCCCGTCACGGCGTCGCGCTCGGCGGTGCGGTCGCCGTCGTCGCTCTCGGGCTCGTCTGGTCGCTCCCGTTCTGGCTCGGCACCGCCAGCGGTCGCTCGATCGCCTTCTTCCCCGACCGGAGCTCGCTCGGCGGGCTCCTGTTCGCTCACGGGGCGTTCGTGCTGCTGTTCGCGATTCACCTGGCCCGACACTCCTTCGGGGAGGTCGACCCCCAACACGTCGCCGAAGCGGTCGTCATGGTCGGGATCGCCGTGGGCGTCGCCTGGCTCGGGGGCTCGGCGGCCGCGGTCGGGATCTTCGGCCCGATGATCGTCGTCGCCTGGGTCCTCCTGCGAACGCAGGCCGACGTGGTCCACCGGGCGACCGCACGGGCCGCCGGCACCGCTCGCAAGATGGCCACCGACGGCGGGACTGCGACTGGCGCCGCCACCGGTGAGACGCCGCCCGAAACCGCTTCCGGAACCGACCGCGGCCTCACCGAACGGCTCCGCGACGTGGTCGGCTTCGAGACGCTTCTGATCGTCGCCGGTGCGGGTATCGTCGTCCTCGTCGAGTTCGTCTACGTCCAGGAACAGGCCGGACCGGGGCGGATGAACACCGTCTTCAAGACCTACGCCGACGTGTGGATCCTCTGGGCGGTCGCCGCCGGGGCCATCCTCGCCCACCTCGTCGAGAACCACTCGCCGGGACTGGCGCTGTCGGGCGAGCGCTGGGCGTCGGTCTTCCGCGCGCTCGCGGTGGTTCTGATCGTCTCTACCTCGCTGTACGGCGCGCTGGCACTCGGCGGCCACTTCGCCGGCGACGGCTACTTCAGCAGGTACAACCACCCCGACGACCCCACGCTCGACGGGTTCACCTACATCAACGAGACCCATCCCGAGGAGTACGCCGCGATCCAGTGGTTCGAGGACCTCGAGGGTCAGCCCAACATCGCCTCGGCGCCCGGCCAGGACATGTACCGCTGGACCAACCCCGTTTCGAGCCTCACCGGCGTTCCGACGCTCGCCGGGTGGGCCCACGAGGTCGGGTACCGCGGCGGTGAGTCCTACCGTGCCCGCGTCGACGACGTGAACACCATCTACACCGGGTCCCCCGAACAACGCGCTTACTACCTCGACGTGTACGAGGTCGAGTACGTCTACGTCGGGTCGAACGAACGGTCGGCCTACACGAACGGCGACCTGGCGGTCTTCGACTCGATGGCGGGCGTCACCGTCGAGAAACAGTGGGACGGCGCCGCCGTCTACCGGGTCGACCAGAGCGCGCTGGAGTACACCGGCAAGAGCGACTGAACGGCGGGTCCCTCCCGACCCATCACTGCGACTGGGAGTGGCGCCGCCGGTGGACGATCCCCTGATTGTTCGCCGCCTTCTCGACGAACGACCGGAACGCTTCGCCGGTCTCGCCGTCCTCGTCTAACACCGCCGGCTCGCCGGCGTCGCCGCCTTCGCGGACCGCCGGGTCCAGCGGGATCTCGCCGAGGAACGGCATCCGCGCCTCCTCGGCGAACGCTTCGCCGCCGCCCTCGCCGAAGATGGCGTGGTCGCCGCCGCAGTCCGGGCACCTGAACGAGCTCATGTTCTCGACGATGCCCAGCACGGGCGTCTCGTGCTCGCCGAACATCTCCAGCCCTTTCCGGGCGTCGTCGATCGCGACTTCCTGGGGCGTCGTGACGATGACGGCGCCGGTGACGGGGACGCTCTGGAGCAGCGTGAGCTGGGTGTCGCCGGTCCCCGGCGGCAGGTCGACGACCATGTAGTCGAGGCTCCCCCACTCCACGTCCTCCCAGAGCTGGGTGAGCACCTTGTGGACCATCGGGCCCCGCCAGATGACTGGGTCGTCTTCACCCACGAGAAAATCCATACTCATCAGCTTCGTGCCGTACCGTTCCGGCGGCACCAGCGTCTCCTCGGGGGTCGCCTGGGGTTGTTGGTCGGCGGCGAGCATCCGTGGGACGTTCGGACCGTACACGTCGGCGTCGAAGAGTCCGACCCGGGCGCCGAGTTGCGCCAGCCCCGCCGCGAGGTTCACGGCGATGGTGCTCTTGCCGACGCCGCCTTTCCCCGACGCCACGGCGATGACGTTCTCGACACCTGGTAGCACCGACCCCTCGGCGACGAGCCCGCTGTCGACCTCGGCGTCGAGTTCGATCCGCAGGTCCAGGCCCGACAGTGCCTCGCGGACGGCCCCCGCGATATCGGTCTCGGTCGGGGAGTAGGGCGCCCCCAGCGCCAGCGAGACGCGGACTTCCTCCTCGTCCATCTCCACCGAATTGACCAGTCCGAGCGAGACGATATCGTCGCCCAGATCCGGGTCCTCGACGGTGCCGAGCAGGTCGAGCACGTCGTCTTCGTTCATACTCCGTCTCCGGTGGTCCCGGCGAAAAGGGTTGTGGAGCCTTCCTCGTTCGACTCCGCGCCTGCCGGCGATAGCGTAGAACGCACGATCATACCACGGGGTCTACCAGAATCACGAACATTTTTATATCGGAGGGGCAGAACGTCGTCCCAACGACATGATGTACAGGGGACAGGGGGTTTCGAGAGTCGTAGCGAGCGCCGTGCTGGTCGTCTCGGCGGTGTGTGCCGGTGTTCCGGTCGCGAACGCGACGGGCGCGGGCGGTCCGGACGACGGGGGGAACGAATCACCGCTGGCCGACGCGGGACTGGACCGGACCGTCTCGACTAACACGACGGTGTACTTGGACGCGACGGGGTCTCGCGACCCCGATGGTGAGGTCGACGACTACCGGTGGCGGATCGAGCTGCCCGACGGGACCTACGGGACACCGTCGTGCGAGCGGTGCGGGCGGACGACGTTCGTGCCGCGTGCGACCGGGACGTACAACGCGACGGTCACGGTCACCGACGGGGACGGCGCGACCAGTACCGACACGCTGCGGGTCCACGTCGAGGCGTCGAACGGTCCATCGGTGATGCTCTCGGGACCCGAGAGCGTCACAGAGGGTCGCGTCGCGGAGTACTCGGCGACGCTAGCGGCCGGCGCGAACGACCTGGCGGGGGCGCTCTGGGAGGTGGACGACCGCAGAGTGAATCGGACGGTTCTGACGGGTGAGAGCGCGACCAGTGAGCAGACGGTGGGGTTCAGACGCGCCGGGCAGTTCACGGTCAGAGTCACGGTGGTCGACCGACTCGGTCGCGAGCGCACGGCGACGAAGAACGTGACTGTCACCGAGCCTGCAACGTCCGGCGTGGGTAGCGGTGGCGACGACGGGTCGGAATGTTCGCATTTCAACAGGGACGACGACCGGTACTGTCACCACGATAGTATGACGATCGACAACCAGGGTATCGTCATCTCCGACGCCGACAACGACGATACGACCGAATGGGCTGGCGTCACCCTCGACGAGGAGTTCGCGCAGAACCACGAGGGCGTGTCGTACGACTCTATCGACGACGTCGCGACGTTCGAGAGTAAAGAAGCGTACAAGGAAGCGTTAGGGGTAGATTCTGCGAACGTGGATCCAGATTCTGATGTAAACTCGCGAACTACAGACGCCACTAATGGACAAACAAATAATAATTCGTTCAGTCAGAACAGCTCTGATGACGGATCTGAACAGAATGAAGAAAAATCAGATGAATCAAATGAGATGCCTGACAGAGTTTCTGATAGAATAGATCGAATGAGGGGCTCAAATTCGTTAGAGAGAGACTCTAATAGAGGAGATTACACAACCGAAAGAACCGGACGCGTGCCTCTCCGCAAAGATAACGGTGGGCCTCGGTTTTAAAATATATGAAAAAAATTATTAATAGCGAACAATCGCGGATGGTGAAATTTGCATTGGTTCTATTCGGACTGTTGTTTACGATTGTGATTGTCTCAGTGTATTCTGGTTTAATTCCCTCACTTAGCATCTATTCAAATGATATGGAAGATCCAACTAAAACTTTGACTTCTACAGAAGGCAATTCGAATACGCCAGCAGAAACAGCACCGGATCCGATCCCAAGTACAGTACGTTCTCCTACTCAGTTCCAAAAGTCCACACCTATTCAGACTCCAACCCTCTCATCGACACCAGTTCCAACACCTCGACCGACCGTGTCTCCAACAGCAACACCGGCCCCGACACTAACACCGACACCCACAAGTAAATTTTCGAACAAAAAATATGATGAGTTTGTAGGGGCGGTCTTTGGGGAAACAGAGGTTGATACTGGAGTCCCGATCAGGATCCGTGCATGGAGTGTCGCGGAAGGAAATTCATTGATTGTAGTTTTAAATTTGACATCGGAATCGAGAAATGATGCTAGAAGGGCCAAGGAAGTGAATACGCTTGCCACCAGCGGATATGTACAGGCGGTTGCTCACCACGACCTAGAAAGGATTAATGGTAAAATAACAGATAGGCTACGGATCGCGGAAGTGAACAACACTGGTGCCCAGCCAAAGACCCTCGTTGTCAACACATCACTTGCACGAGAATATTATACGGGTCAGATCGATGCGGCAGAATTCACCGAAGAGTACTGGAAAACTGAGCGAAACATGACGGCTGACGAGATAGAATACGTATACAATATGGATAGCAGGACAGGAAATCAAACGCTCTACAATGGGACCGGCGACTGATCTTACAGATCAGAACTAGTATATCAGTCATATTCCATTGCTAAATTATTCTTTAGCTAATATATATCCGCACCCGACCCTGACACCCTGGCGATGACGTTATCCGACTTCGGTCTCGCGGACGGCGGCCGACTCCACGAACTGTCGCACGACCACCTCTCGAAAACCGAACAGATCGACCACGACGCACCCACGTTCGATACGGGGACGACGATCGTCGCGATCGCTGCGGACGACGGGGTGGTGATGGCCGCGGACCAACGGGCGAGTCTCGGCGGGCGGTTCACCACGAACAAGAACGCCGAGAAGATCTCGCGGGTCCACCCGACGGCCGCGCTGGCGATCTCGGGGTCGGTCGGTCCGGCCCAGATCCTGAGTCGGTCGTTGCGGGCCGAGACCACTCTCTACGAGTCCCGACGAGAGAAACCGATGAGCATGCGCGCCCTCTCTCGGACCGCGGGCCATCTCGTGCGCGGGTTGCCGGTCGCGCCGATCCTCGCCGGCGTCGACGCCGAGGGCGGACACGTCTACGAACTCGACGGCGGCGGGAGCGTGATGGCGACCGACTACGCCGCGGGCGGGAGCGGGATGCAGGTGGCCTACGGCGTGCTCGAACGGCGGTTCGACCCCGGGGCTACGCTCGACGAGGCGACCGAAGCGGCTGTCGACGCGGTCGAAGCGGCGAGCGAGCGTGACACCGCCAGCGGCAACGGCGTGACGGTGGCGACGATCACGGGCGCGGGGGTCGAAATCCGAGGGATCGACGACGGTCGAGACGCGCCGAGCCGCGACTTCACGGGGGAGGAGGTGGCCTGATGCAGTCGAACGACCAGCAGGCGTACGACCGCGGCGTGACGGTCTTCTCGCCGGACGGTCGGCTATATCAAGTCGAGTACGCACGCGAGGCGGTCGAGCGCGGCAGTCCCGCGGTCGGCGTCGCGACCGACCACGCGGTGGTGTTCGCCGCTCACGTCAGCCCGCGGTCGCCGTTGATGGAGCCCGATAGCATCGAGAAAGTCCACGACCTGAACGGACGGCTCGGGGTGGCCACCGCGGGGCACGTCGCCGACGCGCGGCGGCTCGTCGACTTCGGGCGGCAGTTCGCCCAGCGCGAGCGCCTACGCTACGGGGAGGCCCCGGGTGTAGAACCGCTCTCGAAGGCCGTCGCCGACCGGATCCAGGAGTTCACCCAGACCGGTGGAACACGACCGTTCGGGGCCGCGCTGCTGGTGGGCGGCGTTCCGGAGGCGATCCCGGCGGTCGAGGGAGGCGCAGATCCCGACCCGCGGCTCTACGAGATCGACCCCTCGGGAACGCCCACCGAGTGGCGCGCGACCGCGGTCGGCCGCGGGAGCGACGCCGTCCGCGACCACCTCGAAGCCGAGTACTCGACGGGGCTGGACACCGGTGCGGGCGTCTCGCTCGCGCTCACCGCGCTGGCCGAGAGCACCGGGGAGTCGCCGACCGCCGAAGAGATCGACGTGGCCGTACTGGACGGGGACGGTTTCGACGCGCTCGACCGCGACCGACGGGCGACCGCGCTGGCCGACGCAGGACTCGACGCGGCATCGTGACGGGCGTCGCCACGCGTCGGCGGGGATCCGTCAGGACTCGGCGGTCCCCGACTCCGCGGCGTCGTTCGCGTGCACGCCCTCGGTGTCGTCCGTCGACACCGCCGCCGAGTCGCTGTCGGCGTTCGCGTCGACGGGTCCCCCGTCGTCGGCTGGTTTGCTCGCCGTCGGTCCGTCGTCGTGGGACTCCCGGCGGTGGTCGACGACCCGTCCGTCGCCGGCGACGTAGCAGACGAGGTCGTCCCCGTCGAGGCGGACGCTGACGACGATACACCACGGGTCGCGAGAGACGACTCGCTCGCGCCACTCGCTGCCGACGTTCCAGATAGGGCGGTCGCGCACGTCGCTGTCGTGGTCGTGATAGAAGGCGACGACCGCCGGGTGGTCGAGCAGTGTCAGTGCGATCGGGCAGCGCAGGTCGGCGCCGCAGGTCTCACAGCCGTAGACCGCCTGGACCGGGACGTACTCGTCGTTCCCCCGTCGCTCATCGGATACCCGTTCGTCGCGCTGGTCCCCCTCGCTGTCGCAGCCGGCGACTGGTTCGATCCGGGTCGAGACGGGTCCGGCGCACTCGGGGCAGACGCCCTCGCCGAACGAGTCGATGCGTCGGCGGTGGTGGGCGTCGATGGCGTCGGCGAACTCGTCTGAACCGCGGTCGGCGTAGCCGCCCGGGGGGAGCGAGAGTCGAAGGACGGTTCCATCGCAGCGCTCGCAGCCGACCTCGGTGACGTTGTCCGCGACGGCGGCGACGAGCCCGTCGTCGTCACAGAGCGGACACGGCTCGGTCAGGTCGACGGGGTCGCGGTCGACGCTCGCGGTGTACGTGTCGGCGGCGACGGCGCGGGCGACCGAGCGGCCGGCGTCGGTCAACTCGTAGCGCTCGTCCGCCCGCTGGCGGACGAACCGGTCGGTGAGCTGGCGGAGGTGGTAGGCGAACCCGGCGGAGGTGTCAGCGTCGGTGGCCTCGACGAGCTCGGAGAACGCGCGAGGCGACGCCGCGTCGAGCGCGCGGACGACGGCCAGCCGCGTCTCCCCGCCCAGGGCCCCGAACGCGTCGCTCGGTGCGGGGGCATCGGGATCCTCGGCGTCGCTCGCGGTGGCGTCGGCGGAGCCGCGGTCCGGCGCTCCGCACCCGTCCTCGTCTCGCCGGCCGTGGGACATGACACGGTCGTGCGTGCCACGGCCGTTTCAACCTGTCGCCGGGCGTGATCCCCGTGCCGGCCCAGACGGCTGTGCAGAAACCTTGCAACTGGCACCGGCCTTATTACCGCCGGGCCGAAAGAGGAGATATGCTCGCGGACGAGTTCGGTCGGGAAGTATCGGGCGTGCGCGTCTCGCTCACCGACCGATGCAACTTCGACTGCGTCTACTGCCACAACGAGGGGCTGGGCGACACCCGCGGCCCGATGGCGCCCCGCGAGCACGAGATGAGTACCGACGACGTGGTCCGCTTTCTGGAGGTCGTCGCCGAATTCGGCGTCGACTCGGTGAAGTTCACCGGCGGCGAACCGCTCCTGCGCGACGACGTAGCGGAGATCGTCGCCCGCACGCCCGAGACGATGGAGGTCTCGCTGACCACGAACGGGACGATGCTGCCGGGTCGAGCGGCGGATCTGGTCGACGCCGGGGTCGAACGGGTCAATATCTCTCAGGACGCCCTCGATCGGGAGACGTTCAAGCAGGTGACCCAGGCGGGCGCGTACGACGCGGTGATGGACGGCGTCGACGCGGCGCTGTCGGCGGGGCTCGCGCCGGTGAAGCTCAACATGGTCGTCTTCGAGCAGACCGCGGGGTACGTCCCCGAGATGGTCGAGCACGTCGCCGCGAACGAGGGGCTGCGCCTGCAGCTCATCGAGTACATGCCGGAGATCGCCGGCCACCCCGAGTGGGCGGTCGACATCGATCGGGTCCACGACTGGCTCGCCGAGCAGGCCGACCACGTCGAGCGTCGCGAGATGCACGACCGCAAACGGTACTGGATCGCGCGAGACGGCGTCGACGGCGACGCGATCGCCGACGACGGTGCGGTCGACGAGTCGAAGGCCGGGATGGTCGAAATCGTCGACCCCGTGGAGAACCGGACCTTCTGCGCGAACTGTCATCGCGTGCGCGTCACGCACGAAGGGTACCTGAAGGGCTGTCTCAATCGCAACGACGACCTGCGGCCGATGGGCGAGATGACCCGCGCAGGGATCCGCGAGACCTTCCGCGAGACGGTCGCGAACCGCGTCCCCTACTACGGGGAGTACATGATCGAGGAGGACGGTGAGTGGGTCGTCAACGAGAGATATCTGGACGACCCGCCGGCCGGCGGGGCCGACGCGTACCCGACCGTCGACGAGACGCCCGCCGAGACCGACGACTGATGATCGTCGCAGCCGTACTCGCCGGTGCGGCGACCGCGCTGACGGTCGTCCTCGTCTGATCAGCCGAGTTCGGCCAGCGTCTTCGTAACGATTTCTTCGACGTCGGTGGTCCCGTACCGCTCGCGAGTGGTTTCGTGCATGCGTTCGTCGGCCCCATTCCACGACTCGGCGGTCCAGAAGCGGGCGTCTTGCGCGTCGGTCCCGGCGTCGAGCTCGCCACGGGTGTCCGCCCGGTGGACGGCGTACTCGAAGCCGACCATGTGCTTGCCGTCGGCGACCCAGGTCCCGCGGCCGGCGACTAGCGTCAGGTCGTCGCGGTCGACGCGGAGTCCGGTCTCCTCTTCGAGTTCGCGCGCGGCCGCGTGGTCGGGGTCCTCTCCCCAGTCGACGTGGCCAGCTGGCGTGCCCCACTGGCCCGCCGACGGGCCGACGGCGCGCTGGATCAGCAACAGGTGCTCGTCGTCGACGACGGTGACGGACGCGCCGGGGGTCGGGCTGTGGAAGACGTACCGCTCGCAGTCGTCACAGACGGACGCGCCGGGTGCGAGGTCGGAATCGCGGAGCTCCTGGCCGCAGTACCCGCAGTAGTCGGGCGCGAAGTTGGTCATCGATCGGCGGTCGGCCGCCCGGCTGTTAACGCCTGCGTCGATTCGATCGTGAGGGTCCCACGGGACGGCGGGCGGGGGGGTACCGCGCTCCCTCAGGGCCGCCGGAACGTGTAGGTGACGCCGTCGCGCTCGACGCGGAGTTCGCCGGCGTCGTAGTCGAAGACGAGGCGCTCGGCGACACCCGAAAACTCGTGGAGGGGCATCCCGGTCTCGACCCGGCCGCCGGGATGGACCGTGACGTGGGTCGTCCCGCGAAAATCGGCGACGAGCGACCCGTCGTCGCGCTCGGAGACGGCGCTCGGCCCGGCGAAGCGTTCGAGGGCGCGTCTGACGGCCTCGCCGTCGGCCGGGTCGACGGATTCGGTGTCGGAGTCGGCCATATCGACACGACGGCCCGGACGGGCAAAGCGGTGACGGAGGGTCAGGTGAGCGTCGCCGTCGGCCGGTGGGCCGAGGGCCGTGCCACCGATCCCCGCGATGGATTCACTCCGTGATGTTTAAATAGAGGCCGGGAGGTAATTCAGGTACGCTCGTGCAGGGGCACCGGGTCCCGAGTCCGACGCGACGGTTCGCGTGAGGGCGCTAGTATACAACCGCACGCTGCAAGTGCGTGTCGTGGTAGCCAAGCCTGGCCCAAGGCGCAGGGTTGCTAACTCTGTGGCGTACAGCCTCCGGGGTTCGAATCCCCGCCACGACGCTCACACCCGAATCACAGACACATGAGTGCAGAAGACCAAGACCCGGACGAGGAAGAGGAGGACATCCGCTACTTCGTCCGAATCGGCCAGACCGACCTCGACGGCACGAAGTCCGTCGAGCGGTCGCTCACCGACATGAACGGTATCGGCCATCGCGCGGCCCGCATCATCGCCGAGGAGGCCGGCATCGACCGCCGGGCTGTCTTCGGCAAACTCGACGAGGAGGACATCGACGAGATCGTCGCCCTCGTGGAGGGCTTCGCCGAGGAGGCGCCCGAGTGGCTCGTCAACCACCGGAACGACTTCTTCGCCGGCGACAGCACCCACGAGACGGGGACCGACCTCGAGATGTCCCGCCGTCAGGACATCAATCGCATGAAGATGATCGACTCCTACAAGGGCGTCCGGCACAAGCGCGGACAGAAGGTCCGCGGTCAGCGCACCAAGTCCACCGGTCGCTCCGAGGGCACCATCGGCGTCAACGTCGAGGCCATCAAAGAAGAGCAGGCCGAGGCGGCCGAAGCCGAGGGGGATGACGAATAATGGCGCTCGGTAGCAACACCAAGTTCTACGAGACGCCCAACCACCCCTACCAGGGCGAGCGCATCAGCGAGGAGTCCGCCCTGCTCGGCCAGTACGGCCTCAAGAACAAGGAGGAGCTGTGGCGCGCCCAGTCCGAGCTGCGCGCCTACCGTCGGGAGGCCCGGAAGCTGCTGGGCCAGACCGAGACCGAGGGCGCCGCCAGGGAGACCGAGGAGTTCCTCGCTCGCCTGAAGCGCATCGGCGTCCTCGACGAGACGGACTCGCTGGACGACATCCTGTCGCTGGACGTGACGGACATCCTCGAACGGCGGCTGCAGACGGTCGTCTACCGGAAGGGGCTGGCCAACACGACGAGCCAGGCCCGCCAGTTCGTCTCCCACGGTCACGTCACCGTCGAGGGCCAGCGCGTTACCCGCCCCTCGAAGAAGGTCGACGTGAGCGAGGAAGGCGCCGTCGAGTTCGATTCGACGAGCCCGCTGACGGACGAACTCCACCCCGAACGCGCGGAGGACCAATAACATGAGCGAGACCCAGGACGACAAGTGGGGTATCGCCCACGTGCACGCATCGTTCAACAACACGATCATCACGATCACCGACGAGACGGGCGCCGAGACGCTCGCCAAGTCCTCGGGCGGGACCGTCGTCAAGCAGAACCGCGACGAGGCCTCGCCGTACGCCGCCATGCAGATGGCCGAGGTCGTCGCCGAGGAAGTCCGAGCGCAGGGCGTCGAAGGAGTTCACGTCCGCGTTCGCGGTCCGGGTGGGAACCAGCAGACCAACCCCGGTCCGGGCGCACAGGCGACCATCCGCGCGCTGGCGCGAGCCGGCCTGGAGATCGGTCGCATCGAGGACGTGACCCCGATCCCGCACGACGGCACCCGCGGTCCCAAGAACGCAGGATTCTAACCATGGAGGACTACGAGGTCGAGTTCGTCGAACGCGGCGACCGGGAAGCGCGATTCCTGGTGCGGGGGATCACCCCCGCGTTCGCCAACGGCATCCGTCGCGCGATGGTCGCGGACGTGCCCACCTTCTCCATCGACGAGCTTCGCGTCGTGGAGAACTCCAGTGTGATGTTCGACGAGCAGATCGGGCTTCGACTCGGGCTGGTCCCGCTGACCACGCCCGAGGGCGAGTTCGAGATCGGCGACGAAGTGACGCTGGCGCTCGACGTAGAGGGGCCGAGCCGCGAGGAGACGACCGAGACGGTGACGGCCTACTCGGGCGACATCGTCTCCAGCGACGAGATGGTCCGACCCGCCAACGACGACATCCCGATCATCGACCTCAAGGCCGGCCAGCGCCTCGAAGCCGAGGCAGACGCCGTGCTCGACCGGGGTCGAGACCACGCAAAACACCAGGGCGGCGTGGCGGTCGGCTATCGCCACCTCCAGCGCGTCGAGGTCGTCGGTGACAAAGGCGAGTTCGCCGACGAGGAACCGCACATCATCCGCGGCGTGATCGAGGAGGACGGCGAGCTGGTCCACACCGACGAGTTCGGCAACGACCTGACACAGCGCTACCCCGGCAAAGAGATCGAAGTCGAGGACGTGTCCAACGCCTTCGTCTTCCACGTCGAGACCGACGGGTCGCTGACGGTCGACGAACTCGTGACCCGGGCGGTCGGGTCGCTGCGCGACCGCGCGGACGAACTGCGACAGTCGATCCAACTGTAACGATGCACGACACCCCTCGAACCAACGGCGTTCGCATCCGGTCGTCGGGCGGCAGTTCCGACGACCACGAGCGCCCCGCTCGTCCGGCTGGAAACGCGCGGACGGCGGACCGATCGGGCGCTGTGGGCGCCGCGATCGAAAGCGGTTTGAGGGGTGCGGTGAAACAGACGGTTGCGAGCAGGGATAGCCAAGTCAGGCCAACGGCGCAGCGTTCAGGGCGCTGTCCCGTAGGGGTCCGCAGGTTCAAATCCTGCTCCCTGCACTTTTCTAGGAGAAACGTATGAGCAAGAGCAATCCGAGACTCAGTAGCCTCATCGCTGACCTCAAGACGACCGCCCGCAACTCGGGCGGCGACGTCTGGGGCGACGTGGCCGAGCGCTTAGAGAGTCCGCGGCGCACCCACGCGGAAGTCAACCTGGGTCGCATCGAGCGATACGCCCAGGAAGACGAGACCGTGGTCGTGCCCGGCAAGGTACTCGGCAGTGGCGTCCTGCAGAAGGACGTGACCGTCGCCGCGGTCGACTTCTCCGGCACCGCCGAGAAGAAGATCGACCAGGTCGGCGAGGCGGCACCGCTAGAACAGGTACTCGAGAACAACCCCGAGGGATCGAACGTGCGGGTGATCCGATGAGCCTCGCCGAGTTCGAGGCCGACGTGGTCGTCGACGCACGTGACTGCATCCTCGGTCGCGTCGCCTCACAGGTGGCCGAGCGAGCGATGGACGGCGAGCGCGTCGCGGTGGTCAACGCCGAGGCGGCGGTCATCACCGGGAGCGAAGACGACGTGATCGGCACGTTCGAGACGCGCCGGGAGCTGGGCTCCGACCAGGGGCCGGCCTACCCGAAGCGACCGGACGGCATCCTCAAGCGGTCGATCCGCGGCATGGTGCCCTACAAGACGACGCGCGGTCGCGACGCGTTCGAGAACGTCCGCGTCTACGTGGGCAACCCCTACGACGACGACGGCGAGGTGCTCGAGGGCACCTCGCTGGACCGACTGTCGAACATCAAGTTCGTCTCGCTCGGCGAGATCAGCGAGGCGCTGGGAGCCAACAACACATGGTAACGAACACTTCGGGAAAGAAGAAGACGGCCGTGGCCCGCGCGACGATCCGCGAGGGCGAGGGTCGCGTGCGTATCAACGCACAGCCAGTCGAGTTGACCGAGCCGGAGCTGGCCCAGCTGAAGATGCTCGAACCGTTCCGCCTGGCCGACGACGACCTCCGCGAGGGCGTCGACGTCGAGGTGGACGTGCAGGGTGGCGGCGTGATGGGGCAGGCCGACGCGGCCCGCACCGCCATCGCCCGCGGGCTGGTCCAGCACACCAACGACGCCGAGCTGCGCGACGCCTTCATGGAGTTCGACCGGTCGCTGCTGGTCAACGACGTACGCCAGAGCGAGTCCAAGAAGTGGGGCGGCCCCGGCGCACGGGCCCGCTACCAGAAGTCCTACCGGTGATCTCGCCATGATGGTCCCGGTCCGGTGTTTCACGTGCGGCAACGTCGTCGGCGAACACTGGGAGGAGTTCAAGGCTCGCACCCGCGAAGCCGAGGAGCCCGAGGACCCGGAGAAGGTCCTCGACGACCTGGGCGTCGAACGGCACTGCTGCCGGCGGATGCTCGTCTCGCACAAGGACCTAGTCGACATCGTCGCACCCTACCAATGAGCCAATCGTACAACCGCTACGAGAAAGCCCGCATCATCGGCGCGCGAGCGCTGCAGGTAGCCTACGGGGCGCCCGTGCTCGTCGACACCGAGCAGACCCAGCCCATCCTGATCGCCGCCGAGGAGTACGACTCCGGTGCACTGCCGTTCACCGTCCGTCGGGGTGAGCGATGACGCTCGTCACCGACGTGCGGCTGCGCCGCGTGCTCGACTCGCGGGGCAACGCCACCGTCGAGGCCGACGTGCTGACCGAGGAGGGCGGCTTCGGTCGCGCAGCCGCACCGAGCGGCGCCTCCACCGGCGAGTACGAGGCCATCGAGCTGCCGGCCGCCGAGGCCATCGCGAAGGCTCGCGAGGACGCGATCCCCCGACTCGTCGGGGAAGTCCACGCGGGCAACCAGCGCGAGGTCGACGCGGCGCTGGCTGCCGCCGACGGCACCGACGACTTCTCGGGTATCGGCGCCAACAGCGCGGTCGCCATCTCGATGGCCGCCGCGAAGGCCGGTGCCAGCGTGACCGGCGCCCCCCTCTACCAGCACCTCGGTGGGACCTTCCGCGGGAACACGTTCCCGATCCCGCTGGGCAACATCGTCGGCGGGGGCGAACACGCCGCCGACGCGACGGACATCCAGGAGTTCCTCGCGGCGCCCGTCGGGGCGCCCTCCGTGTCGGAGGCGATCTTCGCCAACGCCGCGGTCCACGGGAAAGTCCACGACATCCTCGTGGACCGTGACGAGCCCGCGGGCAAGGGCGACGAGGGCGCGTGGGCACCGTCGATCGACGACGCCGAGGCCTTCGAGATCGTCGACGAGGCGACCACGGCCGTCGCCGACGAGGTCGGCTTCGAGATCCGCTTCGGCCTGGACGTGGCCGCCGCGGAGATGTACGACGAGGACGAGGGCGGCTACGTCTACTCCGACACGGTGCGCTCCACCGAGGAGCAGGTCGAGTACATCGCCGACCTCGTTCGCGAGTACGACCTGAAGTACGTCGAGGACCCCCTCGACGAGGACGACTACGAGGGCTTCGCGGACCTGACCGAGCAGGTCGGCGACCGGACCCTGGTCTGTGGCGACGACCTGTTCGTGACCAACACCGACCGGCTGGGCGACGGTATCCAGCAGGGTGCGGCCAACAGCATCCTGATCAAGCCCAACCAGATCGGGACGCTGTCGGACGCGTTCGACGCCATCGAGCTGGCCGTCGAGAACGCCTACGGCCACGTGGTCTCACATCGGAGCGGCGAGACCGAGGACGCCACCATCGCACACCTCGCAGTCGCGACGGACGCGCCGTTCATCAAGACGGGCGCGGTCGCGGGCGAGCGCACTGCCAAGCTGAACGAACTCATCCGAATCGAGGACAACGCAGTATGAGCGGAAACGAAAACGAAGGTCTCGACGCCAGCGAGTCCGACGTCGACCCCGAGGTCGACGAGGAGACCGCGGCGGCCGAGACAGAGACTGAGGAACCGGCCACTGGGGCCGACGAGCGGGTCGCCGACGAGGCGGCCGACGAGGAGCCGGCCGAGGAGGCCGACGAGGGGCCCGCCCTCGACGAGGACGTCATGCCCGACGACGAGGCAGACCTCCTCATCCCCGTCGAGGACTACCTGGCCGCGGGTGTCCACATCGGTACCCAGCAGAAGACCAAGGACATGGAGCGGTTCATCCACCGCGTCCGCACCGACGGGCTGTACGTGCTCGACGTGAGCATGACGGACACCCGTATCCGGACCGCGGCGGACTTCCTGGCCAACTACGACCCCGAGCAGATCCTCGTGGCGTCGTCGCGCCAGTACGGCCGCTTCCCCGCCGAGAAGTTCGCCGACGCCGTGGGCGCCCGCGCCCGCACCGGCCGCTTCATCCCGGGGACGCTGACCAACCCCGACTACGAGGGCTACATCGAGCCCGACGTCGTAGTCGTCACCGACCCCATCGGTGACGCCCAGGCCGTCAAGGAGGCCATCACCGTCGGCATCCCGGTCATCGCGATGTGCGACTCCAACAACCAGACATCCAACGTCGACCTGGTCGTCCCAACCAACAACAAGGGGCGCAAGGCCCTGTCGGTCGTCTACTGGCTACTCGCCAACGAGACGCTCGATCAGCGCGGCGCAGAGCCGTCCTACGGTCTCGACGACTTCGAGACCGAGATTTAACGGTCGCCGTTCGACTTCCGCATTGTTTTCACTGACTCTGTAGCGACTGCGTCGAGTCGACGCATCCGCACAAAGTATTACCGCCGTGAGTACTGAGAGCGGGGCATGGACGGACGGGAACGCGCCGTGTTCGGGTGGGCGGCCACCGCGGTCGTGTGGCTGGTCGGGATCCTCGCGGCAGCGCCGCTGGTCGGCGGCCACCCGCTGGCGGTGGCCGCGCAGGCCGTCATCGAGGCGTCGCCCGGCGCGGTCGCGACGCTGGCCATCGAGACGCTGGGTGCGGCCGCACAGCCGGCGTTGATGGCCGGGATCGCGATCGCGGCGGTGGCCGCCGCGGCCGGGATAGCCGCCTTCGCGGAGGGGTACGGGACCACTCGGACGCAGGAACGTCGTCTCGTCACCGCGGTTTCGATACTCGTGGTCGTCCTGACGGCGGCGGGTTTCCGGGCGGCGGGCGACGGCGTTTTCTGGCGGTGGACAGCGGCGACGGCGCTGGCGCTGTTGCCTCCGGGGCTCCTCCGGATCGTCGGTGACCGGCACCGCCCAAGCGTGGGGCGGCGCCGGACGCTCCGGAACCTCGGCGGCGCGGTCGGGCTGGCGGCGGGCGGCGCTCTCGCGGCCCGGAGTCTCGGCCGCCCGGGGACCTCCGGCGACGGCCCCCAACCCGGCGAGTCGCTCGACGCGGTCGCCGAGAAGCGCGAGGAGGGGACGACGACGCCGGACTCCGGGCGGACGGCGACGCCCTCGGAGAACGGCGAGGTGCTCGAATCGCGCAGTACCACCGAGAACGTCGTCGTCTCGGTCGCCGAGGCCGACGCCGACCCGTCCTTCGGCTACGGCTTCGCGGGGATGCCGGCGGCGGTCGGGACGGCGGCCGACCACTACGTCGTCGACAAGAACGTCTCGAACCCGAGCGTCGACGCCGAGCGCTGGTCGCTGTCGGTTCGCGGCGCGGTTCAGGAGTCGTACGAACTCTCCTTCTCGGACGTGGTCACCCACCCCGAGGCCCGTGACATAACGGTCACGACGGCGTGTATCTCCAACTCCGTGGGTGGCGACCTGATCAGCACCGCCGAGTGGCGGGCGGTGCCGGTCCGTGCGTTGCTGGAGGAAGCGGGCGTCCCCGACGCCGCCGAGGACGTGGTGACGCTGGCGGCGGACGGCTACACGGAAGCGATCCCGTGGGACGCGGTGCGCGACCGCGAAGACATCGTCCTCGCCGTCGGGATGGACGGCCGGACGCTGCCCAAAGAACACGGGTTCCCGGCGCGGCTGCTGATACCCGGCCGTTACGGGATGAAATCGACGAAGTGGGTCGAGGCGATCGAGGTCAGCGCCGGCGAACACGAGGGCTACTGGGAGGCTCGCGGCTGGGTCGAGGAGGCCGTCGTCAACACGCTGTCGTACGTTCGGGGAGTCCAGCGCCGGGGGGACCGCGTGGCGGTCGGCGGGGTCGCCTACGGCGGTCGACGCGGGATCGACCGCGTCGAGGTGAGCTTCGACGGCGGCGACACGTGGGCCGACGCCGACCTCGAAGCCCCGCCGTCGCCCCACGCCTGGCGGCGCTTTCGTCACGTCGCCGAACTGCCGGACTCGGGACCGAAGGACGTGGTCGTCCGAGCCACCGACGGGACTGGCAGCCTGCAGACGAGCGAGCAGACGGGGGCCCACCCCGGCGGCTCGACGGGCTGGCACTCCGTGACCGTCTCGCTGTAGGCGGCCGTCCCGAGTCGCCGCGGACCAAGCCCGTCGGACCGAGTGCCACTTTTATAACCGAGGTGGCTGAACGGGGGCGCATGGACGAAGGTAACACGCTCGTCAACGCGCTGATCGGTGCCGTGGTATCGACGGTCGCGGGCTTTTTCCTCCCGTTCGCGCCGCTGTTCGGCGGCGCGCTCGCGGGGTACTTCCAGGGTGGGACGCGCTCCGACGGGCTGAGAGTCGGCGCGATCTCCGGAGCTATCGCGCTGTTGCCGTCCCTCGCACTGGGATTTCTCGTCCTCAGTGTCTTCGGGTTCATCGCGCTGGGGAGCGGTGAGGCGGCTGGCCTGGCTATCGGTGGCATCATCCTCCTGTTCCTCTTCGTGTTCGCCGTGCTCTACTTCGTCGGCCTGAGCGCCCTGGGCGGCTGGATCGGGAACTACGTCAAGTACGATACGGACATCGACGTCTGAGCGAGGCGGATACTGGTCGCCTCTCAGCGACCGCCCTTCGGAAACCATTACTTCCCCGCGGGTCCGACGAGCGAGCATGGTTACCGCGAGCGCCCCCGGGAAAGTGTATCTCTTCGGGGAGCACGCAGTGGTGTACGGCGAGCCGGCGGTGCCCTGCGCCATCGACCGCCGCGCGCGGGTGACGGTCGAGCGTCGGGCCGACGACCACCTTCGGGTCCACGCCGAGGACCTCAGCCTCGACGGCTTCACCGTCGAGTACGGCGGCGCGACCGACGCCGATCCGGACGTGGACGTCTCCCAGTCGCTCGTCGAGGCGGCGACGGGCTACGTCGACGCTGCGGTCGAACAGGCACGCGACGCCGCCGACGCGCCCGACGCCGGGTTCGACATCACCATCGAGAGCGAGATCCCGCTCGGTGCGGGCCTCGGCTCCTCGGCGGCGGTGACTGCCGCGGGCATCTACGCGGCCGCGGAGGAACTCGGTGCGGACCTCACGACCGACGAGGTCGCCGAGCGCGCCTACTCCGCCGAGCTGGCCGTCCAGGAGGGCAACGCCTCCCGCGCGGACACGTTCTGTTCGGCGACCGGCGGCGCCGTGCGCGTCGAGGGCAACGACTGCCGCTCGCTGGACGCGCCCGAGCTCCCGTTCGTCGTCGGCTTCGACGGTGGTGCGGGCGACACGGGCGCGCTCGTCGCCGGCGTGCGCGAGCTGAAGGACTCTTACGACTTCGCGGCCGACACCGTCGCGGCTATCGGCGACCTGGTCCGTAGCGGCGAAGCGGCGCTCGCGGACGGTGACACCGAGGAACTCGGACAGCTGATGGATTTCAACCACGGCCTGCTGTCGGCGCTGGGTGTCTCCTCGCGGTCGCTGGACGCGATGGTGTGGGCGGCCCGCGACGCGGGCGCGCTCGGAGCGAAACTCACGGGTGCCGGCGGCGGCGGCTGCGTCGTCGCGCTCGACGAGACCGAGGAGACCGAGACCGCGCTGCGATACCTGCCCGGCTGCGAGGAGACCTTCCGGGCGGAGCTGGACACCGAGGGAGTCCGCGTCGAATGACGACGGTGTTGAAACTCGGCGGGAGCGTCGTCACCGAGAAAGCGTCCCCGGAGACCGTCGACGACGCGGCCCTGGCCCGGGCGGCCGAGGCGGTTGCCGACTTCGACGGCGACCTGGTCCTCGTCCACGGCGGCGGGAGTTTCGGCCACCACGCCGCGGCCGAGCGTGGCGTCACGGCGGAGTCGGGGACCCGCTCGGCCGCCGACGCCCGCGCGATCCACGACGCGATGGGGCGGCTGAACGCCGCGGTGCTGGACGCGCTCCACGAGGCGGGCGTCGCGGCGCTCCCGGTCAGACCGCTGTCGCTCGCCAGCCGCGACGCCGACGGTGACCTCTCGCTGCCGACGAGGAGCGTGGCGGCGATGCTGGCCGAGGGGTTCGTCCCGGTGCTCCACGGCGACGGGGTCGTCCAGTCGGGGGCCGGCGTGACGGTCACGAGCGGCGACGACCTCGTCGTGGCGCTGGCCGAGGACGGCGGGCTCGACGTGGACCGGGTCGGCCTCTGCTCGACGGTTCCCGGCGTTCTCGACGGCGACGGCGAGGTGATCGAACGGATCGAGCGGTTCGCGGACGCCGCCGACGCCCTGGGGGGCAGCGACGCGACGGACGTGACCGGCGGGATGGCCGCCAAGGTAGAGAAACTGCTCGCGCTCGGTGCGCCGGCGCACGTCTTCGGGCCCGAGGGCCTCGACGCGTTCGTCGCAGGCGGGTCACCCGGAACCGTCGTCCGCGGGGAGTGAAGGAGGTCGCGGCGCGGACGAGACGTGTCGCCGACCCGAACGGCGTAACCTATTAGGTCGGGCTAGGCAATGGAGGTGATATGACATCGGTCCCCCGCCGAGCGGCGTTTCGGTACGGCTTCTACCTCTTCTCGTACTGGCTGGTACTGGTGGCGGTCTGCGCCGCGTCGGTCGGTGGTGGCGTCTGGGCGCTCACCGAGGGGAACGTCGATTCGCTCGACGTGACCGCCGAGGGCGTACAGGCGGCGGCCGGCGGCTTCGCGGTCGTCCTCGGCGTCTTCGTCTACGGCGCCGGCCAGGCCGGGCTCGCGTACAAGCTCGTCGCCGACGGCACGCGAGCGGGTGTCGTCGGCGCCGTGGAGCCGTCCGACGACACCGAGAGCACCGCGGGAGACGAGGCCGACGCCGACGACGAACCGGAGTCCGCGGTCGACGACGGTACGGCCGGGGCGAGTTCGACCGCCGGATCCGACGACCCCTCGAGCGGCGGTGCGAACGCCGACGACCGACCCGAGCCAGAGCCCAGGGAGCGAGGGACCGCTACGCCCCGGACCGGGCCGGCGGCGGCCGACAGCCGTGACGACGAGCCCGCTGAACCGGCCGGGGGGTCGCCCGTCTCGTCGGACGGGGCGGACGGGACACCGACGCAGGCCCCCGGTGTCGATCCCGAAGGGGCCGGCGGCGACGAGCGGCCGACCGCTTCGGACTCCGACGATTCGGTCGCGTCCGGGGTCGACGAATGGTCGCCCGGCAGCACGGACGAACCGAACGAGACGACGGCAGACGAGTGGACGTCCCACGGCGGCGCGAGCGACGAAGTGACCGAGGCCGACCACGCGGAGGGGGCCGACACGCTCGCCGGGACCCGCGGAAGCGACAGCGAGGTCCCGACAAGCGAGAACGTCGGCGACGTGACGGAGGCCACGCCGGCGGCGGACAACACTGCGCACTCGTCCGACGGCGAACCCGGGACAGACGACCCGTCCGAACCGGACTCGGAGCCCGACGCCACCGGGGAGGCTGATGCGGCCGCAGACGCTGAAGACGCCGAAGACCCACGGGAATCGCCGGAGGACGTGGCCAACGAGAGCGGTATCGCCGAAGAACTCGGCTTCGGGCAGGCGGGCGGACCGGCCCGGGGGTCGAGAGACGGCCCCGACGCGGCCGAGAGTTCGGACTCCAGCCCGGACGCGTCGAACGACGACGGGGTCGATCCGGACGACGGCACAGAGGGAGGTTCCGGCGCCGGTCAGACGTCCGGCGGCGACGCCACGCGGGAAGTCGGACCGGAGGCCTCCGACGGGTCGGCCGAGGACCCGCTGGCACCGGACGAGTCCGGGGACCCGCTGGGCCCGGACAGCGGCGGCGACCCGCTCTCGTCCGGCGACGGTGAGGACGGCGATAGCGAAGACGGGACACCGGCGGCCGTCCCGGACGACCCGGGCGAGGAACCGGAGCCGTTCCCGACGGACGACGGGGGCGAGTCCGCCGACCCGCTGGCACCGGACGAGTCCGGGGACCCGCTGGGTCCCGGTGGGAGCGACGACCCGCTCGCCGACGAAGAGGACCCGCTGGCACCTGCCAGGGACGGACCGTCCGACGAGCCGACCGCGCCCGGCGGTAGCGAGTCGGACGATCCGCTGGCACCGGGCTCGACCGGTGACGAGCCCGCGACCGACCCTGGCGTGAGCGATGCCGACCCGGAGTCGTCCGAGCGCGACGGCGAAGACGATGGAGACGAGTCGGCGACGGACGAGGACGGCGACTGGACGACGGGACCGGGACACCTCGACGAGGAGTGACAGCTCGCGGAGACGAGTCGGACGCTTTTTAAAACCTCACTGTCTATGTAGAGGTAACCGAGCATACGGCCGCCCGGGTGCGGAGTGGGCGGCCGGCTGACGCATCGGGCGCCGATGCGGACTGCGCTCCGACCGCGCCGGTGGCGCGAGGGCCGTCGCACCCACACGACGGCTCTCGGGTCGGTCGACCGGGGCGGCCCGGAGCGGGGCAGTTACGCGAGCGTCCACTGTTCGCCGGTCGCACCGCCGTCGCGGGCGAGCCTTCCTCGGAGTGCAAACCATGGAAATCGAAATCGCAACTATCGGCGGCTACGAGGAAGTCGGCCGCCAGATGACGGCAGTTCGCGCAGGCGACGACGTCGTGGTGTTCGACATGGGCCTGAACCTCTCGAAGGTCCTCATCCACGACAACGTCGAGACCGAACGGATGCACAGCCTCGACCTGATCGACATGGGGGCGATCCCCGACGACCGCGTCATGTCCGACCTGGAAGGCGATGTGAAGGCCATCGTGCCGACACACGGCCACCTCGACCACATCGGCGCCATCTCCAAGCTGGCCCACCGCTACGACGCCCCCATCGTCGCGACGCCCTTTACGATCGAGCTGGTCAAACAGCAGATCAAAAGCGAGGAGAAGTTCGGCGTCCAGAACGACCTGCAGAAGATGGAAGCGGGCGAGACGATGTCCATCGGGGACCGCAACGAACTGGAGTTCGTCAACGTCACCCACTCCATCATCGACGCCATCAACCCGGTCCTGCACACGCCCGAGGGCGCCATCGTCTACGGGCTGGACAAGCGCATGGACCACACGCCGGTCATCGGTGACCCCATCGACATGAAGCGGTTCCGCGAGATCGGCCGCGAAGACAACGGGGTCCTCTGTTACATCGAGGACTGTACGAACGCCAACAAGAAGGGGCGCACGCCGTCGGAATCCGTCGCGCGACGGCACCTCAAAGACGTGATGTACTCCCTGGAGGACTACGACGGCGGGATCGTCGCCACCACCTTCAGCTCCCACATCGCGCGGGTCACGAGCCTCGTTGAGTTCGCCGAGGACATCGGCCGACAGCCGGTCCTCCTGGGCCGTTCGATGGAGAAGTACTCCGGCACGGCCGAGCGCCTGGACTTCGTCGACTTCCCCGACGACCTGGGGATGTACGGCCACCGCAAGTCCGTCGACCGCACGTTCAAGCGGATCATGAACGAGGGCAAGGAGAACTTCCTGCCGATCGTGACGGGCCACCAGGGCGAGCCCCGGGCGATGCTCACCCGCATGGGCCGCGGCGAGACGCCCTACGAGATCGACGACGGCGACAAAGTCATCTTCTCGGCGCGGGTCATCCCCGAGCCCACGAACGAGGGCCAGCGCTACCAGTCCGAGAAGCTGCTGGGCATGCAGGGCGCGCGCATCTACGACGACATCCACGTCTCGGGCCACCTGAACAAGGAGGGACACTACGAGATGCTCGACGCGCTCCAGCCCCAGCACGTCATCCCCGCTCACCAGGACATGTCCGGCTTTTCGGACTACGTCAACCTGGCCGAGAGCGAGGGGTACAAGATGGGTCGGGACCTGCACGTCACGCGCAACGGCAACCTGATCCAGCTGGTCGAGTAGTATGAGCCGACAGTCCCAGGCGGCCGTCGAGCGGGCCATCGTCGCGCGGCGCGAGCGCGTCAATCAGGCGGTCCCCGAAGAGTTGCCGGTCGGCGAGCCCGAGCGGCTCTACGAGGCGGCGCGCTACCTGCTCGACGCCGGCGGGAAGCGCCTCCGGCCGACCGTCGTCCTGCTGGTCGCGGAGTCGCTGGCCGACGTGGACGCCGACCCCGAGACCGCCGACTACCGGTCGTTTCCGGCCGACAGCGGGACGGTCGACGTGCTCAAGGCCGCGGTCAGCGTCGAGGTCATCCAGTCCTTTACTCTCATCCACGACGACATCATGGACGACGACGACCTCCGCCGCGGGGTCCCGTCGGTCCACCGCGAGTACGACCTCTCGACGGCGATCCTCGCCGGGGACACGCTCTACTCCAAGGCCTTCCAGTACCTCGTCGAGACCGGCGCCGCCCCCGAGCGCACCAACGCGGCGTTGATGGAACTGGCGACGACCTGCACCCAGATCTGCGAGGGGCAGTCGCTGGACATCGACTTCGAGTCCCGCGACGCCGTCGCCACCGACGAGTACCTCGAGATGGTCGAACTCAAGACCGCGGTGCTGTACGCGGCCAGCGCGGCCATCCCGGCCATGCTCGTCGGCGCGGACGACGAGACCGTCGACTCGCTGCACGGGTACGGCCTCGACGTCGGTCGCGCCTTCCAGATCCAGGACGACCTGCTCGACCTGACGACGCCCAGCGAGAAGCTGGGTAAACAGCGCGGGTCGGACCTCGTCGAGAACAAGCAGACGCTCATCACGCTCCACGCACGCGAGCAGGGCGTCGACGTGGACGACCTCGTCGAAACCGACTCGGTCGAAGCCGTCGACGAGGCCGAGATCGAAGCCGCCGTCGAGCGTCTGCGGGAGGCGGGCTCGATCCAGTACGCCCGTGAGACCGCCCGAGACCTCATCGCCAGCGGCAAGGACAACCTCAAGCTCCTCCCGGACAACGATGCCCGCGCCCGGCTGGAGGATATCGCCGACTACCTCATCGAGCGCGAGTACTGACGCCGCGTTCGGCCCGGTCGCGCGGTTCTCGCGCCTTCGCCGTCACCGATAGCGGCTGCGTCGGTCCCGCGGGCGAGGCGCTCACCGTCCGTTCCACGAGTCGAGCCCGTGACCGTCCTCGACGAGGTCGCGCAGTCGGTCGACGAACCGAGCGGCGGGGGCGCCGTCGACCACGTCGTGGTCGAAGGTGACCGTGAGGTGGAGGATCTCCCGGGCTTCGAGTTCGCCGTCGACGATCCGCGGCTTCTCCGCGATGCCGCCGACGGTCAGTTGCACCGTGTAGTTCGTCGGGCTGAGGGCCCACCCGCCGCCGCTGCCGGCCATCCCGACGGACGTCACGGCGACCGTCCCGGCCGTCTCCGTCCAGCGGCGTGGGAACCACTGGGGGAGTCGCCAGACGAGCCGCCGCACGGGGCCCGGGAGCCGGAAAGCGAGCGCGGCCCACCGCGAGAGCTCGGTCGGGTCGGTCGAGCCCTGAGCCGACCGGATATCGTCGTGGAGCGACCGCAGCGAGCGTCGGTTCGCACCGCGAACGACGTGCGGGACGGCGATCCGATCGCCGTCGACAGCGGTCTCGACGAGCACGTTCACGTCCACGTCGTCGAAGACGTGCAATCGCCCGCGCCAGTCGCGATAGGCGTTGACTCGCGGGTGATCCTCGATCGCTCGCGCGAGACAGCCGACGAGGAAGGCGGTGAATGACGGCGCGTCGCCGGTCGCCGCCTCGATCGTTCGGATGGCCTCTCTCGCCGCAGTCACGTCGACTTCGACGAGCCCGTGGACGTTGCTCCGTCGGCCGGCCGCACGCATGTAGTCGACCGTCCCGCGACGGCGCGGTGAGACCCGCTCGATCCGCTCGCCGCGGTGGTCGCGGTCGTCCATAGAGCCAGTAGGGCGGGCGGACGCATACGTGTTGGCTGGGAGACCGGTTGCGTGCGGCGCGGGGCTCGGTTCGACGACGCCGGGGACCGACCGAACCCAACGCGGTTTTCACGCGGGGGACAGAACCGTCCGGTAATGGACGACGACGTACGCGAGCAGGCCGAGGAGGCCGCGGAGGTCAACGCGCTGTTCAACGCGCTGAAACACGACAGCGACGCGCAGGTCGGGGCTATCATGGGGCCGCTGATGGGCGACAATCCCGAGTTCCGCGAGCACGGCGACGAGATGGCCGGCGTGGTGGCGCCGGTCGTCCAGCGGGTCAACGGCATGGACGCCGGCGAGAAACGCGAGCGACTCGCCGAACTCGCGCCCGAGCGTGTCGAGGAGCTCGACGCCGAGGACGAGGAGGACGACCAGGTGCTCCCCGATCTCCCGAACGCCGACGAGTACGACGAGATCCGGATGCGGCTGGCGCCGAACCCGAACGGCCCGTGGCACCTCGGGAGCGCGCGGATGCCCGCCGTCATCGGGACCTACAAGGACATGTACGACGGCTGGATGCTGTGTCGGTTCGACGACACCGACCCCGAGACCAAACGACCGGACCTGGACGCGTACGACGAGATCGTCGACGCGGTCGACTACCTCGGGTTCGAGCCCGACGAGGTGATCGAGGCCAGCGACCGGGTCGATATCTACTACGACCACGCGCGGGAGCTGATCGATCTCGGTGGGGCCTACACCTGCTCCTGTTCCGGCGAGGCGTTCTCGGACCTGAAGAACTCGGGCGAACCGTGTCCCCACCGCGACAAGGACACCGAGACGGTCCACGAGGAGTTCGACGCGATGGTCGACGGGGAGTACGACAGCGGCGAGATGGTCCTGCGAGTCAAGACCGACATCGAGCACAAGAACCCCGCCCTGCGGGACTTCGTGGCCTTCCGGATGATCGATACGCCGCACCCGCGCGAGGAAGCCGCCGACTACCGCTGCTGGCCGATGCTGGACTTCCAGAGCGGGATCGACGACCACCTCACGGACATCACCCACATCGTCCGCGGGATCGACCTGCAGGACTCGGCGAAACGGCAGGGGTTCGTCTACGACTACTTCGGCTGGGAGTACCCCGAGGTCGTCCACTGGGGTCACGTCCAGATCGACGCCTACGACGTGCCGATGAGTACCTCGACTATCATCGAGCGGATCGAAGCGGGCGAACTCACGGGCTGGGACGACCCGCGCGCGCCGACCATCGCGAGCCTCCGACGGCGGGGGATCCGCGGCGAGGCCATCGTCGACGCGATGGTCGAACTCGGGACCTCCTCGTCGAACGTGGACCTGGCGATGTCGTCTATCTACTCCAACAACCGCGAACTGATCGACGAGGAGACCGACCGCGCCTTCCTCGTCCGTGCGGAGGGCCCCGGAACCGAGGGGAGCGTCGACCTGCCGATCTCGGGCGGGCCCGACGAAGGCGAGCCGCTCGTCCACCCCAACCACGAGGACCGCGGCCGGCGCTCGATCCCCGTCGAGGACAGCGTCGTCGTCGAGACGGCCGACCTCCCCGCGGAGGGCGAGCGCGTCTGGCTCAAGGGCTACGGCTGCGTCCGCTACGACGACGGGGAACTCGTCGCGACGGGCGACGACCTCGACGTGGTACGCGAAGGCGACGTGGACGTGATCCACTGGGCACCGGCCGACGGACCGCGCCTGCGCCTGCGGACGATGGACGGCGACGTGACCGGCGTCGTCGAACCGGGCGTCCTCGACTACGAGGTCGAGGACCTGGTCCAGTTCGAACGGGTCGGGTTCGCCCGGCTGGACGACCTCGACAGCGACCCCGCGGTCGCCTACTACACCCATCCCTGACCGTACGCGGACCCCGAGACCGCCGAGGACGCCCGTGATTATCGCCCACGACTGGACACCGGAAACACATCTCTGGCGAACGGGTCCGTCGTGGCGCTCGACGGACACGAGCGTACTCAAGAACGATAACGCTGCATGATGTGTCATGCTCATTGGCTTTCGGGCGGGCCGTGTAACACGGAAGCGTTGTCTATATGAGCGTCATCGCCGAGATTAGCATTCCCGCGACGGAGTTCGAGCTGGGACGTATCATGGACGTGTCTGATTCGGGGACGGTCGAGCTGGAGTCGCTCGTCCCCACCGGGGAGCGGGCGGTCCCCTTCTTCTGGGTCTACGGTGCGGACTTCGAGGCGTTCGAGGAGACGGTCTACGAGGCCTCGTCGGTCGACGACCTCGTCCAGATCGACACCTACGACGACCGCGTCCTCTACACGTTCGAGTGGTCGGTCGAGAACGACGCGGTTTTCCGGGCCGTTCGCGCGGTCAACGCCTACATCCTCAACGCGACCGGAACCGGTGACTCCTGGCGGTTCGAGCTGCGGTTCCCCTCTCACGACGCGATGTCTACCTTTCAGGAGCGGTGTCGCGAGGACGATATCGGCTTCGAGGTCATCCGCGTCTACAACCCGAGCAAACCCGACCTCGGTCCGTGGTTCGGGTTGACCGAGCGCCAGCGCGAGGCGATCGTCCTCGCCGTCGAGGAGGGGTACTACGACATCCCTCGCGACTGCACGACGGTGGAACTCGCCGACGCACTCGGCATCTCCGACCAGGCCGTCACCGAGCGACTCCGGCGAGCGATCGTCAGACTCGTCACCAACACTATCCTCACCTCGCCCGAGAACTGACGGCGACCCCGTCTGAGGTGACTGGCCGAGAGGGAGCGGTAGCGAATCCAGTGACCACGGCGCCGCTCCCCGCCGCTCGCACCCGAGCGGGCCGTCGTCGTGCGGTTCGACGGCAGCAAGGTTTACGGTGGCCCGGCCGGTGACTCTAGGTATCCATGGCCATCGATCCGGAGTTCGAGACCAACCGCGACGTCGCCGAGGAACACGAGGGACACAACGTCTGGGGCCCCGTCGAGGAACCGGAAACGCTGGGCATCCACGGGACGCACGTGGCCGTCGACTTCGACATCTGTCTGGCCGACGGCGCCTGTCTCGAGGACTGTCCGGTCGACGTCTTCGAGTGGGTCGACACCCCCGACCACCCCGAGAGCGAGATCAAGGCCGACCCGGCCCACGAAGACCAGTGTATCGACTGCATGCTCTGTGTCGACGTCTGCCCCGTCGACGCGATCGACGTCGACCCCGGCCGCGCCGGCCGCATCTGAGACGGCCCGGCTCGGTGGCCGGCCACGATCGCGTTCTGTACTTTTACCAGCTGCTTTCCGGATACTCTCCACTGTTTTCACCGAAATCCAAGCTACGGGGGCCGAGAGACCGATTCTCCTCGGAAAGATACCGTTGTTAGTACGTGCCTCAGACGCGCGGTTTCGGTAGACGAAAAATTTACCCATTGTCCGCTCGGCTACCAAACTGTGTGATACCAATATGCATACTGTCGTACTGACCAAAGGCGTCCCGGACTTCAGGGAAGGCCAGGTCTCCTTCGACGATGACGGTCACCTAGAGCGGGGGAAGACGCCGACGGTGATGAACCCGAACGACAGACACGCGCTCAGGGCGGCGCTGCAGACGAAGGTCCGCAACGGGGGGACCGTCTCGCTGATGAGCATGGGGCCGCCGGGCTACATGGAAGTGCTCCAGGAGGGCATGCGGGACGTGTACGCGGACGACCTGTACCTGCTCTCGGACCGGGAGATGGGCGCGGCGGACACCTGGGCGACGGCGATGACCGTCGCGACGGGTATCCAGAAGCTGGCGGACCCACCGGACCTGGTGTTCGCGGGCTTCAAGACCGCCGACGGCGAGACCGGCCACACCGGCCCCCAGACGGAGTGGTGTCTCGACATGCCGCTCGTGACACACGTCATCTCGCTCGACATCGCCGAGGACGAAGGGATCCTCAGGGCCAAGCGCCTCGTCGAGGGGGACGTGGAAGAGATCGAGACCGTCGAGGCGCCGCTGCCGGCGTTCGTCGTCGCCGACCCCGAGTTCGAACCGACCTACCGGCGGGCCGACCACCGACTGAGACACAAAGACCTGCGCGAGACCGCGGGCGACAGGGCAGACGAGTTCGGCGAGTACCTCGACGACGGCTCGGATCTCGACCCGACCGACTGGGACCGGTTCACGATGTGGGACCACGCGGCGCTGAACCTCGATCCGGACTACATCGGGCTCGACGGCTCGCCGACGATCGTCGCTGGCGTCGACCCCATCCCGAAAGCACCCAGCGAGCGGGAGGCGACGGTGGTCGACCCGAACGACGACGCGGCCATGGGGGGCGTCGTCGAAGAACTCGCGCCGTACGCGGGAGGTGACTGACCATGCCGGAGATAGACCCCACGGACCACGAGATCGCGGAGCTAGGGCCGAAGGTCAAGGACGTCGACGATGCCGACGAACTGCGGGAGATGCTGGAGTTGGAGGAAGGCGGGGAGGACCGCGCTCCCGTGAAGACGCTCATCGAGAGCCGCATCGAGAACGTCGAGGGGGAAGACGAGGAGATCGACCCCGAATCCGTCGATCTCTCCGATCTCACCGTCGCGGATATCGCGAACCTCGTGCGGGATATCGACGACGCGGCCGTCCTCGAAGACATGCTGGAGCGCGAGCGAGCGGGCCGAGACCGAAAGACCGCGAAAGGCCAGATCGAAGACCGCATCGAGTCCATCGAGGGCAGCGACGAGGAGGGCGACGGCGAGGAACTGGAGTACGTGCCGCCCGAGGAGAAACACCCGGACCTCGACCACCCCACCGCCGACAAGCAGTGGGTCGAGCGGCTGGAGGACGCCGAATATCGGGACATGTGGGTCTACTGTGAGACCCAGCACGGCGAGCTGATCGACGTCTCGATGGAGATGCTCGGCAAGGCCCGCCAGTTGATGGACGACTACAACGAGGTCCCCGCGAGCGACGCGAGCGGGGAGTCGGAAGACTCGTCTTCCGGAAAGTACGGGGGCGACGAGGACGGCGAGCCCGAGAACGTGGTCGCCGTCCTGATCGGCGATTCCGTGAGTGGTCTCACCGACCAGGTGATCGAGTACGGCGCCGATCGGGTCGTCACCCTCGAAGACGACCGGCTGGCCCGGTTCCGACACAAACCGTACACGGAGATCTTCTGCTCGATGGCTCGCGCGGGCGGCCAGGTCGCCGACGACGACCACGCCGAGGTCGACTGGAAGGACTACGACGAACCGCGCTACACCGTCTTCCCGGCGACGAACAACGGCCGTGACCTGTCGGCGCTCGTCCAGGGCGAACTCGACTCCGGGCTGGCCTCGGACTGTTCGGGCCTCTACATCGAGGAGGCGATGATCTCCAACCCCGCGAAGACGGGCAACCCCGGCGACAGCGTGGAGTTCGAGCGTATCCTGCACATGAAGCGCCCGGACTTCTCCGGGTTCGAGTACTCGACGATCCTCTGTATCGACAAGCCCTTCCGCGACTTCCACCCCCAGGGCGCGTCGGTCATTCCGGGCAGCTTCGAGATCCCCGAGGCCGACCCCGAGCGAGAGGGGGAGGTCGTCGAGTACGAGATGGATCTCGACGAATCGTGGTTCGGGGTCGACGTGACCGACTACGACACGCTCGATTCGGGGATCGACCTCACCGGCCACGACGTGGTCGTCGCGATGGGGCGCGGTATCGGCGATTCGCCCACGGAGGGGATCGAACTCGGGCTCGATCTGGTCGACGCGTTCGACGACGCCGCCCTCGGTCTCTCGCGGGGGGTGATCACCTCCTCGTACAACTTCGAGGGACACGTCGAGGGCTACATCGGCGAGGATCGACAGATCGGCGAGTCCGGGCAGGTCGTCGAACCGGACGTGTACGTCGCCGCGGGCATCTCCGGGGCGATCCAGCACAAGGTCGGGATGGACGAGTCGGACACGATCGTCGCGATCAACTCCGACCCCGACGCGGACATCCGGGGGTTCTCCGATTACTTCGTCGAGGGCGACCTGTTCGAAGTGGTGCCCCGCTTGACCGAGGCGGTCGAGGCGGGTGAACTGGCGACGGCGGTCGCGGAGGCGAGCGACGACTGACCATGACTGACGACTACGAACACTACGAGGCGGTCGTCGTCGGCGCCGGCCCCGGCGGCGCGGCGGCGGCCGCGACACTCGCACGGAACGGCGTAGAGACGCTGGTCCTCGAACGAGGGGTCGACGCCGGCTCGAAGAACGTCTCGGGGGGGCTCATATACGCCGAGGAGTCCTCGCCGTACACGATCGACGAGCTGTTTCCCGGCTTCCGCGAGGAGGCGAGCGACCGCGAGGTCACCGAGCACTACATCCACAACGTCGCCGGGCGAGAGGTGAAGACCTTCGACCTGGGCGAGTTGCACCACCACGACACCGAGTGGGCCGACTCGGTGCTCCGGCGGAAGATGGACTCGTGGCTCGCCCGCGAAGTCCACGAGATGACCCGCGAGACCGGCGGCGGTCTCCTGACGGAAGTCCGGGTGAACGGCCTCCTCCGGGAGGGCGCGGAGATCGTCGGCGTCACCTGCGACGAACTCGACCCCATCGAGGCCGACGTGATAATCGCGGCCGACGGGGTCAACTCCGAGCTGGCCCGCGACGCCGGACTGATGGACTGGGAGGAGCCCGACGAGTGGTTCCAAGGGGTCAAGGCGGTCGTGGATATGCCCGAAGGCGCCATCGAGGGTCGGTTCGACGTCGACGGAGACGAGGGCGTCGCCCACCTGTTCTCGGGCGACCTCTTCGAGAACGTCCGCGGTGGTGGGTTCCTCTACACGAACGACGAGTCGCTGTCGATCGGGACGGTCTTCCACCTCGACTCGATCGCAGACGAGCGCGCCGAGCCCCAGGAGCTGCTGGACAACCTGCTCACCCATCCCCTCCTGACCGACTGGCTCGGCGGCGAGTACGACGAACTGGAGTACTCGGCGAAGCTCGTCCCGGACTCGAAGAAGGTGGCTCACCCCTCGCCCTACCGGGATCGACTCCTGCTGGTGGGCGACGCGGCCGGTCAGATGCAGGCACAGGGACCGATCATCAAGGGGATGAACCACGCCGTCACCGCGGGCGCGCTCGCGGCCGAAGCGTTCGTCGACGCCAGGTCGCGAGGCGACACGGACGCCGCCGGCGAGCGCTACGTCGCCAAGCTGGAGGCCGAGGGCGTGATGGACAAGCTCCGGCCGACCCGCTACAGGACACTGGGGAAGCTCGGCGAGGTCGGGCCGGTCGCCTCGGCGATGGACGCCGTGACCGACTCCGTGGTCGGCCGGGCGGCCATCTCCGCGCTGGGCGACCGGGCGGAGTCGCTGTTCAACTCCCCGTTCCTCATGGGGATGCTCCCGGACACGCGGATGGGCTACGTCACCGTCCCGACGGTCATCGCCGAGGAACTCGGCGAACCGGTCGACGGCCTCAACACCGTCGAGCCGCCGGAACTAGACGACCGGATCGGCGACCTGACCTACGACGTCGACGAGGGCAACCCTCACATCGAACTGCGCGACAACGCCTTCGCCGCCAGCGGAACGGCGGTGACGGCCTGTCCGGTCAGCGCAGAGGACTTCGGCGGGGGCTGCTATCGCGACGAGTACGTCGGCACGAACGGCACCGAGGAGCACGTCGTCAGCCTCGACACCCAGCCCTGCGTCGAGTGCGGCACCTGCGCCGTCGTCGCCGACACCGACTGGACCCACCCCCGCGGCGGCAAGGGCGTCGAGTACGAACGGGGGTGAGACGGGCGGTATCCCGGACTCCGCTCACCGGCTTCCATGTCATCACAGTACCGCGACCGCATCGACGACCTGTCCGAGAAGGCGGCGGCCGCCCGCGAGTCGTTCGACCCGCCGGCGGATCCGCCCGACGAGGAGCGCGCGCTAACCGTCTGCCGGGAGGGCATCGGCGCGGCCGTCGCCGTGTACGTCGACGCCCGCTCGGGCGAGTGGCACCGCTTCGGCGAGGCGGAGTTCGAGCGGCTGGAGCGCGCACTCAACACCTACCTCGAACTGTACGCCCGCTGTTACGGCGTCGACACGGTCCCGGACCACTCCGTCCGCACGGCCGCCGAGGCGCTCCTCGACACCCACGACGTCGTCGACGTGGCCCGGATCCTGACCGGTGTCCCCTCGCGCGACGAGTGAGATCGTCGGCCGACCGATTCGCCCGCAGACGCGGTTTTATGCCGATCGACCGTGATAAACGCTAAGTGTCACGGCGTGGTATGGTCTCTCATGGAGCTCACGGCAGAACTCTCGTTCGACCACGACGACCGGCGTGACATCTACGACTACGTCGAGCGCCACGGGTCGGTCGAGCCCCGGAAGGTCCGGCGGGCGCTGGAGATGGAGCCGCGGGCGTTCGGTCATCACGTCGCGATCCTCAAACGCGACGGTGTCCTGCTCGAATCGGAGGCGGAGTTGCGGATCGCCTACGACGACGAACTGGAAGAGGAGTTCAGTTCGGACGGCGTCCAGGTGACGATCCGCCGCGCCCGGGAGGAGGATCTGACCGGGCTCGTCGGCGTGATCCGCCAGGCTATCGGCGGGGGTACCTACGTCGACGCCGAGACGGTCGCCGACGTGGTCGACCACGAAGAGGTACTGTTGCGACACAACGAGTTGCAGTCCCGGGTGTTCTTCGTCGCCACCGTCGACGGCGAAGTGGTCGGCTGGGTCAATCTCAACACCCACGAGACGGCGAAACTCGACCACACGGCCGAACTCACGGTCGGCGTTCTCGACCAGTACCGCGGCCACGGCATCGGGAGCGAACTCCTCGAACGCGGCGTCGAGTGGGCCAGCGACAACGGCTACGAGAAGATCTACAATAGCGTCCCCGAGGCCAACGAGGGCGCGATCGACTTCCTCGAAGCCCACGGCTGGGAGGTCGAGGCGGTCCGCGAGGACCACTACAAGATCGACGGCGAGTACCTCGACGAAGTGATGCTCGCGACGACTGTCTGAGGGGTCGACGACGCCGCCGCGACTCGCGCCCGGCAAGCCCGGAACCCGCGAGCCGGCGTCGGGTCGATTCGGCGACGGCTCCCCGGTACACCACGGTAGACTTTTATACAGCGTTCTCACAAAGTCGTACCCGATGACGGCCGACGACGAGGACGAACTCGATACGGCGTTCGAGCTGCTGGCCGACCGACGACGGCGTGCGGTCGTCACCGTGCTCCGCACGGCACCTCGAGGGGCGCTGGAACTTCCGGCGCTCGTCGACGCCGTCGCGACGGAGTGCGAGGCCGACCCCGACGCGTTCGCCTCGACGCTCCACCACAATCACCTCCCGAAACTGGACGACGCCGGCGTCGTCGAGTTCGACCGCGAGGAGGGCGTGGTCAGCTACGACTCCCACCCGCTCGTCGAGCGGTGTCTCGACGTGGCTCAGTCCTACCGTTCGGACCAGTGGATGCGCGGCCCCTCGAAGCCGGAGTCGGAGTGACCGACGGTCGTCGCCCTGGCCCTCGTCTTTCGGTGCCTCAGGGCCACTCGCCTTCGTAGCCGTCCAGCGGGTCCGCGACCACGCCGTCCTGCCGGGCGATCACTCGCGCGTGCCCGGTGCAGACCCGCCGGTCGTCCGCCCAGGGGACGTGTACCTCGACGACAGCCTCGTCCTCGCAGCCGTCTTCCGCGCACTCGACCATACTCCCATTTCGGCCTCCGCGAGGGTAGTCTTTGGTGGCGGCATCTCGGAATTTCAGTACAGGTAATGTAGTTAGCGGTGCGGTCGGCGCGTGCTGTCGAGCGTGCCCGCCTCGTGGCGGGCCGCTCGAAACAGCCGCGCGAGGGATTCGCGACGCTCGTGTCGCGAATCGGCTGGGGAGGTACGTGGCTTTTTGCGGTTGCTGTGCTGGGCGGTCCCTGGTGGACTGAAAGGGCGAGGCGTGCTCGCGTCCAGTTTAGTCGCTTGAGCGGGCACTATCCGCGCGGGCGGTGCGGAGAGCGCGGATATCCCGCTCAGCGACCGCGAGCGCGCCGAGGGCTTTCACCACCTGCTGTTCTCTGCGGTCGCGGTCGTTCGACTTCGTTTCGCGACGGGTCCGCACAAAACAACCACTCAACTCGCACACCGTACCGAACAGTCGTGCTCTCGGCCTCACAGCAGGACGACGCCGACCATCGCGACGAGGACGCCCGCGGTCAACAGGATCTGCAGGACGCTGGAGGTGAGCATGCCCAGTAGGGTCACGCCGGCGGCGCGGGCGCTCTCCTCGAACTCGCCGCCGTCGACCAGTTCGAGGACGAACACGGTGCCGGCGGTGCCGACGAGGAATCCCAGCGGGCCCCACACGAGCCCGACGAGGCCGACGACGGTGGCGATCACGGTCGTCCGGGTGGAGGCACCGCCGGCCTTCGCGGAGACGGCACCGGCCAGCCAGTCGGTCGCGACGGCGATCAGCGCGACGAACAGCAGGCCCGAGAGGACGAAGACGTTCGGTTCGGCGAAGCCACTGGCCCACCAGTAGACGACGACGCCGGCCAGCGAGAGGATGCCGCCCGGGACGAGCGGGGTGACGCTGCCGACGACGCCGCCGACCAGCAGGACGAACGCGACGATCACGAACAGGTCTGCGGGGAGGGCGGAGAGTGCGGGGAGTTGCATCATTTCAGTCGCTCCAGCTCTTGGGTCGTCTTGGAGCCGCCGAACCGTGAAAGCAGTGGTCGGGTCGCCGCCCCCAGCGCCCGCATGCACTGGCCGTGGGAGTGAAAGTCCAGTTCCTCGGCGACGGCTCCCCACGAGTGGCCCTGCAGCGCTTTCCGGACGAGCAGCCGCTCCTGGCGGGGCGTCAGCAGCGCCTCGCTCGGTTCGCCGTCGGCGTCTTCGCCCGTCGTCGGCCCGCCGGCGTCGGTCAAGTACCGGACGGTCAGCCGCCGGAGCGGTCGCGGCGAAGTGTCGAAGATGCCGGCACCGCCCGTCATCCCGGCGAGCAGGCGCCACTCCCACTCGGTGAGGTCGAGGTCCGTCGTCCCGTCGACGCTCCGCAACGCCGCGCGCACCACGTCCGGGTCCATATCGTCGAGCGGGTCCGACAGCATCGCCGCGACGCGGTCGACGAACCACCGCGAATGGCGGTCGGCGAGGTCGCGGCCGGCGTCGCTGGTGGGAGCGAGCATCACCGCGGAGTACTCGCCGCTGGCGTCGTTGCGGGTCGTCGAGAGGTGGACGGTCGAGAAGCCGTTGGCACGCCAGAAGTCGAGCAGTTCCGGCGTCGCGCCGTAGCCCGTGCCGAGCCAGTCTACGTCCTCGGCGAACTCCGACCGGACCTCCGCGAGCAACCGCGACCCGAGCCCGCGCGAGCGGACGGCGTGGTGGGTCGCGATCCGGAGCACGCGCAGCCCTTCCGGGACGCCGGCGTCCTCGTCGCGGAGCTGACTCGTCAGCACGTCGGGGATCATGTTCCCCCGCACGCGGCCGCCCTCGTACATGTGCGCCCGCAGGTCCGCGGGGAGGTTCCCCTCGCGCGCCAGCAGCGCGACCGAGACGACGTGGCCCTCGTGGGTGAGCGCGCGAACGGTCACGTTCGGCGCGTCGAGCAGGCGAGCCAGGTCCGACGGCTCCGTGCGGTAGTGGGCGGCGACGAGCAGTCCGAAGGTTTCCCGGAGCAGGTGTTCGTCCGCGAGCAGGTCGGCGGCGTCGAAGGCGCGGTAGTCGGGCGACGGCGAGTCGCGACCGGTGTCTTCCACGAGCGAGTCGACGGCGGGACCCGCGTCGAGTAGGAGCGCGCGGAAGGCCCACACCTCGACGGGATCGCCGGCGGCGTAGCGGATCGGGTCGGTCATCGACACGTCGGTCACGTCGAAGTCGCTCTCCTCGAGGCGGTCGCGAAAGCGCACGGAGAACCCCCGACCCGCGCCCTCGTAGCCGTGAACCGTGGTCGCGAACGCCGCCGCGGGGGCGTCGAGGAACCGTTCGAGCAGCCCCACGGGCAGCGCCGCGGCCTCGTCGACGACGACGGCGTCGGGACCGTCCGGTAGCTCGGCCGCGGTCGTCGGCTTCTCGAAGCGGACGCGGCCCTGAGACGTTTCGAGCAGCGTCGGATCCGACTCGTCGGGGTCGCCCGCGAGCGCCCTCGCGTCGACCAGCACTTCGCGGGCGCGAGCGAACACTTCCGCGGCGCCGCGGTACTGTGGCGCGGTGACGAGCACGTCCCGGCCCGCCAGTGCGAGCGCCCCCGCCGCGAGCCCCGCGGCGCTGGACTTCCCGCGCCCGCGGTCGGCCTCGACGACGAGGGCGGTACCCGGCTCGCCGAGCGCTTCGAGGGCCTCGACGGCCGTCACCTGGTCGTCGGTTCTGCATCGCCGATAGACGCTGTCGGGGAACGCGGCGTCGTCCGGGGCCGCCGGCGGGTCGACGGGGCGGTGCGGCGCGGGCTCGGTCAGCCCGTCGCGCTCGACGGTCGGTTCGGTCGTGCCGTCGCCCACGTCGACGATGGCGATCCCGGGATGAGCGCGCAGCAACCCCACCAGCCGACGCCGGAAGTTGCCCGCCACGTCTGCCACGTCGAACGGCGGGACGGCGAGGCTCTCGTCGAACCCGTCGCGGCGGTCGGGCCACGAATCGAGCGAGGGGACACAGAGGACGAGCAGGCCGCCGCCGTCGACGGCGCCGACCGCTCGCCCGAGCGCGTTCGGGCGACACGCCTCGTGACAGTCGACTACGAGCGCGCCGTGGGTCGTCCCGAGCAGGTCGCCGGCGCTGGCAAGCGTGATCCGCTCCCAGGGCGTCCCCTCGGACTCACCGAGGTAGGTCACGTCTCGCGACTCGATGTCGACCGCGTCGAGGGCGTCGACGGCGGCCGCGCGGGTGGCTTCGCCCTCACCGGCGAGGACGAGCAGCCGCCGTTCGTTGGTCGCGCGGGCTTCCTCGCGGAGTGCGTTCGCGACGCGGTCGACGGTCATGGGCTCCCGTCCGCCGCCGAGCGACAAATGCCCGCCGATCGGGTCGACATAGCGGTCGGCTGCGGGCCGCTTACCGGTCGCGGGACCGTCGGTCGTAACGGCAGTTGATCGGGGGACGACAGTGTGTCGAGGATCTGCCACGCGAGGGCGTCGAGCGGGCGTGACGTGTGCAGGCGGCTCGCACGCGGGGTCGTCTTCGAAAGTGCTTTTAGTACTCCTCTGCCAGATGGGTGTACAGCCCACGCGGGGTTGATGATGCTCCTAGCCTCTCAGGATATTCCGCCGCGATTTTCTCGCGGCGCCCGGGTCCGACCCGGCGGCGGGGGAGCGCGAGCCCACGCGTGGGAGGTGATCCACAAATGCCAGTATACGTAGATTTCGACGTGCCCGCGGACCTCGAGGACGACGCTCTTGAGGCCCTCGAGGTCGCACGAGACACAGGCACCGTGAAGAAAGGAACCAACGAGACCACCAAGGCCGTCGAGCGCGGCAACGCCGAGCTCGTCTTCGTCGCCGAGGACGTCCAGCCCGAGGAGATCGTCATGCACCTCCCGGAGCTGGCCGACGAGAAAGAGATCCCGTTCGTCTTCATCGGCACGCAGGACGAGGTCGGCCACGCCGCCGGGCTCGAAGTCGGCAGCGCGGCCGCCGCGGTCGTCGACGCGGGCGACGCCCAGGACGACGTCGACGACATCGCCGGCAAGGTCGAGGAACTCCGGTAGGTGACCTTCGATGTCTGCTGAAGAATCCGACGGAGACGGCGGTTCCACGGCCGCCGAAGTCATCGAAGTCGTGGGCCGCACGGGGATGCACGGCGAGGCCATGCAGGTCAAGTGCCGGATCCGCGGCGGCGAGAACCAGGGCCGCATCATCACGCGAAACGTCCTCGGGCCGGTCCGGGAGGGCGACGTGCTCCAGCTCCGCGAGACCGCGCGCGAGGCCGACCAGATCGGAGGCCAATAATGCCACGAACGCGCGAATGCGACTACTGCGGCACCGACATCGAGCCCGGGACGGGCACCATGTTCGTCCGCGTCAACGGCTCGACCATCCACTACTGCTCCTCGAAGTGCGAGAAGAACGCCAACCTCGGTCGCGAGTCCCGCGACCTCGAGTGGGCCGGCGAGGAGGAAGCCGCCGAGGCCGACGACGACGAGGAGTCCGAATCGACCGCCGACGAGCGCCCCACGGACATCGAGGACCAGGGCCAGGACGTCGACGCGCCCGGTGACACCGACGAGGACCTCGAAGACGTCGAACCTGACGAGGCCGTCGAGGCCGGCGCCTCCGACCCCGACGAGGCCGAAGCCGACGAGGCGGACGCCGACTCCGAGGACGACGAGTCCGACGCCGACGAGGAGGAGGCCGAGGCTCGATGAGCCACCACGACGAGCGCACGTTCGTGATGGCCAAGCCCGACGCCGTCCAGCGCGGGCTCACCGGCGAGATCGTCACCCGCCTCGAAGAGCGCGGGCTGAAGCTCGTCGGCGCGAAGTTCATGCAGATCGACCAAGAGCTCGCCGAACAGCACTACGGCGAACACGAGGACAAGCCGTTCTTCGACGAGCTCGTCGAGTTCATCACCAGCGGTCCGGTGATGGCGATGGTCTGGCAGGGCGCCGACGCGACCCGTCAGGTCCGACAGATGATGGGCGCGACCGACCCCGCCGACGCCGCACCCGGCACGATCCGCGGCGACTACGGGCTCGACCTCGGTCAGAACATCATCCACGGCTCGGACCACGAGGACGAGGGCGCCAACGAACGCGAGATCGAGCTGTTCTTCGACGAGGACGAACTCGTCGAGTACACCCGCTCGGACGAGCCCTGGGTGTACGAAGACGAAGGCCACTGAGTCGCTGAGTCCCCGCTTTTCCGCCGTCGCTGCGCAGCGGGCGACTCGTCGCCCGCCGACGCGCTTTTATTACAGTCGACCGACGTGCCCAGCGTGTCGTATCGAGAGCCGCGGGCGGCCACGCTTCTGGTCGCTCTCGGGGCGGCGTTCGCCGTCTGGGCGAGTGTCGGTTCGTGGGCGATGACGCCGCTCGCCGTCCCGGCGGAGATGGCGTTGAACCCGAACGTCGGGAAACTCGCGTATCTGGCGGCGGTCGCGCTCACCGTCGCGCTCCGGGGTTGGGGAGGCGAGACGGACTCGCTCGTGTTCGCCGCTGGCGCGTGGCTCGGATTCCTCGCCGTCGGCCCCCCGGTCGTGATGCTCGGTCACGGTCCGCTGAAACTGCTGTTCGGGAGTCTCTGTCTGTTCGCGGCGGGCGTCCTCGGGCGGTGGGGCGACCCGGCGCTTCGGGCCCGGGACGCCGTGCCGGGGTGGCCGTCACCGCCCGCCGACGGGTGGGTCGCCTTCGGCGGGTACCTCCTCGCTGCGCTCGGGTGGGTCCCCCTCGGGCCGGCCGCGGTGACCGCTCTCCGGCATCCGGAGAAGGGACTCCTGCTCGCGCTACTCGTTCTGCCCGGCGTCGCGTTCTGTTGCTACTGGTGGGGGCCCGGCCTGCGCGTCGCGTTCGGATTCGTCGGCGCGGCGTTGCTGTTCGCGGCGCTGCTCCCGCGCGGTTCGGAGATGGACGACACGACGTCCCGACTGGTCCGCGGGTTCGCGCGGGGCGGAGCGGTGTTCGTCGCGCTCGCGTCGGCGGAACTGTTGCGGCGAGCGGTAGGGGCGGTCCGGTCGCCGTCCGGGACGGGGTGACCGGGTCTCGTCCGACGGGCGTCGGACGTTCGGCTTCGCCGCAGGTGATACATTTTTCTCACCCCCTGATCTATAGGGTGTCGTGCAGACGACATCGGCCGCAGATATCGAAGCCGTCCTCGACGAGTCCGGCCCGGACTACGAGGAGTTCAGCTACGAGGCGGCCACGGGGGGGACGCGAGCGGACGTGTACATGGTCACGCTCGTCTACCAGGGTAACGAGTACGAGGTGGTAGTGAAGTTCGAACCGCCGGGCGACGACCGGTTCGCGGTCGAGCCGAAGCTCCACGAGTACGTCGCCGACCGGACCGAGATCCCGATCCCGCGCATCCTCGTCTTCAAGCGCGAGCCCGAGCGGTCGGTGCCGCCCTACTTCGTCACCGAGCGGGTGCGCGGGGACAACCTCGCCGACCAGTACGGCGCGATGGACCAGAGCCACTGGGAGCGGGTCATCGAGCAGGTCGGGACGATCATGGGCGACCTGCACTCGGAGATCGCCTTCGAGGCGTTCGGTCGGCTGATGCTCTACGACGACCGGATCACCATCCGCAACTGGCGGGGTAACTGGCGGGAGTACTTCGCAGACCTGACCCGCTCGCACATCGACCGCCTCGGCGGGACGCCCTTCGAAGGGATGCAGTCACGAGCCCGCGACGCCATCGAAGACACCCTGTCGCTGGTGCCCGAAGACGGGATGCCCCGGCTCGTCCACGACGACATGCAGCCGACGAACCTGCTGTGCATGCTCGACGAGCCGGACCCGATCACCGCGGTGCTGGACTGGCAGGACACGCTGGCCGCCCACCGGGACTACCAGCTCGCCCAGTCGGAGTTCCTCTACATCGACTCGACGTTCGACGACCCGCAGGTCTGCGAGCGCCTGCGCGAACAGCTGTACGAGGGCTACCGGACCCACGCGGCGTTCGACCCCGGCGAGACCTACGAGCGGACCAAGCCGATCTACCAGCTGTCGACGCTCCTGTGGCGGATGACGGGCTTCGACGACGCCTTCGCCGAGGACGACCTCGGCCGCGCCCGCGCGGAGTTCCAGTACCGCCAGCAGTTCGACCGCCTGATCGCCGAGCTCCCGCGGTAAGGACCCGCCGCCCGCGATCCGTTCGATCCGACACGACCCCGTTCGCTGCGACCGGACTTGTTGTGTCGGAGACCTGTTTTCGATAACGAAGTTCTTAAGTTATCGCTCCACAGACATTCCGGCGGGATGCCCTCCGTGCCGTCCCCGACGACCGGCCCCGACGGTTCCGTCCGCCCGCGAGAGTCGACGTCGTCGCTGGCGGGGGCGTCGGTCGTACCACCTGCTCGCGGTCCGGGACTCTGCCGCGCTATCGTCCCCGCCGCTCCCGGCTGCCGTCGAGGACCGCCGACGAACCGCCGCTCGCACTACTGCCGCCCCTACTCCCCATCCCTCCCTTCCGCGTCACCCGCACCGAGTCGCCAGTCGCGAACCGTATCTCCTCCGAGACATGAACCGGACCAAGACGATAGCTCTCGCGCTCCTGATCGCAGTCGCATCGCTTCCGGCCGTCGCGGCCGCCACCAGCGTGAACGTGACCATCTCGTCGGTCGACGTGACCCCATCCGAACCGGTCCCCGGCGACGACGTCACGATCGAGCCGACCATCGAGAACTTCGGCAGTAGCTCCGCGGGCTACTTCGTCGACCGCGTGCGGGTCGTCGAGGCCGACGGTGGACCCCATCCCGAAGAGTACGCCGACGTGAAGAACATCGGGACGATCCCGGCCGGCGGCGAGCGGTCGGTCCCGCTGTCGGTATCGTTCGACGAGCCCGGCACGTACGACCTGCAGGTAAACGTCTCCGGCCGTGACACGGAGCAAGACCGGGTGACACGGCTGAGCTACCCGGTGTCGGTCACGGTCGAACAGCGCTATCCGCAACTGGACATCGACGCCAACGACTCCGTCGCGGGCGTCCGTGCCGACGGCTCGGTCACCGTCGCCAACAGCCTGTCGAGCCCCATCGAGAGCGTCGAACTCGCCGTCGGCGGCGAGAACGTCACCGTCACCAACCGTCGGGAAGTGCTCGCGACGGTTGCGAGCAACGCCTCCCGGACCGTCGCGTTCGACTACCGCGCCGACGACGCGGGTCGCCACCGGATGACGGCGACGCTGACCTACACGACCGCCGGCGGCGTGACCGACACGGTCACCGACACGGTGACCGTCCGGACGGCGACCGAACGGCCGCAACTCGACATCGACACGAACGCTTCGATCGCCGGGCTGGCGTCCCACGGGACCGTCACGGTGGCCAACGGACTCGGCGCGGCGGTGACGAACGCCGAGTTGACCGTCGCCGGCGACGGCGTCACCGTCCGCAACGACCGCTCGGTGTTCACACGCATCGCCGACGGCGAGTCGGCGACGGCCGCCTTCGACTTCCGCCCGTCGACGGCCGGCGACCACGAGCTGACCGCGACGCTCACCTACTCGACGCCGGGCGGGGCGAGCCGGACCGTCACCGAGACGCTCACCGTCGGCGCCGACCCGCTGGCCGACAACGTCGCGCTGGACCTGAGCACCCGCGAGGGAGGCAACTCCCAGGCGGTGACGGTGTCTGTGCTCAACCGAGGTAACGCGCCGATCTCGAACGTCAGCGTCCGCGCCACCTCGCCGAACGCCTCGGTCGGACAGGCGCTCGTCGACCGCGTCGCCGCCGGCGAGTCACGGGCGGTTCGTCTGAACGCGACGCTGTCGGGCGACCGCGCGGCCGTCGACGTGGACGCTACGTACGACGTGGCCCGCCAGCGTGGAGAGGCAACGGCGTCGACAGCGCTCACACAGGCGCCCGGCACGATCAGTCTGACCGGGATCGAGGTCGTCCCCGAGGGCGGGCGACTGCGCGTCTCGGGGAGCGCGAGTAACCTCGGGACGACCGACGCCCAGAGCGTTCTGGTCAGGGTCGACGACACGGAGCGGGTGACGCCGACTGCCCCGAACCCCGAGTACTTCGTCACGACCGTCCCGGCGAGTGACTTCCGTTCGTTCGACGTGTACGCGGCCGTGCGGGGCAACGTCTCGGCGATCCCGCTCGAAGTCGAGTACCTCGTCGACGGCGAGCGACACACGCGGACGTTCGAGGTCGACGCCGCGGGCGCGAGCCGCGCGCTCGCCGTCGGTCCGGACGTCGAACCGCAGTCCGCCGGCGGCGGATTCCCCCTCCCGCTGGCGATCGGTGCCGTCGTGGTGGTGGTCGTGCTCGCGCTGATCGTCCGCACCTGGAGGGCGAGCCGTGGCGGTGATTGAAGCCCGGAACGTCGTCAAGCGCTACCGGACCGGCGGGGAGACGCTGGAGGCCCTGGAGGGGATCGACTTCGCAGTCGAGCCCGGCGAGTTCGTCTCCATCATGGGGCCCAGCGGCAGCGGCAAGACCACGCTGTTGAACCTCCTCGGACTCCTCGACGACCCCAGCGAAGGGGAGGTCCGGCTCGACGGCGAGGACGTGACCGGGCTCTCCGACAGCGAACGGACCCGCTCGCGCAAGCGCACTATCGGGTTCGTCTTCCAGGACTTCTATCTCGTCCCGACGCTCACCGCGAAGGAGAACGTCGAGGTGCCCGCCCTGTTCGACCACGACCCGTCGGTCGAGGAGCGGTCGGTCGACCTGCTCGAACGGATGGGGCTCGGGGATCGGCTCGACCACAAGCCCGACGAGCTGTCGGGCGGGCAGAAACAGCGCGTCGCCATCGCCCGCTCGCTCGTCAACGAGCCGCGCGTCCTGCTGGCGGACGAGCCGACCGGCAACCTCGACCGGGAGACCGGTCGGACGATCCTCGACGAGTTCGTCGCGATCACCGAGCGAGACGTGGCCGTCGTCGCCGTCACGCACGACGAGCTCGTCAACGAGTACGTCGACGAGACGGTCGAACTCGTCGACGGCCACCTGGGCGAGGACGTTCCCGGGGACGGCGGGCACTCGAGCGCCCCGGAAGCGCCCGGCTCGGAGCCGCGACCCGGTGACGGTGATCGGCCGTGATGGAGCGGCTGTTCCGTCGGGTCCCTGCACTGCTGATGGCCCGACGCAACATCGCACGGACGAAAGTCAGATCCGTGCTCGCGGCGCTGGGCATCGTCATCGGCGTCATCGCGATCGCGTCGCTCGGCATGTTCGGATTGACCCTGCGCTATCAGCTCACGGAGAACCTCGGCGATATCGCGAACGAGGTGACCGTCGAGCCGAACCGGGAGGACGTCCGGACGCCCAGAGCCATCTCGCGACGCGAAGTGCGGGACATCCGGCGCATCGCCGGGTCGAGCGCGTCCGTCGTCCCGATCCAGCAGCAGAACCTCCCGGTCTCGCTGGACAGGGGACCGCCGAGCAACCGGTTCGTCCAGAGCGTCGAGTCGCCCGCCGCCGTGTACGACGCCGCGGAGGGGTCGATCCCCGAGAACTTCCGGAGCGGCGTCCTCGTCGGCCAGGGGATCGCCGCCGAGAACGACATCGACCCCGGCAGCACCATCGCTATCAACGGCACGTCGACGCCGGTGCGGGCGGTGCTCGCGCCCGGCGACTCGGTCGGCTTCCTCCCGTCCGAGAACGCCATCGTCGTCCCCTCGTCGTCGTTCGACCGGCGGGGCTACTACCGCGTCATCGTCCAGGCCGAGGACGGCGGGGCGGCGAACGAGACGGCGATGGCGCTGCGCGAACGGCTCAACGAGCGCCGCGATCGGTTCACCGTCGACGACAACTCCGACCTCGCCGACCAGATCGGCCAGACGTTCCGGGCGCTGAATCTCTTCCTGCTCGGCATCGGCTCCATCTCCCTGCTGGTCGCCGGCGTCAGCATCCTCAACGTGATGCTGATGAGTACCGTCGAGCGCCGCCAGGAGATCGGGGTGTTGCGCGCCGTCGGCTTCCAGAAACGCGACGTGCTGAAGATCATGCTCTCGGAGGCCGTCCTGCTCGGTATCGTCGGCGGTATCGCCGGCGCCGCCTTCTCCATCGTCGCCGGGATGGTGATCAATCACTTCATCCTCGGCGACGCGACCCTCGCCTTCAGGCCCGGGAACTTCCTCTACATCGGGCTCGCCTTCGCTTTCGGCGTCGGGACGAGCCTGCTCAGCGGGCTCTACCCGGCGTGGAAGGCAGCCAACGAACGCCCCGTCGAAGCGTTGCGGAGCTGAAAACCCGTCGTGGCGGTCGGCTTCTCCCCGTTTCAGTCGGCGTGGACCGTCAGTCGCGGGCTCGCGCGGTCGACGGCCACCGTCGCGAACTGCTCGAACCATCCGGACTCACCGCTTTCGAGGGCGTCGAGGCAGTCCTGGACGGTAAAGTTGATCGCCCCGGTCTCGTCGGCGCAGGGGAACACCGCCTGCAAATCGCTGCCCGCGTAGACGGCGAGCGACGCCATCGGGAAGACGACCACGTCGTGGACCGCGTCGCTACCGATGTACGAGCGCTGGCGGCGTTCGAAGGCAGGTTCGAGCCGGTAGCCGTTTTCGCTCGCCCAGTCGCCGAACTCGTCGTAGGTGGCCAGCGCCGCGTCGCGGCTGTCCTGTTCGGGCGTCCGGATGCGCTGCCAAGAGGCGTCGACCTCCGTGTCGGTGACGACGCCCTCGGCTTCCAGATCCTCGACGCGCCCGAGGATGCGCTGTTGCCGGTCGTAGCTGCCGTACGTGTCCCCCCGAAGGTAGAGTTCGATCCGCTGGTCGGTCGTGTCCGTCATGGTGTCTATCACTTGATCGATCTCTCGGGCGGCCCCCTCAAAACGCTTTCCGCCCTATTCCTTCGAGGGACTCTAGGGACCTAGTATGGGTCGCGCCGACACCGTTCTCGTGCGGGCCTCGCCACTTCCATGCGACCCGTCTGCGAGCGGAGAGGGCGTCCGTCTGCGCGTTCGGCCGGAGAGATCGAGTCCGCAGTCAGTCGTCGGCGGAGGCGGTCTCGCCCGCGGCGGGCACGTCGATCTCGCCGGCGTCGAGTTCCGCTTCGACTTCGCGGGCGGCGGTGACCATGTTCTCCATCTTCGCGTAGGCCTTCTCACGGGGGAGCAGCTTCAGCCCGCAGTCCGGAGAGATGGTGAGGTGCTCCGGCGGGACGACTTTCAGGCCCTGGCGGATGTTCTCTTTGATCTCTTCGACGGTCTCGACCTCGGCGGTGTGGTTGTCGACGACGCCCAGCGCGAGGTCGAGGGTGAACTCGGGCTCGGTGAACACGTCGATCTGCTCGTAGTCGCCGTTGGTGAGCTCCAGGTCGAGCTCGTCGATCGGGTAGTCGAGCACCTCGGGGTAGATCCGCGAGTAGTCGCCGTAACAGACGTGGAGACCGATGCGGACCTCCTCGGGGATGTCCGCGACGATGCGTTCGAGACAGTCGCCGACGATGGCGTGGTCGTCGGGCGTGGTCGCGAGCGCGGGCTCGTCGATCTGGATATAGCGGGCGCCGGCGTCGACGAGCTGCTCGATCTCCTCGTTGACGAGGTCGGCCAGGTCGTAGGCCAGCGCCTCGTCGTCGTCGTAGGCCTCGTTGAACGTCCAGTTGGCGAGGGTGTAGGGCCCGGTGATGGGCACCTTGACGGGGCGGTCGGCGACGGAGTCGGTGAACTCGAACTCGTCGACGAGCCACTGCTCGCCGTACTCGACCTCCTCGGCGACGCTGGGCTTGTTGAAGTAGTTGTGGCCCCACACTTTGACGCGGCCGTTGAACTCGTAGCCCTCGATGCGCTCGGCGAAGTACTCGACCATCTCCGTCCGTCGCATCTCGCCGTCGACGACGGTATCGAGGCCCGCGCGCTCGTGCTCCTCGGTGATCAGGCGGGCGGCGTCGTCCTTGGCCTCCTCCCACTCCGTGTCACCGAAGTTGTCGTCGTCGTCCTCGTAGAGCTCGCGGGCGCGGTCGAGCCACTTGGGCTTCTTGTAGCTGCCGACGACCGAGGTCAGCAGGAAGTGGTCGTTGTCGTGGTCGGCCGGGCGAAACTGCTCGCGGTTGTCGGCGGGTCGGTCGGTCATGCCGTCACCTCCGCGCGCTCGACGGCGCCAAGCGCCGCCAGCTTCTGCTCGAACCTGCCGGAGGGCAGGTAGAACGTCGGCGTGTTGATCGTCGCGTAGGCCGTCTCGAAGTCGACGCCGTGGGCGTTGTCGAGCGTCCACTCGACGCGTTCGGCGATCTCCGAAGGCTCCTCGACGAGCGTGTTCTGCCCGTCGACGATCCCCAGCGCGATGTCGTCTTTGGCACCGTACTCGCTGATCACGTAGGCGTTGTCCTCGTGGTTGGCGACGAAGTCGAAGCCGACCGCGTCGACGTCGGCGTCCATGAGATGGGCGTACACCTTCTCGTCGATACCGCCGTCGCCCCTGTGGGACTCCCAGTAGGTGTGGGCGACCACGTCGGCCTCGGCGGCCCCCGCGACCGTGTCGATGGCCTCGCTGGCGCGCTCGTCGGCGCCGTCGTCGGGCGCCGACTCCAGCAGCGAGGGTTCCAGCAGGAACAGCGTCTCGACTTCGGGGAACCGCTCGGCCTCGGCGGCGAGGAAGTCGGCCAGCGCCGAGAGGAAGGCGGCCTCGTCGCCGTAGTGCTCGTCCGTCGCGAGCTGGCTCAGCGTGTACGGGCCGGGGAGGACGGCGTTGAGGCTCTCGTCCGTGAGCTCGGCGGTCGCTTCGAGGTCGGTGGCCACGTCGCCCGTGGCCGAGAGGTCGCCGGTCACGACGGGCTCTCGATAGAAGTTGTTGTTGTCGAAGTAGCGGACGATCCCGCGGGTCTCGACGGCGTCGGCGACCGCCAGCGGGTGGGTGAGCATGTCGTCCCACCGGAGCTGGCCCTCGACGACCAGATCGAGGCCGGCGTCGGTCTGGAGGCCGACGACCTCCTCGCGTGCTCGGTCGTAAGCGTCGCTGATCTCGGCGCTCTCGTCACCGGAGACCAGCCCGCCTTTCTGTCGGCCCTTCAAGTTCGCGAGTTCGTCCTTCGCCCAGTCCGGTACCGGAAACAGGCCGGGCGTCGTCGAGCGTACCTGTGTCATTGGAACGTCCTACGAAATGACGCCCTATAATATTTCTTATCTCGTTTGATGCGCTGTGGTAATCTCTGTATCGGAAAGATAGTCAGAAGGTCTATACGAAACCTGTCGGAACACGAGGGCGTGTCACGGATCCCGCGCCCCGGTCCGACCGCGATTCGGGTCCTCGGCGTGGTGGTCGCCGTCGGGTCGCTGGCGCTGTTGCTGTCGTACCCCTACCACATGCGGTATCACTACAGCGTGCCGGCGATCGGCGACCACTACATCGTCCCCTTCCTCGGAGTGTTCCTGGCGTTCGCCTGGGCCGCGGCGGTCGCGTGGGGGGCCGCGACGGCGCTTCGGGGTCGGATCCGTTCGCTGACGCCGCCGCTGGCGTGGATCGCGGTCCCGCTCGCGCCGCTCCCCGCGGCCCTCGACACCTACCACCAGCCGACGACCGACGTGGCGCCGGCGCCGCCGCGGATCGCCGAGTGGACGCCGCCAGCGGGGCCCGTCGAAGTCGCCGTTCGCGTGTTCGAAGTCAACGGGTTCTGGCGGCTGGGCTGTGTGCTCTTCCTCGCGATGGGCGTCGCGCGGGCGCGGGGACAGCGCCGCTGGCTGTACGGGACCGCCGCCGCGCTGGTCTGGTACGGCGGCGCTCACGGTATCGTCACGTCGGGACTGCTCCACGGAGCGCTCGTCCGGTCGTTCGTCGCCGCTGTCCCCGGTGTCGCCCTCTTCGTCCTCGGTGCGAAGCTGGCCGCTCCGGAGGGCGACGAACCCGACCCCGAGAACACCGACGGTGCTGTCGCCGCCTCGTCCTGACTCAGTCGTCGAGCGCGAACCGCATCACCAGCAGCGTCTCGAAGGGGTGTGACTCGCTCGCGACCTCCTCGCTCGCGAGTCCGTTCTCGGTCGCCCGCTCGCGCACCGCGTCGGGATCTGTGAGCGAACTCACCAGTAGATAGGCCGCCCCGTCCGGAGTGAGCACCCGCGATACGTCGTCTAAGAACGGATCGATGGCCGCGCGGCCGTTCTCGCCGCCCGACAGCGCTCGCTCCATCCAGTCGTCCCATTCTTGTTCGGCCTCGGTCGGGAGATACGGCGGATTGAACGTCACCACGTCGAACGCCCGGTCCCGGAATGCCCCCGTCAGATCGGCCCGGACGACCGGCATCCCGGCTTCGGCGGCCTGCCGACAGGCGTGGGGATTGAGATCCGCACCGACCGCGTCGGCGCCCGCCTCGCGCAGCCGCGCGGCCACGTAGCCCGAGCCGGTGCCCACGTCCAGCGCCCGGTCGCCCTCGCCGACGCGCTCGACGACGGCGTCGGCCAGCAGCTTCGAGTCCTCGGCGGGCTGGTACACCTGCTCCACGTCGCGCTGGGCGGCCAGTCCCGGCTTGCCGGCGGATTCGTCACTGTCCGCCTCGTCCGCTTCTGACCGGTCCTCGGTCATTGGGGCTCGCCGGGGTCGCCGACCTCGTACGCCAGCGTCGCCAGGTCCGCGAACTCCGCGGGCGTGACGTTGCCGGCGCGGGCGCTCATCAGGCCTTCGTCGGCGGCCTCGACCACCGCGTCGGGGTCGCCCAGCCCGGAGATGTGGGCGGTGTTCCGGACGGCGTTGCGCATGGTCTTCCGACGCTGGGTGAACACGGCCTTCAGGAAGGCCATGAAAAAGTCCTCGTCGTCGACCTCGTAGTCGGGATCGCTGGGCGTCGTCCGCACCACCGCGCTCTGGACCGCGGGCGGCGGCGAGAACGCTTCTTTGGGGACGGGTTCGACCACCTCGGCGTCGGCGTAGTGGCCCGCCGTCACCGACAGCCGGCCGTAGTCGTCGGTCCCCGGCTCGGCGGCCATCCGCTCGGCGAACTCCCGCTGGAACATGAGCACGAGCGGTCGCTTCTCCGGGAGCAGGCGGAAGGCCAGCTCGCTGGACGGGCCGTAGGGGAGATTCGAGATCGAGGCGGTGAACTCGGGTAACTCGACTTCGAGCGCGTCACCCTCGACGACGGTGAGGGCCCCCGCTTCGATCTCGGGGGCAAACTCCTCGCGGAGGAACGCGGCCAGGCCGGGATCGCGCTCGATAGCCGTCACCCGCTCGCCCGCGGCGAGCAGGCGGTCGGTCAGCGCGCCGGTCCCGGCACCGATCTCCAGGACGTGCGAGAGGTCGACGTCGGCCTCCGTGGCGTACTCGGGTAGTCGGTCCAGCACCCGGTCGTCGACCAGGAAGTGCTGGTCGCGGTTCGGGTCACCGCGGACGCCCGCCCGCCGGAGCAGCGCGTCGGGGTCGCGCGTTCCCGTTTCGGGTTCACTGTCGCTGTCGGCGTCTCCCTCTCGCGTGTGCTCGCCGTTCATTCCTCGTCCCGGCGGGCGAAGGTGCGATACTTGAGGTCGTCCTCGCGGATCTCCTCCAGGATACGCTCGACGACGACCTCGCGGGGGTTGTGCAGCCCCTCGACGCGCTCGCCCAGATCGTCGAAGCTCTCGAAGGGACCGCGCTTGCGCTCGTCGAGGATCGAGTTCCGGAGCTTCTTGCCGATTCCGGGCAGGAGGTTCAGCTGGTGGAGTCGCAGGGTGATCGGCTGGGCGTCGTTGTAGAAGTCGACGAACCGCCGCTCCTCCTCGTCGACGAGGTCCTCGACGGCGTAGTCTAGTTCCGACTGGGCGCCCCCGGTCAGGTCCTCGTACTCGACCTCGCCGGTGCGTTCGATGGCGTCGGCCGCCCGATCGACGACCAGGTCGTCGCCGATCGACACGCCGGCGTCGGGCCCGAGGACCACCTCGAACAGGCGGAAGTCCTCGCGCCCGAGCGCGTATGCGAGCGGTTGTTTCTGATACTGCGGCCGGTCGTCCTCGGTCCGACCGTGGGCGAGAAAGTCGAGGACGATCGCCGTCGGCCCCCCAGGATCGCCGTCGCTGCGCTCGGTGTCGCTCATGACAGACGAGTAGGGCGAGACGGAACTTAAACCCCCGCTGTCGGGCGCTTGGGAAAGGGAGACCGGTCAGGCGTACTTGGCGACGACTTCGAGGATGGCGTCGAGTTCGTCGCCCGAGAGGGTAAAGCGCTCCTGTGCGTAGATCGACCGTAGCTCGTCCCGATCTCGGGGGCGGAGGTTCGCGATCTTGTAGGCGGTCGGTTCGTCGACCTTCTCCAGTTCCTGCAGCTCGGCGACGAACTCGCGGGACTCCTCGGGGTCGAGGACGGCGAAGCGGTTGACGTGCTCGATGGCTCGCGCGAGCTCGTAGCGCATCTCCCGGTCCTCGTCGGCGGCCCGCTCGCGCTCGAGCTCCTCGAGGACCGCCTTGGTCTCGGCGACCGTCAGGTACTCTTCGCCGACCTTCTCTTTGAAGATCGTCATGCCTGGCTGCGGAGGTGGGCGGGCTTGACGATCAGCGTCTTCTCGACACTGCCGTCGGTAACGGCTATCTTGTAGGCAGAGCCCTGTTCACCGACGATCTCGCCGGTCCGACCGTCGAAGCGCGGGTGGTAGCGCCCGTCCGGGACGCTCGGGTCGATCTTCAGGTGGACTTTCTCACCGGTCTCGTACTCGGTGACCGCGCGCTGGGGCGGGGACGTACCGCTGTCTCGAGGGTCGTTGCGGAGCTTCTTGCGCGTCTTCTTCTGGGGTCCGTTGGAGTTAGGCATTCGTGCGGTTCCGTTCTCCGGTCACGCTTATAAATCGCACGTTACGCGGTCGTGTCCGGGGTGCGAGTGGCCGCCACGACCGGACGATCGCCGTCGGCGAGGGCGGGTCTCGCCGGTGGCGCGGCTCGGCGGCCGGACTGCGACGAAAAGCGAGCGAGTCGTTACAGGCGACCGACGTCGCCGACTTCGACGCTTTCGACGCCCTCGACGCCGGAGAAGGCCTCTTCGACGGCCTCGGTGCCGCCGGCCTCGTCCGGGACGACGACGGTCGGGAGCAGGGCGACGAGGCCGAAGGCCACGTCGTCGCGCTCGAAGCCGTTGATCTTCGCGCCCTCGGGCAGCGACGCTTCGAGGCGCTCCTGGAGCGCGTCGAGGTCGATCTCGGGGTTCTGCGGCATGACCTTGATCTGGGCAGCGACTTTCCCCATCGTTACGGCCCCATGAACCCGCAGTCCGGGCACTCGTAGAGGTTGCTCTGCTTGCGGCACTTCGCGCAGCGGTAGATCTGCTGGCCGCAGTCGGGACACTTGAACGCGGCGGCGTTCGTGCCGGCGATGTTGATGCCGCACGAAACGCACTTTTGCTGGCGTTTCTGTTGGCTCTCGCTCATACCACTCCGTATCCTCTCACGGTTTTTAACCGTTGTCAAAGGCGCCGGCCGGCACTCGACGGTCGCAGTGGTCGCGCTGCGTCGCGCTACCCGAAGTTCTCGACTTTCGCGTCCTCGGGGTCCCCGCCCGCGGCTTCCACGGCAGCCGTCGCGTCGTCGAGGAAGTCGGCGAAGCCGTAGACGAACACCTGCGTGTCGTCGGTCAGCTCCGGTTCGACCGACGACGCGAGTGGCGACGACGGTGCGACGACGGCCACGGAGGCCCCGCGCTCGTTCAGCTCCGTCAGCCGGTCGTCGTGGATCGGCGCGGCGTCGCGGTAGACGATGGCGGCCTCGCCGCCCTCGTCGAGCGCTCGCTCGGCGATCCCGATCGCCGGACCGACGCCGGGCCCGCCCGCGAGCACGAGGACCCGATCCTCGCCCTCGTAGTAGGCGTCGCCGTACGGGCCCGAGACGGTGACGGTGTCGCCGGCGGCCAGGTCGGCGAGTTCCGGGCCGACCTCGCCCTCGGGGTCGATGCCGACGGTGATCTCGAACGTCCCCGCTACGTCCGGCGAGGAGATCGTGTAGAAGCGCGCCTCCTCGACGCCGTCGAGGGCGACCTTCACGAACTGCCCGGGCTGGGCGTCGAACCCCTCTGGCGTCTCGAAATCGATGGCGATAGCGTCCTCGCCGACCGACTCGACCGCGACGACGGCGACTTCGGTGTCGTCCATGCTCCCGTGTCGCGGCCGGCGGCGCATGGTCCTTTCGTTCCCGGGTGCGAGCGCCGTCGGTCGAGCCGTCTGGAGCGGGCGTCCGTTCACCATCGCAGGACGCGATCTCCGGACGTTCGAAACCGGCGATTTTCGTCCGTGCGTCCACTTTTCCGTCCGTCTCAGGGGGATTAGTTCCGGCCCATTACAGAAGTCTTTTTGCGGGGCGGGAGATATTCCAATGCAGTATGCCCGAGGACCTGAACTGGGCCATCGGCGGTGAAGCCGGTGATGGGATCGACTCTACCGGGAAGATCTTCGCACAGGCACTCTCGCGTGCCGGCCGTCACGTCTTCACCTCGAAGGACTTCGCGTCACGGATCCGGGGCGGATACACCGCCTACAAGGTCCGGACGTCCGTCGACCGCGTCGAGAGCGTCGTCGACAGACTCGACATCCTGATCGCGCTCACCGAGCGTACGATCGACGAGAACATGGACGAACTGCACGAGGGCAGCGTTATCATCTACGACGGTGAACGCTCCACGATGCAGGACGTCGAAGTTCCCGACGGGATGATCGGCCTGTCCGTGCCGCTGCAGCGACTCGCCGAGGACGCCGGCGGCGCCATCATGGCGAACGTCGTCGCCCTGGGCGCGGCCTGCGAAGTGGCGCAGTTCCCCATCGAGAACCTGGACGAATCACTGAACAAGCGTTTCGGCGACAAGGGCGAGGCCATCGTCGAGAACAACAAGGAGGCCGCCCGCCTGGGCCAGCAGCACGTCCAGGAGGAGTACGACCACGACTTCGACTACGACATCGAGACCACCGACGAGGACTACGTCCTGCTGAACGGCGACGAGGCCATCGGCATGGGCGCCATCGCCGCCGGTTGTCGCTTCTACTCTGGCTACCCGATCACGCCCGCGACCGACGTCATGGAGTACATGACCGGCCGCGTCGAGCAGTACGGCGGCAAGGTCGTTCAGGCCGAGGACGAGCTCTCCGCCATCAACATGGCCCTGGGCGCCGCTCGCGCAGGTGCACGCGCCATGACGGCCACCTCGGGCCCCGGTATCGACCTGATGACAGAGACGTTCGGGCTCGTCGCGACCACGGAGACGCCGCTGGTCATCTGTGACGTGATGCGCTCCGGTCCCTCGACCGGGATGCCGACCAAGCAGGAGCAGGGCGACCTCAACATGACGCTGTACGGCGGCCACGGCGAGATCCCGCGGTTCGTCGTCGCGCCCACGTCGGTCTCGGAGTGTTTCTGGAAGACCGTCGAGGCGTTCAACTACGCCGAGAAGTATCAGACACCCGTCTATCTGGTCTCGGACCTCGCGCTCGCGGTCACCGAGCAGACGTTCCCGCCGGAAGTGTTCGACATGGACGAGGTCGAGATCGACCGCGGCAAGGTCGTCGACGAGGACGAGGTCGACTCCTGGCTCGACGAGCGCGGCCGCTTCCAGGCGCACTTCCCGTCCGCCGACGGCGTCAGCCCGCGGGCGTTCCCGGGCACGACCGACGGCGCGCACATGACTACCGGCCTCGAACACGACGAGCTCGGGCGCCGGACCGAGGAGGAGGCGGTCCGCCTCGAACAGGTCGAGAAGCGCCAGCGGAAGGTCGAGACCGCCAAGGAACAGGAGGAGTGGGACTACCGCGAGTTCGGCGACAGCGAGGCCGACACGCTCGTCATCTCGTGGGGCTCCAACGAGGGCGCCATGCGCGAGGCCCTCGGATTCCTCGAGGAGCGCGGCCACGACGTGCGCTTCATCTCGGTGCCCTACATCTTCCCGCGGCCCGATCTCTCCGCGGAGATCGAGGCGGCCGACGACGTGATCGTCGTCGAGTGTAACGCCACCGGGCAGTTCGCCGACGTCATCGAGCACGACGTGCTCGAGCGCGTCCAGCGGGTCAACAAGTACAACGGCGTGCGATTCAAGGCCGACGAACTCGCAACGGAGATCGAGAACACACTCACGGGCGCCGACGCCGGCGCCACGGAGGTGGAGGCAGAATGAGCTCCGACGTTCGATTCACAGACTTCAAATCCGACAAGCAACCGACCTGGTGTCCCGGCTGCGGCGACTTCGGGACGATGAACGGCATGATGAAGGCCCTCGCCGAGACGGGCAACGACCCCGACAACACGTTCGTGGTCGCCGGCATCGGGTGTTCCGGCAAGATCGGCACCTACATGCACAGCTACGCGCTCCACGGTGTCCACGGCCGCGCCCTGCCCGTCGGCATCGGCGTCAAGCTCGCCAACCCGAACCTCGAAGTGATGGTCGCGGGCGGCGACGGCGACGGCTACTCCATCGGCGCGGGCCACTTCGTCCACGCCGTCCGCCGCAACGTCGACATGTCCTACGTCGTCATGGACAACCGCATCTACGGCCTCACCAAGGGCCAGGCGTCGCCGACCAGCCGCCAGGACTTCGAGACCTCGACGACCCCCGAGGGCCCGCAGATGCCCCCGGTCAACCCGCTCGCGCTCGCGCTCGCGTCCGGAGCGACGTTCATCGCACAGTCGTTCTCCTCGGACGCCCAGCGCCACGCCGAGATCATCCAGAAAGCCGTCGAACACGACGGCTTCGGGTTCGTCAACACCTACTCGCCCTGCGTGACGTTCAACGACGTCGACACCTACGACTACTTCCGCGACTCCATCGTCGACCTCGACGAGGAGGACCACGACCCCCACGACCGCGAGGCGGCCAAGCAGAAGATCCTCGAGGGCGACAAGGAGTACATGGGCGTCATCTACCAGGACGACGACTCCGTCCCGTGGGAGAAACGCGAGGGCATCGACCAGGACATGTCCGACATCCCCGACGGCGCCCCCGAAGACGCGATGGACCTCGTTCGCGAGTTTTACTAAACCATCTTTTTCACGGAGGGGTGGGCAAACCGCGCCCACCCCTCAACCAAAAACATGGGTGAAAAAGCCGCCTCCGCGTGGCTTTGCCCCGCTCCGGCGGTCGAACCGCGCGCCGAGGCGCGCGGATACTGACCGCGACGCCATCCGCACTGCAACTGCACCGCACAGCATCGCCACAGCACCCGCACAGCACTACCACCGCACCCGCACCGCATCCGCAACCGGATCCTTTCAACCCGAAATCACTTGGCCGACCGCCGTCTCAGTGCTCGACGTGCAGCGGCTCGGCACCGCACTCGTCGCCCTCCTCGCCCTGGTCGCGCTCGCGGGAGCCGCGGGCACGTTCGGCGCAGTCGAGGGCCCCGCACTGTCCGGTGGCGGGACGCCGACGGGACCGGCGACGCCCACCGAGGTGCCGCCGCCGACCGGCGCACCGGGTGGCGCGGCCGATTCCGAGGTCCGGCGGGCCGACACTCCGACGACGGCCGCGGCGGACGACTCCGGCGGCGTCTCGCCGTTCGTCGTCCCCGCCGTCGGCGGCTCGCTGCTGGCGGTCGGCCTGCTCGTCGTCTTCCTGACCGGGCACGACGACCGGGCGCCCGCTGCTCCCGAAGAGGGATCCGAGGGCGAGGGCCCGACACCGGCCGTCTCGCCGTCGTACGACTCGCACGACGAGAACGCGGTCACGCGGGCGTGGCGCCGACTCCACGACCGGTCGGACGCCGAGGAGACGGCGACGCCCGGTGACGTGGCGGCGCGGGCACTCGACCGCGGCCTGCCGGGAGACGCGGTCGCGACGATCACCGACCGGTTCCGCGTGGTCAGATACGGCGGGGAGTCGGCCGAGGGCGACCGCGGAGAACCCGCCGTCGAGGCCGCCGCAACGATCGATTCGGGGGACGAGACGGACGGTCCGCCCGCCGAGTCCGACGCGGCCGACGCCGAACCGGCCGACTGCGACTCGACCGACGGTCGGTAAAAACTTGTAGTTGGGACGAACACTCTCGCCTGTGAGACGATTCGTGACCGCCCTGATCGCCCTCTTCGCGCTGGTCGCGCTCGTGACGGCCGCCGGGTCGTTCGGCGGTCCCGACCAGCCGACGCTGTACTCCGGAACGACGCCGACCGAACCGATGCCGGTCGGGCCGCCCCCCGCCCCAATCGGCGACGCTGGAAACGGCACGAACGCGACCGACTCGCGCGACGTGATCGACAGGGAAACACCGGTTCCGCCCCAGGAGAGCGGTGACGGTGGCGGCGTCTCGACGCTGCTCGTCGCCGGCCTCTTCGGTGGCCTGCTCGTCGCGGCCGTCGTGGCCGTCCTGTTGACCAGGGACGACGCCAGAGCGCCGCCGCGAGACGAGAGCGGCGGCGGCGGGCCCGACGGACCGCCCACACCGACGGTCGAACCGACCTACGACTCGCCCGCCGACAACGCGGTCGTCCGCGCGTGGCGCCGCCTGCGCGACCGCTCGGGCGCCGACGAGACGGCGACGCCCGGTGAGACGGCGGCGGCGGCCGTCGACCGGGGCTACCCCGACGACGCCGTCGAGAGCGTGACCCGCGGGTTCGAGGCGGTCCGATACGCCCGGCGGTCCCCGACGGACGAACAGGACCGGCGCGCTCGCGAGCTGTCCGACCGGCTCGACGCCGGCGCCGACGCCGGGACCGACGGCGGTGAGAACGCGTGAGTCGACGCCGTCGAGCCCTGTTGGCGGTGGGACTCGCCGCCGTCGTCGCCGGGGTCGTCCTGACGTTCCGGCCGGGACTGGTCGCGTTCGACTGGGCGACGCTGGCGACGCTCGGCATCTGGGTCGTCGCACTCGCGGGCGTCGCGGCCGCGGCTTTCGAACGGTTCGAGAGCGACGACGCGCCGCTCGGCGGTCTCCCGCGGGTGGGCGAACGGCCCGACTACGGCGTGCCCGGCGACGACCTCGCCGCGGCGGTCGCGGACGCCGGCGCCGGCCAGCGCGACGCGGCCGACCGCGACCGCGTCCGCGAGCGGTTGCGCCTCGCCGTCGTCGACGCGCTGGAGCGGTTCGCGGGCGACACGCCCGAAGAGGCCGAACGCCGAGTCGCCGAGGGCTCGTGGACCGACGACCCCGACGCGGCCGCGCTGTTCGCCGACGGCGACGACTCCCGCCACGAGGGCGTCGAGCCCGACTTCGACCGGCGGGCCGAGCGCGCCGCGGCGGCCGTCGCACGGCTCCGGGACCGAACTGACCGGGGCGAAGCGATCGGCACGGACCGGAGCGATCGAGTCGGCGATTCGCGCCGTTCCGGAGGTGTCGCCGATGACTGAGGCGACGACCGTCGGTGCCAGCCTCTCCCGCGGGGAGGGGCGGCTCGAACGGACCGGCCGCTGGGGCGGGATCCACGGGCTCGCCCTGGCGGCGACGGCGGTCGCCATCCTGGTCGGGAAGCCGGTCGCCATCCTCACGGGACTGGCCGGCGTCGGCTTCGCGGCCTACAGCCGGATCGCCGAGGCGCCCGAGCCCGAACTGGCCGTCGAGCGCCACGTCAGCGACACCGACCCCGAACCGGGCGAGACCGTCCGCGTCACGCTCACCGTCGAGAACGAGAGCGGGACGACGCTGCCGGATCTGCGCTTTGCCGACGACGTGCCGGCGGGTCTGGAAGTCGTCGACGGGACCGCACGGCACACCACCGCGCTGCGACCGGGCAAGCGCGCGTCGATCGCCTACGAGTTCGAGGCCGTTCGAGGTCGCCACGAGTTCGACAGCCTCACCGTCGTGACCCGGGATATCAGCGGTGCGAGCCGCCGTGTCGCCCGGCGGGCGACCGACCGCTCGACGGTGGTCTGTCGCCCGACGTTCGAGGGACGGACGGTCCCGCTGGGCGAGTTGGCGACGCAGCTGCCCGGCAGCCAGCCCGTCTCGGCGACCGGGGAGGGACAGGCCTTCCACTCGCTGCGGGAGTACCGGACGGGCGACCCGCTCGGGAGCGTCGACTGGAACCGCTTCGCCAAGGACGGCGAACTCGCGACGCGTCGGTTCGAACAGCCCCGAACGGTGAAAGTCGTCCTGCTCGTCGACGCGCGGGCCGCCGCCTACGTGACCGCGGGTGACGGACGCCCGGCCGTCGACGCCTGCGCCCACGTCGCGGGCGCGCTCGTCGGTGGCCTCGCCGAAGCGGACTGTCACGTCGGGCTGGCGGCGCTGTCGCCGCGGGAGTGCTGGCTCCCACCCGCTTCCGGTCGGTCCCACCGCGAGCGACTGCTCGACGCGCTCACCACGCACGACGCCTTCGGCTGGCGTCCGCCGACGGAAGGTGACGAGGCGACGGGCGACGGTGACGGTTTCGACCGCTTGCTGACGCGAATCCCGGGCGACGCGCAGGTCGTACTCTGCTCGCCGTTCGTCGACGACCGGCCCGTCGAAGTCGCCCGGGCGCTCGACGCCCGGGGGCACGACGTGACCGTCGCCAGCCCGGACGTGACCGCCGACGACTCCGCCTATCGCCGCCTCGCGGCCACGGAGCGGCGGGTCCGTCTCGACCAGTGCCGCCGCGCGGGGACCGCCGTCGTCGAGTGGACCGACGGCGGCGACCGCGGGTCGCCGCGACCCCGCACTGGGACGGCCGCGGTCGACGGATCCGGTCCCCGCGTCGCGACCGACGGGGGTGAGGGCCGATGGCGGTGAGCCGTCCGCCCGACCGACGGCGGCCGCGGGCGAGCCACGCGCTGGCTGTCCTCGCGTCGGTCGCGGTGGTTGCGGCGGTCCGCGGGTCGACGATGGCGACGCTGCTCGGGCTGGCCGGCGCCGGGGCGGTCCTCGCCGGGCTGGTCCGGCGCTCGGAGTCGTCGGTCGTCTTCGGCGGTGCGGCGCTGTTCGCCGCGACGGTGCTGGCGGCGACCGGGCCCGCGTCGGTGGAGTCTGTCCTCCTCGGCGGGTTCGGCGCCGTGATCGCGGCGGATCTCGGGACCTTCGGGCTCGGGATCGACCGCGACGCCGACCCGGCGGTTGCGACGACCCGGGTCGAGCTGTTGCACGCCGTCGGGAGCGGCGTCGTGGCGGTCCTGACCGCGGGCGTCGGCTACGCGTTGTTCGAGGCCGCCCCACGCGGCGGCTCGCTCGGCGTCGTCGCGCTGTTGCTCGGCGGCGTCGTGCTGGCGTGGCTGTTGCGCGAGTGAGTCGGCCGGTCGCCGACGCGACCGGGGCGTCGGTCGACCGCCCGCGGACCGCGTGCGCAGGGCGGAAACGTCTCACACGGGTTCGTCCCGTTCAGGAACGTTCATTACGCAGACGCCGGACCAATGTCTATGAGCGACCGCTTTGACGTGGTGATCGCGGGTGCCGGTCCCGCCGGAGCGCAGTGCGCGCGGGACCTGGCCGCCAGGGATTACGAGGTGCTCGTGCTGGAGACCGAACCCGAGGCGGAGTTCCCGCGTCAGAGCAACAAGTCGACCGCCGGGACCTTCCCCTCGATGATGGCGTCGTTCAACGTCCCGGACGAGGTCGTCATGAACTACACGGAGACGGTGGTGCTGGAGTCACCCAACGACCACTTCGTCCGCGACCAGCCCGGCGCGGTCCTGGAGTTCGCCGACTTCAAGCGCTGGCTCGTCGCGGAGGGGCGCGAGAACGGTGCCGAGTACCGCTTCGACTCGCGAGTCTCCAAGCCTATCGTCGAGGACGGCGAGCCGGTCGGCGTCCGCTACGACGGCAGCGAGGAGGTCTACGCCGACGTCGTGGTCGACGCGACGGGGCCGGCGGCGCCGCTGGCGAAGGATCTCGACGTCACCGACCTCAAACGGGAACGCCAGGCTATCGGCGTCGAGTACGAGTTCGAGGGTGTCGAGGCCGACCACCCCGAGTTCGCCGATTGTACCGACGCGATGATGCTCCGGCTCGACCACGACCTGGCCCCCGGCGGCTACTCGTGGCTGTTCCACACCGGCGAGGACACGGCGAAGGTTGGGCTCTGTTACATCCAGAACGACAGCCACCGTGACTACGCCAAGGAGGGGATGGGGATCGACGACTACCTCGAGTACTGGCTGGAGAGCGACCCTCGATTCGAGGACGCGACGCGACTGGACGGCAAGCAACACCGCGGGTCGGCGCACATCCAGAAGCCCGGGCAGATGACCACCGACAGCTTCATCGCGATCGGCGACACCGTCCCGACCATCGACCCGCTGTGGGGCGAGGGCATCCACAAGGGGATGCGCTCGGCGCGAGCGGCAGCGGCCACGGCCGACCGGGCGCTGACCGGGACGGTCGACACCTCCGCCGAGCAGATGGAGATCTACAACACGCTCTGGCACAGCGACGTGGCGCCGAAGATGGACACGCGCCTGCTGATGACCGAGTTGCTGTATCTCACGCCCAACGACCGCTACGACCGGTTGATGGCCGACCTGCGTCGGGCCGACGGCGATACGCTCGCGAAGATCAACAACGGAAATCGGCTGGCGATGCGGGACCTGGTCCACCTCGACGACCTGCCCCTGCTCGCGCGGTTCGTCCGCGAGCGACTGGACAACTGACCGCGATGGACCGCTCGGGGCCTGACCGAGCGGTTCGCGCGCGGTCGGAAGCTGGAGTCCGCGATCCACGCGCGTTTCCATCGGCGGGCCGACAGGATTTTACCACTCCGGGTCGCGTCCACGGGCATGGAACGGGAACCGAGCAGGCGACGATTCGTCAGGGGTTGCTGTCTCGCCGGTGCGGGGGCGCTCGCGGCGAGCCATTCGGTCGGCGGCGCGACGGCGAGCCGCCGGCAGGAAGTGCCGCCGACGCGCTGGAACCGGACCTACGATCAGGGGACGACCGCGGACGCGAACGGGCTGGCACCCGCGCCGGACGGCGGATTCGTCGTCGTGGGGACGACCGAATCCGGGGACGACGCCGTGAGCGAGATCTGGCTCTACAAGACGAGCGCCGCCGGTCGATTGGAGTGGCAGACGACGTTCGCCGAACGGGGTGTCACGGAAGGGTTCGACGTGGCGGCGGTCGAGGACGGATTCGTCGTCGTCGGCCACACTCACGAGGAGGGCGATAGCGACCAGGACGCGATCGCCGTGCGCGTCGACGGCGAGGGGACCGAACAGTGGCGGCGAACGTTCAACGCCAGACCGAGGACGACCGACACGATGCGAGCCGTCACTGTCGACGACCAAGGGCGGTTCGTCTTCGTCGGGTGGACGAGCCGATTCAGGGACGCGTGGGTGGTGCGGATGGCCGACGACCAGTCGATCGACTGGGCGGAGACCTACGGTCCGGGCGACCGCAACCAGCTTCACGGCGTCGTCGCCGCGGACGGAGGGTACGTCGCGGTCGGCGAGACCGACGACACCACCGGTGACACTGCGGGGTGGGCCGTCAAGCTCGACGACGGGGGTGCACAGATGTTCTCTCAGCAGTTCAAGAAACGATCGGGCGACCAGATCAACACGTACGACGACTACAACGTCCTCTACGACGTGGCGGAGACGCGCAACGGGTTCGTCGCCGTCGGCGCCAACGCCTTCGACCCGCAGACGAACGACCGGCGAGGCTGGGCGCTGGAGATCAACATCAACGGCGGCAAACTCTGGGGAACGCGCGTCGAGTCCGACACCCACACCGTGTTACGGAGCGTCACCGGTGGGAACCTGGAGTACTACGTCGCCGGCGAGACCGCCACGAACGGCAGCGGCGACGACGCCAGAGGGTTCGTCGCGAACCTCGGGATCGAGGGCGAACCCAAATGGCAACACAGCTACGGTTCGGGTTCGAGTGAGTTCTCCGCGTTCCACTTGACGGGCGGCGAGGGGATGGTCTGCGTCGGAAGCACGGCGGCGTCGGCCGGCGGTGACACGAGCGGCTGGGGCGTGAAGGTCGGCGGCGAAGCGGTGGCGACTGCCACCCCGTCGGCGACGCCCAGCTCCACTCCGTCGCCGACGCCCGCGCCCGACGACGGCTCGACACCGACGTTCACTCCGACGCCGACCGACGAACCGGACGGCACAGACGCGATGGGTGCCGGGACGAGCACTCCGGCGCCGACGGCCTCGGGCGGTCCGGGGACTGCGACTCCCGATGGCGACGGCGGGGGCGAAGCGACGACGACCGGCGACGGCGATGGCGGCGGGCTCTCGCCTGCGGTCGTCGGTGTCGGCGCGGTCATCGTCGCCCTCGGGAGCGCCGGCGTGCTCTACAACCGGTTCCTCGGCGACGACGGGGGCCCGGCCGGGTCGGACGGGGGTGCCGACGGATCTTCGTCCGACGGCACCGACGACGGTGGTGACGGCGGCGACGACAGCCCCGACCCCGTCGAGACCAGCGAGCCCGACACCGACGGTACCGAAGAGGTTCAGGCAGCCCAGACAGTCGTCGAGGGTCCCGACGACGAGACCGCGGAGTAGCGGAGAGCCCGGGGGCCAGCTTCCGGAGTCGCAACCCATATTGGCCGTTCGTCCCGACTCCCGTGTATGTCTCGAGAGACCCACTCGTCGGAACGCACGGATCGAGTCGACGGGATGCCGACCTTCGGACTCGGAACCTGGGAGAACGAGAACCCACAGCAGTGCGCCGAGAGCGTCCGGACGGCGCTGGAGATGGGGTATCGCCATATCGACACCGCCCAGATCTACGGCAACGAGTCGGCCGTCGGCGACGGTATCGCAGCGGCCGGGGTTCCGCGTGAGGAGGTCTTCCTCGCGACGAAGGTGTGGATCGACCACCTCGACCGCGACGGCGTGATCGAGACGACCGAAGAGAGCCTCGACAAACTCGGCGTCGACAGCGTCGACCTGCTGTACGTCCACTGGCCGTCGCGGACTTACGACGCCGCGGAGACGTTGCCGGCGTTCGAGGAACTGGTCGATCGTGGCCTGACCGACCGCATCGGCGTCTCCAATTTCGAGCCGCACCACCTCGAGACGGCCCGCGAGGTGCTCGACGAACCGATCTTCGCCAACCAGGTCGAGTGTCACCCGCTGCTCCAGCAGGAGGAACTTCGAGAGTACGTCGAGCGAACGGATATCGAACTCGTCGGTTACTCGCCGCTGGCCCGCGGCGGCGTCTTCGACGTACCCGAACTGTCCGAGATCGCCGAGAAACACGGCGTCAGCGAGGCGCAGGTGTCGCTGGCCTGGCTCCGCGAGACGGGCGTGACGGCGATCCCGAAGGCCACCAGCGAGGCGCACATCCGCGACAACTGGGAGAGCCTCGACCTCGAACTCGACGGGGACGACCTGGCGACCATCGAGGGGATCGACCGGACCGACCGACAGGTCCACACCAGCTTCGCCCCCGACGCCTGGGACTGACGACGGCAGGCGCCCACGGTTCGACCCGGGATCCGAGTTCAGTTCTCGGAACTGGCGATACTGTCGTCGAGAAGACGTGTCGGGCGTGAGTAGCGAACGGCGGCGGCGAGCAACAGAAGAGGTATACAGGGCGCTGCCAAATTCCGGAACATGTCAGTCGGGAACCGGCAGGGGGTCGTCGAAGCCATCCGCTTCGACCTGAACAAGTTCCACGAGACCTGGATGGGGCTGCTCTATCCGCGCCAGCGTGGCGCGGGCGACACGGTCCTCGGGAAGTGGCAACCGCAGACCACGCGCGAGCGGGTCACCTACACCGCGTGGGCGGCGCTGGGGGCGCTCGTCGTCGCGGTGCTGTACCCGCTCGCCCTGTTCGGCGTCGTCGTCCGCTTCCACGCCCGGAAGATCGACGTCTCCGTGGAGAAACTCGGTGCGGTCGGCGTGCTGCTGCTCGCCGTCCTCGTCTGGGGCGGACTGGCGGCGCTCGTCGAGTTCCGCCTCGATTACTCCAGCCAGGAGGCCAACGCCATCATCGCCGCCAGTGTCGTCGCCATCGTCTCAGCGGGGCTCGCGGTGGCCTTCCGTGCGATCGGCGGGCGGATCACGACGATCGTCTTCGCCTACCCCTTCGGCATGACGGCCATCTTCCTGCCGCCGGTCGTCGCCGCCCTCGTCTCCGACGACGTGGCGCAGTTCAGCATCGCCTACGCCGACCAGATCGCCGAGCTCGTCCGCCAGGAAGTCCTCGGCCCGGTCGGGCTCCGGAGCTACGTCGTCGAGAAGTTCGACATGACGGAGTTCGCCTACGTGCTCATCTGGATCGGCATCTCCGTCCCGCTGGGATGGCTGCTCGGCACCACCGTCGCGCTCGCCGACTTCATCCGCCCGAAAGGAGAGTAAGCCCTCGGGCTCGTCGCCCGCTTCGCTGTCCGTGACTCACAGCACGCCGGCCGGATCGATAGCCGTCGGCTCGGGCGCGCTTTCCGCCCCGTCGCCGCTCGCGACGGCGACGGTACCCGTCGACTCGCGGTCGACGAGTACCGTCCCGCCCGCCAGTACCGGCGCGAGGACGCCCGCGACGACGGTCCCCGGTTCGGCCAGGGGCGCTCGCACGGCGACCTCGTCGCCGCCGTCGAGGTCGTACTCCTCGACCACCCGGTCGGCGGCCCCAAGCAGTCGCTCGTGGGTGAACGCCTCGTCGGCGGTCGCGAGCGCGGCGTCCGTCGGGACGACCCGGTCGGGCGGACTCGTCGGGTTCTCGCTCCACATCTCGGCCTCGAAGTGTGCGAACTCGGGATCGTCGGGCACGTCGCCGTAGACGAACGTCTTCGTTCCCGGGCCGGGGTCGTACGCGTCGGCGCGAGCCGCGGGGACGACCAGCGCCTTCGCGGACGGCGACTCGTCGGGGTCGAAGCGGGTCGTCGCACCCAGGAGGCTCGCGCCGAACAGGGCGAGCAGCGGCGGCGGGGTCAGCGAGTCGCCCGCGTCGACGCCGACGGTCGCGCCGCCGCGGACGCCGTAGTGGCGCAGGATGTTGCCCGTCTTCCAGGTGTTCGTACAGAACTTCTCGTAGCTGTACGACCCGGCCCGGCTGTCGGTCCGCACCGCGAGGTCGTCGGTGCGCCGCTCGCGAGCGACGAGGTCCCCGATCACGTCCATAGCGGCGCTTCGGACGGTGTCGGCAAAAGGAGTCCGACACGGAGTGGGAGAATCCGTCCGGGCCGGGTCGTCGACGTGCGGTTCCATCGGCCGAGTCGTCGCTCCCGCGACGCTCGGTTCGCGTGTGGGTGTCTCGGTCGTTTCTGGTCGACGTGGTGTGGAAGAAACGGAGCGGAAAGCGGCCGCAGTCGACGGCAAGCGTTGAAATCCCTCGCCGCGCTCGCTAGCAGTTGGATCGACCGCAGTCGACGGCAAGCGTTGAACGCCCTCGACGCGCTCGCTCACGGCTCACTTCGTTCGCCGTTCGCATGTCGAGGCGCTCGCTTCGCTCGCGCCTCGCACTCGCGGTCGCTGAAGCGGGATATCCGCGTTCTCCACACGGCCCGCGCGGATAGTGGCCCGCTCAGACGACCACGCGAACGCGAGCGCGCCTCGCCCGTTCAGTCCGCCAGGGCGACACGGCATCGTGGCCGTCCCGCACAGCACCGCAGACGGCCACACACCTCCCCAGCCGATTCCTTCGCTCGCTGTGCTCGCTCAGTCATCCCTCGCGCGACTGTTTCGAGCGGCCCGCCACGAGGCGGGCACGCTCGACAGCACGCGCCACCGCAACCGCTAACTGCCTCACCGTCTCGAGCGCACCGATGCCGCGAGCGCACGAACGACGACCCGCGGGACGGATGAGTAAGCGTGATTGCGACCCGCTCCGTACTCCCCGTCGTGACACAGTGGGTCGAGAACCCGACGGGCGGGCGCGACCGCGGGGTCGCGGCGCTCGCACGCGCGTGGGCGGAGGTGCTGGTCAGGCCTCGTCGCCTCTTTCGGTCGGGCGTGGCGCCGGGGGACCAGGCGCCCGGGCTGGTGTTCGCCGGGGCGGTCGTCCTCGTCGAGGAACTGACACGCGTCGCGACCGGAGCGGCCGCCTATCCGGTGTTGAGCGGACAGCCGGTGCTCTCGACGCTCCTCTTTCTGGCGCTCGCGGTCGTGCTCGTCGCGCCGGCGTCGTTACACCTCACCGCCGCGCTGCAGACGGTGATCCTCATCGCGGCGGCGCCGAACCGTGCGGGCGTCAGCGAGACGGTGCAGGTCATCGCCTACGCCGCGGCGCCGTGCGTGTTCGCCGGGCTCCCGTTCCCGGGCGTCCGCGTCGCCGCGACCGCCTACGCGAGCGTCTTGCTGGCTGTCGGGGTCAGCGACGTCCACGACGTCGCGTTGCCGAAGGCCGCCGTCCTGACGGCCGTCCCCGCGGCGCTCGTCTTCGGCTACGGCTTCCGCGGGTTCGCCGCGCTCTCCGAACTGACCGGACTCACCTGGGCCGACGTGGCCGCGAGTCTCGCCTGAATCGATCGCGAGCGCCACCGCGCGCGGTGGCCGCTCCGCCCCACCGACCACGGTCGTTTAAGCGCGCGCCGACCGGATCGCGGATATGTTCACGCTCGACCTGGAGGAGTTCACGTTCGAACTGAAAGAGGGAGCGATCAAGCACGTCGGCCCATCGAACACGTCGGCGACGGCGAAACTGTACGACGTGGAAGGGGTGGAGGTGCGGGAGTTCGGTGACGAGCGCGTCAAACTCGCCTTCGAGGACGACGAGGGCAACGAGGTGGAGGTCGCGCTGTTCCCCGAGGCGGCCGCGGAGGTCGCCCGCGGGATCGAGGCGCTCGAAGACGACAGCCGCGTGTTCGAGTGAGTAGAACGGCCCGAAACGGACTATAGCGACTTCTGAGGGCGTTTCGGTCCCGAACTAGGGCGAAAATCCGGGCCGGCGAGTGACGGACGCGTTTCGACAACCGTTTTAGGCCCGGGGCATTTCTACCTGCCAATGGGTTCGTGTATCATCTGCGGGAAGTCTGTCGACGGTCGCATCTGCGACCTTCACGAGGAAGACGTCGTCTTCGAGTTCCGCGGGAACCAGCCCGACCAGCTGTCGGTCAACCGCTACTACCGCGGAACCGTGGACGGGTACGCCGAGTTCGGCGTGTTCGTCGACATCGGCGACAGCGTCACTGGACTGCTCCACCGGAGCGAACTCGACCGACGACTGGAGAGTCTCGACTGGGAGTCCGGCGACACCGTCTTCGTGCAGGTACAGCAGGTGCGAGACAACGGGAACGTGGATCTCGGCTGGTCGATCCGCCAGGCCGAAGAGGAGTTCCGCGGGACCCTCGTCGACGACCCCGACCAGGGCGCACCGTATCTCAAAGAGGACGAATCGGGAAATGAGGACGCGGCAGCCGACGACGGTTCGGCTGCCGACGCGTCCGGCGACAGCGAGGAAACCGACGCGGCCGAGGAAATCGACGAGGCCGACGCAGCAGCTACCGACGACACGGACGTGACGACCGAGAGCGACGAGAGCGACCAAGGGGTCGAGCCGACCTCGACCGCCGACGCCGCCGCGACCGAGGCGGACGCGGGGCCGAGTGAGGGCGGGGCGGCCGCGGCCAGTGGTGGCGCCGCCGCTGCGGTCGCCGAGGAGGAGACGGACGAGAGAACGGACGAAGCGACGGAGCCGGGTCACGTCGCCATCGAGACGCTCGAGGATCGAGTCGGGGAGACCGTGCGACTCGAGGGCGTCGTCGAGAGCGCTCGTCAGACCAGCGGACCGACCGTCTTCGAGATCCGCGACGAGACCGACAGCGTCGAGTGTGCCGCGTTCAAGGAGGCGGGTGTTCGCGCCTACCCCGAGATCGACACCGACGACGTGGTCCGCCTGGACGGCGAGGTCCGCGAACGCCGCGGCGAGCTCCAGGTCGAGACCGAGGCGCTGGTGAAACTGGAGGACGAAGACCGGGCGACCGTCGAGGACCGGCTCGCCGACGCGCTCACTGCCCAGGCCGAACCGGAAGCGGTCGACCCTATCGCCGCCGACGAGACGGTCGAGGCGCTGGCCGACGACGTGCGTGACGTGGCGACCGCGGTCCGCCGCGCGGTGCTCGAGGAGCGACCGGTCGTGGTTCGCCACGCGGCGACCGCCGACGGCTACGTCGCCGGCGTCGCGCTGGAGCGGGCGACGCTCCCGCTCGTTCGCGACCAGCACGACCAACACGACGCGGTCTACCACTACTTCGACCGCCGCCCCCTCGAAGAGGGCGTCTACGACATGGACGACGCGACGAAGGACGCGACGCGGATGCTGGAAGCCCGCGAGCGTCACGACGAGAAGCTGCCGCTGTTCGTCTTCGTCGCCGCCGGCGCCACCAGCGAGTCGCTCGACGGCTTCGAGCTGCTCGACCTGTACGGCGCGGGCCGCGCGCTGGTCGACGACGTTGCGGTCGACGCCGAGATCGGCGAAGCGGTCGACGTCGCGGTGGCCCCCGACGGGACCGACGCACAGAAGACCACGACCGCGACGCTTTCCGCCAACGTCGCCGCCCACGTCAACGACGACGTGCGCGACGACCTCCAGCACCTCCCCGCCGTGAGTTACTGGGAAGACACGCCCGAGGCGTACGCCGACGCCGCCAGCGAGGCCGGCTACGACGCCGACGCCGCCCGCGAGGTTCGCGAGGCCGTCGCGCTGGAGGCGTACTACCAGTCCTACGAGGACAAGCGCGAGCTGATCACCGACCTGCTGTTCGGCGAGGGCGACGGCCCCGGCGGACTCGCCGGTCACGTCAGCGAGCAGTTCCGCGAGAAGCTCGACACCGAGATCGAGACCGCGGAGGCCAACCTCGACACCCAGACCATCGAGGGAACGGAGATCGCGGTGCTCGACACCGACGCGTTCACCCACCGCTACGAGTTCCCGCCGACCAGCCTCCTGCTCGACGAACTCCACCGCCGCCACCGCGACGACGTGAGCGCGGTCGTCGGCGTCTCCGACGACGAACTCCACATCCGCAGCGACCACGCAATCGACGTGCGCGACGTGGTCGACCGCGCCCGCGAGTGGGTGCCCAACGCCGGGCTGACGGCCAAGTCCGCCCGCGACGGCAAGCTGGAGTACATCGCCGGCGAGCGCTCGGCCGTCCTCGACACGGTCATCGACGTCGTCGCCGACGAAGTGGCCTGACGACGGATCTTTTTGCCGTTCCTCGCCGTTCGATCGTCCATGAGCGACGGCGATAGCGACCCGGTCGTTTCGGCCGCAGACTTCGACTGGGACGAGTACGACCACGGCGAACGGGAGTTCCGTCGGAAGCGCCTCGGTGGCGCGGCCGGCGGCGAAGACTTGGGCACGAGCCTCTACGAACTCGAACCGGGAAAGCGGACGTGGCCCCGGCACTACCACGCCGGCAACGAGGAGGCCATCTACATCCTCGGTGGTGAACTGACGCTGTATCTGGAGCGTGGCGCGGACTCGGACGAGGAGGGCGAGCGGGCGGTGACCGAGCACGCCCTCGAACCGGGCGACTACGCGGCGCTGCCGAGCGGGCCGGACCACGCCCACGAGGTCGAAGCCCGCGGCGACGACACGGCTCGGTTTCTCGTTATATCGACGATGAACGAGCCCGACCTGTCCGTGCTCGTCGAGCGCGACGCGGCGATGCTATTCGCAGGGGGTGCGCCCGGCAACTACGACGACCGCTACATCTCGCAGACCGTGGACCTGGACGCCGAAGTAGAGTACTGGGAGGAGTAGGCGATTCCGGCCTCTCTGGGTCGACCACCGCTATCGTCGGCTCCGGATACATCGTCGCGGCGTTCGCCAGTACTTCTCATCTACAAGCACTCCACTATCGACTATCAGTCAAAATACCAATATCTGAAACCATTAGGTAAAATGTTTTCTAGACATAACAAGCAACAATAACAAACGCCCGGCAGTAGTAGTTGGCTCGCAATGAGCAACGAAGAGACAAGCAGCCGGTCGATGGACAGCGACACTGATCATTCCGAGGCAAGCCGCCGACAGGTGCTACAGGCGGTCGGTAGCAGCGCGGTGCTGGGTGTGGGCCTCTCGCAAGCCTCTGGGAGCGTAGCGGCTCGAGACGACGATAGCTACGAGACGGAACGACTCTCGAAGAAAGAGGCGGGAGAACTCCGTGGCGAAGTGATGTCTTCGAGCGCGTTCAAGACGGTTCGCCAGGAGTTGCAGGATAGGGACTTCTGGCCGAGCTTCGGTGAGAGCGCAGTGGCTGCGAGAGTCACAAGTACGGAATCCGATGAAGAGTGGTCCGTATTCAAGATGAACTGTGAGTACAGAGGAGATAAATCTGGTGATGATGGCAACAAAGCGATTCTGTACGCAAGGAAGGACGACGGAAGGCTGTTCGTCCGTAGTATCTTCCGGAGAGACAGTGATCCAGTCAACGTCTACGAATACGAGTGCGATGTCGGAGACAATTCGTCAGCAGGTAGCGCGGAAGAGATGTCACATTTCGTGATCCCTGTCTCAGGAGGAGGTGACAACTGATGCCCCCCGAGATCTCCGGTTACGACTGTGGTGGTTCGATACAGGTCGAAGAGCTATGTGGGTTATTTCACGATAGCGATAGTCAATTGAACGATTTCTTCGACGACCTCGGTATCGAAACCAGTTTCAAAGAAGTCTCGTGTGCAAGTGTCGGGATATCTAGTGGAGCGGCCGCAGCTACAGGGGTACTAAGCGGATGGCAAGGATTTGCCCTATTTAGTACGGTCTGTGGTGGAACTACGATGGGTTGTATCATTAACGATGCGATACGTAACAATACGCCCTGCGGAAGTCAAATTATCGACGTTTACATTCCAGAGTCGATCGATGACGGTGCCGAGTATCCACCTGTGCTATTACTAATTCGATGCGAGAAGGATGTTTCAGACGATATTGAGCAACTGACTGAAGACATTACTGATAGACTGGACAATGCAGCCGATGAGGCAGTCGATATTACAATAAAAACTGGTACCGAGATCGCCGATCAATTGAAGGACGCAGCCGGGTCGTTAAACCAACTCACCGACGATATTATAGATGCGGGTCAAGATATAATCTTCTGAACGACAGACGATGTCTTCTATTCTGGACTGGGATCGATACGAGATAGCGATCGTGGTGGTACTGTACCTCCTCGCAGGTGTCGAATTAACCAGGGGGGACGAGGATGGATTCACCATCTATCTTGCCGCGGGAACGGCTACTCTCATTATTATGCTCTCGATCAAGTGGTGGCAGTCAGACAAATAGAGAATCAATGAAGATCGTATTCACAGGATTCGAACTATTCGGTATCGCGTTGGTCCTCACCGCTGCCATCGTCACGACGTACGACTTTGGGGTCCATTACGGGACGACGAGTGGATGGATCCTCTTAGCCTTGCTCGGGATGGCGATAGCCACCATCCACAACATCAGGTATCCGCGCGTGGATCAGAACCCGAACGATGCAACGACCGAGTAAGGATTTCTAACTCTGCCTTGTTCGTTCACCATTTTCGTTCCGTCGACAAAATCGATGCGGACGCACGGTTACGGCCCGGATCTGGAATCTCGGTGAAGAACGACGCACGAGATCCCGAATCGGTTTACCAACCGCCTTCGGCTGGCGCTTCCATCTGAGAAGCGGATAGCAGCACGACCGGGCCAGTGGCGAAAAGGGCCGTTTGAACGTACGGAAGCAGTTTTTCCGTGGGGAGCGACCCGGCGACTATGCGACGACGCGCCCTCCTCGCCACCCTGGCGTTCGGGTTGACGGGCTGTCTCGACCTGGTTGGTCGGGACGGCAACGGACCGACAGCCCACGGTACTGGCCCCGAGCCGACGCCCGCGACGGACGCGACGACGCGAACCGTCGAACCGGCCGAGCAACGCGCTCCGCAGTCGGACCCCGAAGCCGAGTCGCCGACCGAGACGTATCGGCTCGGCGACGGGCCGCCCAGCGGCGCGCAGGCGCACGAACTCGTCGTCTGGCGGGACGGGCCGGTGCGGCCTGTGACCGTGGAGGTATCGGCGCCGGAAGCGGACATCGCCGTCTCGCCGACGCCACAGCTGGAACCCGGTGCGTACCTGCTGTTCGAGCTGACCGAGCGGGTCGACTACGAGGTGGCCGTCCACGTCAAGGGCGGGACGTGGTACGGGTTCGACCTTCCGGGGAGCTACGTCGACTGCAACGACTCGCGGACGACCGTCCGAGTGCCCGAGTCCGAGCCGGTCGAGTACGGGACGTTCACGACAGCCATGGGCTGTCGGGTCACCGTATCGTCACCGACCGCCGACGGAGACGAGTGAGCCGGTCGGGGATCGGTGAAACGGCGACGCCGTTCCTGGCTCGGCCGTCCGCTCACTCGCCCGCCTTCGGGTCGAACACGCCCCGTCGAAGGCCCTCGCGAACGGGTTCGTGTTCGGCGTCGGTCGGCGGCGGCGCGGTGACCAGCAGCGCCTCCAGCCGGCCGCCGTCGTCGGCCTTGACGCCGCGGTCGATCCCTGCGAGGACCGCGACCACGTCGCCTGGTTCGACGCGGTGGTCGGTGTCGCCCTCACGGACGACGCCCGTCCCATCGCGGACGTGGACGACCACGTCGCTGTCGGGCGCGTGGACCGGGATGAACTGCTCGGGCTCGAAGTAGCCACAGACCGCCTTCAACTGGTCGCTTCGGAACGCCTCGCGGGCGCTGAAACTGTCATCGTCGTACTCCCGTTCGGCGTCGAAGTCCGTCGCTGGCATCGTCTAGACGACGGAGCGGCGGGGAAAGGCCGCTTGGCCGAACGGGTTCGGTCGCTGTCGACGGCGCCCGAACGAGACGGTCGCAGATCAGTCCCGAACCGCGCGGATCCCCTTCTTCGCTCCGTAGTAGGCCCACTCCGCGGAGTAACAGAAGACGCAGCCGCGGAACGTCGGCCTGTTCGACCTCTCCTCGGACTCGCCGGCGTCGGCGGTAGCGGTCATGTACGGAGCGGAGGACTCGTCGGATAAGAAGGTACCGTCGACGTGCGCGGCGAGCGCACGGGCCGAAGGCCGCGCGATAGGCGAGCGACACGCTTATTCGCGCCAGGCGACGATCCCTGACAACGCGATGAGCACCGAGACGCCGGACGCGAGCGAGCCCGAAGCGGACGAACCGGAGGCGTTCCTGAAGGCCTGCCGGGAACTCGTCGACCGCATCCTCGCCGGCGAGATCGAGAAAGACGACGTCGAGAACGCGAAGAAAGAGGTCTGCGGGAAGTACTCCTCCCCGAAGGTCCCCAGAAATTCGGACCTCATCGACTTCGGGCCCGACGAGCGCCGCGAGGAGCTGGAGGCGGTCCTCCAGCGCAAGCCCGTTCGCACCGCGTCGGGCGTCTCCCCGATCGCGATCATGACCTCGCCGAAGCGCTGTCCCCACGGGAAGTGTCTGTACTGTCCCGGCGGTCCCGACTCGGAGTTCTCCTCCGCGCAGTCGTACACCGGCCACGAGCCCGCGGCCGCCCGCGGGGTCCAGAACGACTACGACCCCTACGGACAGGTGCGCCTGCGGCTCGAACAGCTCCGCCAGATCGGCCATCCGGTCGACAAGGCCGAGCTGATCCTGATGGGCGGGACGATGACCGCCCGGAGCCACGACTACCAGGAGTGGTTCGTCAAGCGCGCCCTGGAGGCGATGAACGAGTACGACCCGGAGGGAAACCCCCAACCGGCGGAGGACAGGAGCTTCGCCCAGGACCCCGAGGATCGCGAGTTCAGCTACGTCGAGGACGTGATCGCCGAGAACGAGACCGCCGAGGTGCGCAACGTCGCCACGACGTTCGAGACCAAGCCCGACTGGTGCGACCCCGAGCAGATCGACCGGATGCTCGACCTCGGCGCGACGAAGGTCGAGGTGGGCGTCCAGACCACCTTCGAGCGGATCAATCGGGAGATGCACCGCGGCCACGGCACGCAGGACGCCATCGACGCCAACCGCCGGCTGCGCGACTCGGGGTTCAAGGTCGGCTTCCACATGATGCCCGGCCAGCCCGGGATGAGCAAGGAGATGTGTCTGGAAGACTTCCGACGCATCTTCGAGAACACCGACTGGCGACCCGACTTCCTGAAGATATACCCCACGCTCGTCGTCGAGGGGACCGTGACCTACGACTGGTACCGAAAAGACGAGTTCGAACCGCTCTCCAACGACGAGGCGGCCGAGTTGGTCGCGGAGATCAAGTCGATGATCCCCGAGTACACGCGCCTCCAGCGAGTGCAGCGGGACATCCCCGCGGACTTCATCGAGGGCGGCGTCTGGAAGTCCAACCTCCGACAACTGGCCCGCCAGCGCATGGACGAGCACGGCTGGACCTGCGACTGCATCCGCTGTCGGGAAGTGGGGCATCACGACGAGGAGCCCGAGGAAGTCACGCTCGCCGTCGACACCTACGAAGTGGCGGGTGGCCGCGAGCACTTCGTCAGCTTCGAGGACCGCCAGAAGGGGGTTCTGGTCGGGTTCTGTCGGCTGCGGTTCCCGAACGACCCGGTCCGACGCGAGCTGCAGGACGCTGCAGTGGTCCGCGAACTCCACGTCTACGGGAGCGAAGTCGGGGTGGGCCAGTCCGCGGGCGAGGGGAGCGGGAGTCACCAACACCAGGGGTACGGCAAGCGACTGCTGGCCGAAGCCGAGCGGCTGGCCGCCGACGCCGGCTACGACAAGCTGGCCGTCCTCTCGGGTATCGGCGTTCGGCAGTACTACCGCGAGAAGCTCGGCTACCGCCAAGACGGCCCGTACGTGAGCAAGCGACTGTGAGAGCGGCCGATCCGTCGTCCCGAGCGCGAACGGGGTGAGCGCTCGGCTTTTTCGCCCACGTTTTTGCCGAGCGGGTCGCCGAGCGACCCCGAGGGAAAAAGGTGGGACCTGGCCCGTACGTGAGCAAGCGACTGTGAGAGCGGCCGATCCGTCGTCCCGAGCGCGAACGGGGTGAGCGCTCGGCTTTTTCGCCCACGTTTTTGCCGAGCGGGTCGCCGAGCGACCCCGAGGGAAAAAGGTGGGACCTGGCCCGTACGTGAACAAGCGGCTGTGACCGAGGCCGCCAGTCACAGCCGGACGGGAGACCGCTACTCGTCGGTCGCGTAGCCCCCGTAGTCGATTTCGGCCCAGTAGAGGCCCCCATCGTAGCGGACGACGTAGGACCCACCGTAGTCGGTCTCCTCGACCGGATTTTGGGCGCGGAACCGGTCGACCAGCGCGTCGAACGCTCGGTTGTCGCTGTCCTCTACCCAGTAGGTCTCGTTGAGAGAATCGTTCACGAGGTCACGCTCCCCCTGGGAGAGCCCGGAGAGTTCGAACTCGTAGCGCTCGCGGAGCGAGTCCGCGTAGGTCTCGTGGCTCCCGGCGACCTCGCTCGCCTCGTAGCGGTAGACGGTCAGCTCCGTCCGTTCGGCCTCCACGTCGATAGGGTAGACCTCGCCTTCGTATCTCACCGCGTCGTACTCCTGTGCCGGCACCAGCACCGACGACTCGGCGTCGTCTTCGGTGTAGGTGCCGCCGACGCCGAAGTCGAATCCCGGTTCGAGGGCGCCCTCGTCGGGCAGGTCCCGAGAGAGCACGAACGCCAGGGCGTCCCTGTCGACAGCCGGTAGCTTCTGGTAGTCGACGACCCGCCCGTCGACCGTGGAGGCGTTGAAGTCGATCCGGATCCCGAACTCGTAGCCCGGTTCGGTCCCGTTCTCGGCGTACTCGACGGCGTAGAAACGGCCGTCGTGCCGGAACGGGAGCTGCTCGTCGACGGGTGGGCGCTCGCCGACTGCCGTGGCGGTGCCGTTATCGATCGCTCGCCGCACCACGCGTTCGTCTTCGTCCGGCGAGCCGTCCGTAGGCAGGACGTGGCTCGCCTCCTGGGCGAGCGCGCGGTCGTCGACGGGTGTCAACGACAGCGACCCCTCGGCCGAACAGCCGCTTAGCCCCGCGACGAGAGCGACGAGTGCGAGAGCGAGCGCCGTCCGGTGTCGCATACCGGACGGTCGCGGACGCGATAGGAGTGTCTTGTGCAGACACAAACCCTGATTTGACCCTCCGACGACCGGTATCGGTCGCGGCCAGCACCGTTTTGCCGCTCGCTCGCTAACTGGACTGTACATGCCGAAGCGACTCGCCGAGGGGGTCTGGCTGCTCGACATCGGACTGGTGCCGCCGTTCGCGACCAACGGCTACCTCGTCGACGACGGGACCGTCACCCTCGTCGACCCCGGACTGCCCTGGAACCGCCCGTCTCTGGGCGCCGAGCTGTCGGAGATCGGCTACGAGGTGGGCGACGTCGACCGCGTGTTCCTCACCCACTACGACATCGACCACACCGGTGGCCTGCGGGCGCTCGACGGCGAGTTCGACGGGCCGGTGTACATCGGCGCCGACGACCTCGCGCTCGGACGCGGCGAGAGCGAGCCGAAGCTGCTCCACCACAAGGGACTGTTCCACCGCGCGGCGCGGCTGATCTATCCGCTCCCCGACCACATGGACGTGCGCGGCGTCGAAGACGGCGACGAGATCGGCCGGTTCACCGCCTACCACACGCCCGGCCACAACCCCGGCCACACCGTCTTCGTCCACGACTCGGGCGCGGCTTTCCTCGGTGACCTCACCTGGGAGGACGACGGCCGGCTCACCCCTCCGTTCTGGCTCGACTCCTACGACATGCGAGCGCTGACCGAGAGCATCCGGGACCTGAGCCAGCGCGCTCCCCCGTTCGAGGTCGCCGCGATGGGCCACGGCACGCCGCTGATCTCGGGCGGGCGACAGGCGCTTTTGGAGTGCGCCGCTCGGTTGTGAGAGAAACCGGGTTGCCCCGGCCCGCGACGGACGGTGCGACAGGCATTTGCCGCCGAGCACGGACGGTGTGATATGGACAGAAAGCGGGAACTGACGAGCGTCGACCTCGCGGCGCTCGCCGGCGAGCTATCGGACTACGAGGGTGCGGGCGTCGGGAAGGTCTACCTCTATCCCGACCGCGACCTGCTGCGGTTCCGGATGCGCCACTACGACCTGGGACGGACGGAGCTGCTCGTCGAGGTCGGCGAGGACAAACGGGTCAACGTCACCGACCCGGACAACCTCCCGGCGGCGCCCGAGCGACCGCCGAACTTCGCGATGATGCTCCGCAACCGGATGCAGGGGGCCGAACTGGTCGACGTGTCGCAGTTCCAGTTCGACCGCATCCTCGAACTCACCTTCGAGCGCGACGAGGAGACGACCACGATCGTCGCCGAGCTGTTCGGCGACGGCAACGTCGCCATCCTCGACGGCACCGGCGAGGTGATCGACTGTCTCGAAACTGTGCGGCTCAAATCGCGGACGGTCGCGCCGGGCGCCCAGTACGAGTTCCCGAGCGCGCGGTTCAATCCGCTGGGCGTCGACTACGACGCCTTCGAGGCGCGGATGCGCGACTCCGACTCCGATCTGGTCAGGACGCTCGCCACGCAGCTCAACTTCGGCGGCCTCTACGGCGAGGAGCTGTGCACGCTCGCGGGCGTCGATTACAACGTCCCAATCGAGGAGGCGACCGACGACCAGTTGCGGGCGCTGTACGACGCCCTCCGGCGGCTGGCCGACCGGTTGGCCGACAGCGATCTGGACCCCCGAGTCTACTACGACCTCGACGACCCCGACGCCGAGGATCCGACGGACGACGACGGCGCGATCGAGGGCCAGCGCGTCGACGTGACGCCGATCCCGCTGGCGGAGTACGACGACCGCTACGGCGAGCCGTTCGACTCGTTCAACGAGGCGCTGGACGACTACTTCACCTTCGCCAGCGACGAGGACGACGATACCGGGGGCGACGCCGCGGGCGGCGACCGGGGACGGCCCGACTTCGAGTCGGAGATCGCCAAACACGAGCGGATCATCGAGCAACAGCGGGGGGCAATCGAGGACTTCGAGGCCCAGGCCGAGCGCGAGCGCGAGAACGCCGAGGCGCTGTACGCCAACTACGACCTCGTCGACGACATCCTCTCGACGGTTCAGGGCGCCCGCGCGGAGGACCGCTCGTGGGACGACATCGAGGAGCGCTTCGCGGAGGGCGCCGAGCAGGGCATCCCCGCCGCCGAGGCGGTCGTCTCCCTCGACGGCAGCGAGGGGACCGTGACCGTCGAGATCGACGGCGAGCGGGTCACGCTGGTGGCGAACGAGGGCGTCGAGAAGAACGCCGACCGACTGTATCGGGAGGCCAAGCGCATCGAGGGCAAGAAGGAGGGCGCCGAGGAGGCCATCGCCCAGACCAGAGCGGAACTGGAAGCAGTCGAGCAGCGCAAAGAAGAGTGGGAGGCCACCGACGCCGGCGACGCGGGCGGGAACGGGGGCGGAGACGGCGACGGCGAATCGGACGACGAAGACGGGCCAGTCGACTGGCTCTCCGAGCCGTCGATCCCGGTCCGCCAGTCCGAGCACTGGTTCGAGGCGTATCGGTGGTTCCACACCAGCGACGGCTTCCTCGTCATCGGTGGCCGGGACGCCGACGACAACGAGGATCTGGTCAAGAAGTACCTCGACCGCGGTGACCGCTTCTTCCACGCGCAGGCCCACGGCGGCCCCGCGACGATCCTCAAGGCCACCGGCCCCTCCGAATCGTACGACGACGACGTAGAGGTCCCCGAGTCGAGCAAGCGCGAGGCCGCGCAGTTCGCGGTCTCCTATTCGTCGGTCTGGAAGGACGGCAAGTTCGCCGGCGACGTGTACGAGGTCGGCTCCGACCAGGTGTCGAAGACGCCCGAGAGCGGCGAGTTCCTGGAGAAGGGGGGCTTCGCCATTCGCGGGGATCGCACCTACTACGAGTCCACCGAGGTCGGCGTCGCGGTCGGGATCACTTGCGAGCCCGAGACGCGCGTGATCGGCGGCCCGCCGGCGGCCATCGAACCGAAAGCCGAGACGACCGTCGAAGTGGAACCGGGACAGTTCGCCCAGAACGACATCGCGATGCGGCTCTACCGGGAGTTCAAAGGCCGCTTCGCCGACGACGCGTTCGTTCGGAAGGTCGCCAGCGCCGACCGCATCCAGGAGTTCCTCCCGCCGGGCGGCAGCCGGTCGGTCGACGACTGAGCGGATCCGACGGTCGGAACGGTTCCGACCGCGTTCAGTACTCGTTACCCAGGAAGATGTCGGCCGGGTCGGCGCCACCGCGAGACGGCATCAGCGGGTAGCTCCGCCCGCTGACGGGCGGTGGTCCCTGGTCCGCGGGGGTCGCCATCGATCCGCCGGCCGCGGTGGTTCCGGACCCTGTCGGTGCGTCGGGACCCCCCTCGTGCCCTTCCGGACCGAACGAGACCGTCGGGAGCCCCTCCGGGTTGTATCCGGTGTCGCCGGCGCTGGCGCGTCCGGCGGAGAGGTGTTCCCCCGGGAGAGAGTCGAGTTCGGTCGGCTCGTCCGCGGTCCTCTCGATGGCTTCCCCGCGGTTACTGCCGACCGACACGCCCTCTCCTTCGTCGTCGATAGTGATTGAGACTCGCATAGTCGATCACTTCCAGTGGTAGACGTAGCGAGCCCGGAAGCGCGTCGCGACGTTCGCGATGTTCTTCACGTTGATGTAGTAGAACAGCCGGCCGTTCGAGTCCATCTTGACGGAGTGGACGGAACTCTCGATGCGACCCTCCGGGTTCAGCGGGTCGACGTAGTAGTCGACCGAGTATCGGGGGTCCCACGGACCGGACCACCAGAGCTGGTGCTGTCCGGGGTTCAACGACCCGGAGAAGTGGTCGACCGGGTCGCTGACGCCCTGGATCGTCGCCTGTTCCGTCGTGGCGGTGTCTATCGCCCCAGCGGCGTCTTGGGCCGACGGTGCTCGGCGGCGTTGGTCGCCGATGGGTGTGGCCGGCTGGCCCTGCTGCATCTGACCCGCCGACGGGGTGCCGCCCGCGTTCCCGCTGGCGCCGGAACTCGTTCCGCGGCGGGCCGACATCGGTTCGAGCGTGCCGTGTTCGTCCTGCACGGTTCCCATCGGGATACCGAGGGTGATCCGTGGGCTCCCGGCGAACAGGAGGTCCGTGCCGTAGAACCCGTCTGAACGGAGCGTCCCGATGACGCTCCCGCTGTCGCCGCCGCTGCTCATCGCGCCGAAGACGTCGAGCCCCTCGAACTCCAGTGGCTCGGTGAACGGGTGGCCGTAGTTGACCTTCGCGCGCAGGTCGGTCGCGATCAGCTTCGAACTCGTCACGCCCGTCGTCCGCCCACTCTTGACGTGGGCCTCTCCGTACCGGGCGTTCGCCCAGCCCTCGAGGTCCGGGATCCCGAGGATGTCCCCCTCGACGATATCGTCCTCGACTCGGACGAGCGCGCTGTCGGTCCGATTGACCTCGTCTTCGCTCAGCTCGGACCACTCGAGGAGCTCCCCGATGGTGTCGTCCGGCGCCGACCCGCCGTCGTGACGGCCCGGCTGGAGGATGCTGTCACCGGCGCTCGCCCGTTTGGCGGGTGCCGCGACGTGGGCGTTGGTCAGGAAGACCGTCTCGTTGTCGCTCGTGTACAGCGGTGAGGTTCCGAGTGTCCCCGCGGAGATTTCGGTGTGTCCGACCGACACGCCGGCCGAGGCCGGTCGCCACTTGTCCATCCGCGTCTGGGCCGGTCCCACCGCGCCGACGTACTCCTGTCGGCCTGGCCGCTCGATCGGTCGACCCGTCGCCGGCTCGCTGGGCCGCCGGGACACCGATTCGTCCGACCGCGCGTACTGCTGGGCCAGCGCGTAGAACTCCCCACCCGCGTCCACCACGTCCGTCTGTACGGTCTCTTCGTCCGCGTCGACGGTCTCGGGAACGAGGTCGTCGTCCGCGAGCTCCGCCGCCGGCAGCTTCCGTCGGACGATCACCACGACCGCCTCCTCGTCGAGGACGTCCCCGTCGCTTCGCTTTGGCCCCCGTCCCACTGCCATCACGTTCGGTTTCTCCAGTAGTTCGTCCTCTGTCGACGACGGGATGTCGCCGCTGAATGATTTCACTTGCATATATCGGTTACCCTCGCTTGCCTCCCCCCTCGGAAGGCGTCTCGTGGTTCGATTCTCGAACGGATAAACCGGGGAAATAGTTCTCGATATGAGAAATCGATCGATATCGTTCGTTTGATATTTATTTCGAACAGTATCTCCGAGTTATACACTGTCGACGATATCGGTTCGCCGGGCCATCGCCGTCCGATATCGCGTAACTACCCGACCGAAAGGTCGTCCGAACGGTCGCAGTCTCGCAGGCCCCGACGACGACACACTCACCCGATCGTGGTCCGCCTTTATCGGCACGGTCGTCCGTACCACCTGCGTGTCGAAAGCTGGTACTGAGACGTAGGGTCTCGATCGGTACCGGCGACCACCGAGCCAAAATCTGGCTGTTTCCGTCGATCGCACGCGGACATCGCACGGTCGACGCGCCGTTCGGCGGGGACTACCGTCGACCCCCGTCCCCCCACCGACCTCGGTCGTCGTTCGGTTTCGGGTACCGTTCGGTTTCGGGTACCGTTCGGTTTCGGGTACCGTTCGGTTTCGGGTACCGTTCGGTTTCGGGTACCGTTCGGTTTCGGGCACCGTTCGGTTTCGGGTACCGTTCGGTTTCGGGTACCGTTCGGTTTCGGTCAGGACTCCGGTTCGACGCCGACGGCGTCGTAGTCGGCCTCGCGGAGGGCTTCGACCAGCCCCTCTTGATCGACGTCGGCCTCGTAGTAGAACACCACGTCGAAAGTGCCCTCGCGGAGCAGCTGCTGGCACTCCCAGACGAACTCGTCGTCGTCGAGGGTGAGTCCCTGGTGCTGGTTGACGCCGAACTCGCCGTCGTCGTTGCCCGAATAGACGTACGTGTCGGTCGGCTCGATGCCGGCGTACTCGGCGATGTAGTTGCCGATCTCCAGGGTCGACTCGTGGAGCGTCGGTTCCTGGTCGCCCGACAGGTCGGTGTGGACGATCACGCCGACGAGCTCGATCTCGCCGGGTTCGAGGAGTGCCTGGGCGCGCTGGTAGAGGTCGGTGTCGACGGCGTCTGCGTCACTCATTGTCGCCACTCCGACGCGCTGGCTCTTGTGTCCCACGGTCTCGAGCCGGGAAACGCCCGGCGATCGCGACCGCTCGCCGAAGGTATTCGGGTCGGAAGCGGCGCGGGTTCGGTGGCGAGAGCGGCCGCTCACCGGTGAGACGGACCGTGGTGGGAACCCACCAGGAGCCGCAGTTACAGGCGCTCGAGGTTCGTCGCGCGCGGGCCTTTGTCGGCCTGCTCGATGTCGAACTCGACTTCCTGTCCCTCTTCGAGGTCCGGACCGCCCACGTCCTCCATGTGGAAGAAGACGTCCTCGTCGGCGTCTTCCGTGTCGATGAAGCCGTAGCCGCCGGTGTCGTTGAAGAAGTCGACCTTGCCGGTCGCCATCGTTACAGACGCTCCAGGTTGGTCGCTCGGGGACCCTTGTCCGCTTGCTCGATATCGAACTCGACTTCCTGACCCTCTTCGAGGTCGGGGCCGCCGACGTCTTCCATGTGGAAGAAGACGTCTTCGTCCGCGTCGTCGGTGTCGATGAAGCCGTAGCCGCCGGTGTCGTTGAAGAAGTCGACTTTCCCGGTCGCCATTGTTACAGACGCTCCAGGTTCTCGGCGCGCGGGCCTTTGTCTGCCTGAACGATGTCGAACTCGACTTCCTGCCCCTCCTCGAGGTCAGGACCGCCGATGTCCTCCATGTGGAAGAACACGTCCTCGTCGGCGTCGTCAGTGTCGATGAAACCGTAACCGCCAGTGTCGTTGAAGAAGTCAACCGTACCGGTCGCCATTGCAGTTACCCAGACGAGATGAGCCTATTAAAGTCTGGCGGGTCCTTCGAAAAGTGTGCTACCACACGTCACGTTTCGAGCGCGACCGCCTCGGCGAGCCGCTCGACGGGGTGTGGCGGCGAGTCGCCCGCTTCGTGGTCGTCGAGTTGCGACCGGCAGGAGGCGCCGGGGGCGACGACTTCGTCCCCGGGACTGTCGTCGACCTGGTCGTAGAGGATCGACGCGATAGCCTTGCTCATCGAGTAGTGTTCGGCCTCGTAGCCGAAGCTGCCGGCCATGCCGCAACAGCCCGAATCCAGGGCGTCCACCTCGTAGCCCGCGCGTCGGAGGGCGCCGACGGCGTGGTGGTCCTTCTTGATGGCTTTCTGGTGGCAGTGGCCGTGGTAGGTGAGCGACTCGGCGGGGGCGTCGAAGTCGATCGACTCGTCGAGGCGGAAGCGGTCGACGTACTCGCAGACGCCGTAGGCGTTGGCCGCGACCGTCTCGACGGCCGCGCCCGAGAGCAGATCCAGGTAGTCGTGCTGGAACATCACCGCGTCTGACGGTTCGACGACGACCAGATCCCAGCCGTCGGCGATCCGCGGGGCGAGTTCGTCGACGTTGCGGTCGGCGCGCTCGCGGGCGGTGTCGAGAAAGCCCTTCGAGTGGGCGGCGCGGCCGCTGGCGGCCACGTCGTCGGGGACGTCGACGTGGACGCCGGCCGCTTCGAGGACGCGAACGGCCGCCTTCCCCGCTTCGGGGTGGCTGTAGTTGGTGTACGTGTCGGGGAAGACCAGCGCCTTGCGCTCGGCGTCGGCCTCGGGGACGCCCGCGTCGCGGCCGGCGAACCAGTCGACGAACGACTCGCGTTCGAACGTCGGGAGCGTCCGCTCGCGGGCGATCCCCAGCACGCGCTCGGCGACGAGACCGCTCCCGGGGAGCTTCTGCAGCCAGTTCGAGACGGGCGCGGTGGCGGACCCCAGCGCGCTCAGCCGGTCGACGTTGGCGAAGACGCGCTCGCGGAGGCTCGTGCCGTGCTCTTCGTGGTGGGCGTGTTCGACCTCCGCCTTGAGCTTCGCCATGTCGACCTCGCTCGGGCAGTCTTTCGCACAGCCCTTGCAGCCGATACACAGGTCCATCACCTCGCTGACGAACTCGTCGTCGGTCGGGTCCTCGGGGAGGTCGCCGCTCATGGCTTGACGAAGCATGTTCGCCCGGCCTCGCGTGGCGGTCACCTCCTCGTCGGCCGCGCGGTAGGTCGGGCACATCACGCCGCCGGTGGTGTCCTGGCTGCCGCGACAGCCGCCGCAGCCGTGGCAGAGCTCGACCATGCCCTGCATGCCGTTGTCGTTGTCCCAGTTGAGGTCGGGCTCGAAGCCAGCATCGAAGCCGTAGTCGGGGTCGAACCGCAGGTCCTCGGTCATGTCGACGGTCCGGGCGCGGTCGGGCGCCTCGCCAGCCGCCACGTCGGCCGCGTCGACGCCGACGACCTGCCCAGGGTTCAGGAGCCAGTCGGGGTCGAAGGTGGCCTTGATGTCGCGGAACAGGTCCCACACCTCCTCGCCGTAGAGTTTCCGGTTCCACTGGGTCCGGGCGCGGCCGTCGCCGTGCTCGCCAGAGACCGACCCGTCGTACTCGACGACGAGGTCGGTCACCGCGTCGGCGATGGACTCCATCGCGGCCACGCCGTCGACGCTCTTCGTGTCGATCAGCGGCCGGATGTGCAGACAGCCCGGCCCCGCGTGGGCGTAGAAACTCGCGTAGGTGTCGTGGTCCTCCAGGACCGCCTGGAAGTCGGCGACGAACTCCGCGAGGTTCGCCGGCGGGACGGCGGTGTCCTCGATGAAACTGCCGTGTTTCGCGTCGGTCGTCCGCGAGAGCAGGATCGGCAGGCCGCTCTTGCGCAGTTTCCAGAAGCGAGCGCGGTCGGCTTCGTCGTGGGCCTCGCGGGCCGCGAACGCCCGAATCGGCGCGTCGGTCACGTCGGCTGCCCCCTCGGTCGGGCCGGTCTCGGTGGTCGCCGCGCCGACCAGGGCGTCGCCGAGCCGCTCGGCGTCCACCGTGTCGCCCACTCGGTCGGCGATCAGGTCGGCGACCCGCTGGCGCCCCTCCTCGTCGGTCTCGGCGTAGAACTCCACGAGCAGGACCGAGCCCGTGCCCTCGGGGAGCACCGAGTCGACCAGGTCGCCGAACTCCTCGGTGTCCGCGGCCAGATCCAGCAACACGTCGTCGAGCACTTCGACGGCGGCGGGGTCGTGTTCGAGGATCGGCTGGACGTCCTCCAGCGCGTCGAGCAGGTCGTCGTAGGTGAGCAGCGCCAATCCCTTCGTCTCGGGGACCGGCTCTAGCGAGACGGTCGCCTCGGTGACGATCGCGAGGGTGCCCTCGCTGCCGGCGAGCAGACGGGCGACGTTGACGGTCGCCGGAGGTCCCTCGGGAGCATCGGCGCCCTCTGCGTCCAGTGCTTCGCGGGCCTCGGCGACGAACGTGTCGAGGTTGTAGCCCGAGACGTTGCGCTTCAGCTCGGGAAACGCCGCTTCGACGGCGTCGATCTCCTCGTCGACGACCCTGGCGAGGACGGTATAGATGCGAGCTTCGAGGTCTCCGTCGGGGTCCGCGCGCTCGCGGAGTTCGTCCAGTGTCACCGCGCCGAAGCGAGTGACGGTCCCGTCGGCGAGGACGACTTCACATTCCTCGACGTAGGCGTCGGTCTTGCCGTACTGCAGCGAGTGGGCGCCCGTGGAGTTGTTACCGATGGCACCGCCGAGTGCGGACTTGTCTCCCCAGGCGGGGTCGGGCGCGAACTTCAGGCCGTGGGCGGCCAGCTCGGCGTTCAGCTCGCCGAGGATGGCGCCCGGCTCGGCGCGAGCCGACCGCCCGTCGGGGTCGACCGCGAGAACCCCGTCCATGTGGCGAGTGAAATCGAGGACGACGGCCTCGTTGACGCTCTGGCCCGCGAGTGACGTGCCGCCGCCCCGGGGGAGTACCGGGATGGCCCGCTCGGCGCAGTAGGAGACGACGGCTGCCACGTCGGCGGTCGACTCCGGGTAGACGACGCCGACGGGCGTCACTTCGTAGATGCTCGCGTCCGTCGCGTACAGCTGCCGCGAGTAGTCGTCGAACCGCACCTCGCCCGCGACCCTGTCGTCTAAGTCCGCGACCAGTCCCGGTCGTGCCACCGCGTCGGCCGCGTAGTCGTAGTCCGCTCGTGGGTCGCCCGCCGGGTCGGACTCCGACCGGTCGCTCGTTCCCATGCTCCATGGCTACGCGACTCGGTGGATTAAACCCCAGCCATCGCTAGCGGGGGCGGTTCGGTCGACGGGAGAGTGGCGGCCGGAGGCCGCCGCCCGTCGCGATGTCAAAAAGCTACCCGTAGCCGAGTAGCCGTTCCGATGACAGCACCACGGTAGTGGGCCAGTGGTGGTGGTGGCTGCAGTGGCTGGCAGTGGCTAGTTCGCGTGCGATACTCGTCGGCTCGGGGTCGTCCCCCGACGGCTCGAACGTGCTCGGCCGGACGCTGTTTCACTCCGACCGTTGCATTTCCACATCTGGCGCTTTCGGACATAAGTCTTGTCTACAATGAAGTGGTGTGGTCCTAATATCGATTATCCGTACACGAATTCTCGGAACGATCGATCGCGACTGGTTCGCGAAGGGAGCCGAACGGCGGAGTTCGAACGGGAGCGCCGCCACCGTGGTGGCGGGTGCGAGAACCGATCAGAACTCCTGCCAGTCGGTGGGCTGGCCGGCGAGGCCGAGGACGCGAGCCTCGCGGCGGCCGTCTTCCTCGCGGATCTCGATCATGCCGTCGAAGGCCTGTTTGATGACCTGCAGGGTCTGGTCGTCGTGGGCCGAGGAGTCGATGGTGAACAGGCCGAGGTAGCCGGCGGAGTCGAACCGCGAGGAGAGGACGTGGCAGAACTTGAAGACGGTCTTGCGGTCCGTGTAGGTGAGCATCGTCGACAGCGAGGTGAGCGCGAAGCGCCCGTTGTCGGCGCCGTTGTTGTGGAGGTACTCGAGGCACTCGGTGATCCCGATACCGATGCCGGTGAGATCGCCGGGCGAGGAGACGTGGTAGACGTAGCTGCCGGCGGCGGTGGCCTCGCCGCGGCGGCTGCCGTCGCCGCGGCAGTCGACGACGCTGATCCTCGATTCGTCCGCTCGGGGCGCGCGATCGAGGAAGTCTTCGAGGACGTTCTCGGCGCGGTCGCCCGTGGTGACGACGAGCGAGCCCTGGTCGCGCTCGGCACCGTCGGCCAGCACCGACAGCGCCAGGTCCTCTTTGCCGCTCATGGCGGGGCCGGAGACGAGGATGTTCGACCCCGGGCGGACCGACTCCAACGCCTCGAAGTCGAGCACGTCGGTCAGATCGTACATCGTCTCGGAATCACTACTCCTCGACATCGCTCAGTCCCCGCAGGGTCGCGATGAAGTCTTCGTCGTCGTCGATACCACCCAACGTGTCCGACAGGTCCTCCTGCAGTTCGTCCACCCGTTCGCGGAGTCCGAGATACTCCTCGTTGTCGGCGAGTTCGGCGCTGCTCTTGGTCGCTTCGAGCGTCGCCTGTTTCTCGACCAGCGAGTAGTACTCCTGTAGCATGTCGTCGTAAGCCGACCGTTCCAGCAGGTTCTCGACCGTCTCGTGGAGCTGCTGGCTCCGGATCGGCTTGCAGAGATACGCGTCGAACCCCATCTCCAGGATGTCGAAGTCGGGCTCGACCGCCGTCACCATCGCCACCCTGCAGTCGAGCTCACGCTCTCGGATCCGCGCTAACACCTCGTCACCGGAGAGCCCCGGCATCATCCGGTCGAGGAGGACCACGTCGACCTCGTCGTCGAGTTCGGCCAGTCCCTCGTCGCCGCTCCCGGCCATCCGGACCGCGTAGTCGTCGGCGAGCCAGAGGTTGTACGTCTCCGCGACGTCGGGCTCGTCCTCGACGATGAGCACGACTGGCGTTTCCGATCCTGTCATCTGCTCTCTACGGCGTCGTTATCGTTCATCACACATAGCCCTGTGGGTCCGAGTCGTTCGCGTGATAGCGCCACGTGACGGGTTTTCCTCCGTCTCGCCGACCTCGCGGAACCCCCGATGGTCGCCCCGACCGCGGCGGTCGTGGCACGGAGCCCCGACCCCGGTCGCGCCGGGCCAGTCGCGAACCGGTACCCTCACCGCTCCGGCGCGAGTATCGACGGCCGTGATCGAAAACGTCGCCCGCGGCCAGCAGGTCTTCACCAGCAACGCCTTCCTCGTCACCGGCGAGCGCACCGTCCTCGTCGACGCCGGCAGCGAGTTCGACGCCGCCGCCGAAGTCCGCGACCGCGACACTGCCCTCGACGCCGTCGTCCTCACCCACACCCATCCCGACCACGTCGGCAACACTGGTGCCCTCGTCGAGGCGTTCGACTGCGACGTGTGGGGCTTCGACCCCGACCACGAACTCGTCGACCACGCCATCGCCGACGGCGACTCCGTCCAGATAGGCGACCACAGCTACGAGGCGTTGCACACCCCCGGTCACAAGGACGACCACCTCTGTCTCTACGCCGCCGGCCCCGAGGTCCTGTTCGCGGGTGACCTCGTGTTCGCCAACGGGAGCTTCGGCCGGACGGACCTCCCCGAGGGCGACCGCGGAGTCCTGATCGACAACATCGAGTACCTCCGCGACGCCGTCTCGCCGGAACTGGCCGAGATGCACACCGGCCACGGCCCCAGCGTCACAGAGGACCCCTACGACCACGTCGAGGCTGCGCTCCGGGCCGCGAAGTTCTGAGACGGCGGCGGGGTCCGAGGTCTCGTGACCGAACGCCTCCAGTACGGCAAATAGCGGTGCGGCGGTCCGGGCCGTCGTGCGTGTCCTCACGAGACCCGGACCGGGCGGGACGGCTCCCCGTCGTCAGAACGAGTCTTTGATCTTCTCGAAGAAGCCCTGGCCGACGTCGACCTCCTCGCCGCCGGCCTCGGCGAAAGCCTCGAGGGCTTCGCGCTGTTCGGCGTTGAGGTCGTCGGGCGTGACGACCTGGACCTGGACGTACAGGTCGCCGTCACCGCGCCGTCGGAGGCGGGGCATGCCCTTGCCGGAGAGCCGGAACGTCTCGCCGCTCTGGGTGCCGGCGGGCACGTCGAGTTCGACGGCGCCGTCGACGGTCGACACCTCGACGGTGTCGCCGAAGACAGCCTGCGGGAAGGAGATGGGCTCCTGGTGGTGCAGGTCGGCGCCCTCGCGGTCGAAGTCCGGATGCTCCCGCACCGAGACCTCGATCAGCAGGTCGCCTTTGGGGCCGCCGCGCTCCCCGGGGGCGCCTTCACGCTCCATGCGGAGGGTCTGGCCGTCCTCGATACCGGCGGGGATCTCGACGGAGAGGCTGGCGTCCTCGCGGACGACGCCGTCGCCGCGACAGGTCGAACAGGTCTCCTCGTAGACGGTGCCCTCGCCCTCGCAGCGCCGGCAGGTCTGGCGTTGCTGGACTCGGCCCATCGGCGTCTGCTGGGTGGTCGTGGTCTGGCCGCGCCCGTTGCACTCGGGACACTGCCGGGAGTCGGTATCGGGTGGGTGGCCCTGGCCGTTGCAGTCGGGACAGCTGTCCGGGCGGGTGACGTTCAGTTCCTTCTCGACGCCGTGGTAGGCGTCTTCGAGGTCGATCTCGAGGGTCGTTCGGAGGTCCCGGCCTTGTCGAGGCCTGTTCGAGTCGCCGCGGCCGCCGCCCCCACCGAAGAACGTCTCGAAGATGTCGGACATGTCGCCGAAGGGCCCTTGGCCGCCGCCACCGCCCATGCCCCCCATACCGCCCATCCCCCCCACGCCGCCGGCACCGCCGTTGTCGGTGGCGCCGTGTTTGTCTGCCTCGACGTAGCGGTCGTGGCCGAGCTGGTCGTACATCTGCCGTTGTTCCTCGTCGGTGAGGACCTCCTTGGCTTTCTTGACCTGCTTGAACTTCTCCTCGGCGTCGTCCTCGTCGCTCACGTCGGGGTGATACTCCCGGGCTTTCTCCCGGTAGGCCTCCTGGATATCCTCCTCGCTGGCGTCTCGGGAAACCCCCAGCACCTCGTAGAAGTCCTCGCTCATCGCTTGTGCCGGTGTAGTCGATTGAGGTACTTCAATAGAACGGGTCTCGACTCGCGGCGGTCTCGACCGGAGTGTCGTCGGTCTCGGGCGGCATCGAGGCCGTCTCGGACGGCGTCGAGGCTGGCTCGATCGCTACTTCGTAGTCCCGGTCGTCGCCGGGGTAGTCGAACGCGAAGGACATCGACCCCTCGTCGTAGAACACGTCGTAGCGGACGGAGTTCGAGGCCGTCTCGCCGGGCGGGACCGTCACGTCGACCCGCTTCGGGAGGCCGCTGTGACGGAAGCCCGCGAGGAAGCGCCCCTCGCGGTCGCCGTCGTTGGTAGCGGTCACGCCGAGTTCGATCGAGCCGTCAGCGGGGATGGGCTCGGGGATCGACACGCTCGATAGCGAGAGGTCGGGCGCCGAGGCCAGCTCCGTCACGTCCGACCCCGACAGCGGGTAACGACGACCGTCCACCGCGAGCGCGGCGCTCTCGGTCTCGACGGTCGGCACGTCGAATCGGAGAGCGCCCTCTCGTCGCTCGTCCGTGTACACCGACGATACGCCGGGCGTCCGGTTGTGTATCCCCTCGACGGATCGCGCCGGCTCGAACCGCCGGTCCACGAGTTCGAGCGCGAACGCCTCGGGCGGTCGACCGAGTTCGCCGGCCGGCAGGGAGACGAACGCGAACTGGGAACGGGTCGGCTCGGTCACGCCGATGCCGTCCACGTTCACGATGTGACGGTACGACGCCCGGAGGACCGTCGGGACCGTCGGGAGCGACTCGGTGGCGGTAGACTCCGCCGTCGCTGTGGAAGTGGCCGTCTCGCTCGTTGCAGGCGGAGTATCTCGGCCCGGAGAGTCCGTTTCGGGCGAATCGGGTCCGCCGGCACAGCCGGCGAAGCCGGTCGCGAGCGGCAGGGCGGCGAGGAACTGGCGGCGACGTATGCCGAAGCGTCCCGCGCCCTATAGTAAGTGTCTTCTGTCCGGAACGAACCCGTTCGGACTCAGTCTCGATACGGCGGCTCGTCGAATGCCGCGCTGCAGCCGTCGCAGACGGCGACGATACCCCCGTCGTCCAGCGTCAGCGTCAGCGCGTCGCTCCCGCAGTCGGGACACGGTGCCGGGACGCGCTCGGTGTCGCAGCCCGGACAGACGAACGCGAGTTCGTCCCCGCTGGCGTCGAGCGCGAAATCGGCCTCGCCGCAGCCGAGACAGCGAACGGGCACGCGAACGTCGGCTGTTTCGCGGGGCGCACCGACGGCGAGTGCGACCAGATCCGATTCGCCGCGGTTGTACCCCGACTGGTACTCCTCGGGGGCGAACCGGACCGCCTCGGCCGCCTCGACGGTGATCTCGCGGGCGGTCTGAAGAGCGCCAGCGTCGTCGGGGTCGTCAGGGTCGCGACCGGGGAGCGTCTCGAAGGTCGCGGTTCCGTCGAGGACGACGAAGACCTCCTCTTGGTCGACGTGAGCGTGGAGGCCGCTCGGGAACCCCTCACCCGGGGGGACTCGGTAGCGGTTGATCGACACGCCGTCGGTGCCCAGCGGGCCGGAGAGCCCGCGGCGGTCGGTACCCGCCGCCGATACGTCGGTCGGCTCGTCGTCGTCGAACGCGACGCGTTCCATGTCGGCCAGTCAGGTTCGACCGAGAAATTTCTGTGGGCGGATGCCCCGATGGCCGGTGAACTCCGTCCTACACCCCGAGCCACTCGTCGTTGCGGACTTCGTAGTCGTTCGACCGGCAGAAGTCGGCGGCGCGGCGGCGCACGTCACGTGACCCCGGAAGTGTCTCCCGCTCGCGGATCCGTTCGACGAGCCAGTCGGCGATCACTTCGACGCCCTCGTCGTCGTCGTCGGCGTCGATCGCTTTCAGCTCCCGGAGCGTCCGCTCGTAGGCCTCGTACTGCGAACTCCCGAACTCGGCGGACTGGTGGTCGTCGGCCGCCTCGACTACCCGTTTCATCGCCGCGGCGACGGTCGGTCGCTGGACCCGTGCGCGGACCGCTTCGGGGCCTTCGTAGGTGTCGGTCTCCGTCCGCGGAACCAGTTCGGCGACGTCGTGGGTCCCTTCCGCGGAGTCGATCGCTCGGTCGCCGACCGCCTCGACGACGTCGGCTCCGGTCGCGGGGAAGGTCACCGACGCCAGCTCCGCGTCGAGCTCGTCGAGCTCGCTGTCGTCGAGCGGTGGCTCGGTCTCCTCCCATCGCTCCAGCTCCTCTATGATCTCACGCCGCCGCTGTCGGTTCTCCCGGTCGCGCGCCTGTTTGTCTCGTCCCTCCTTTCTGTCTGGCATCCCCGCGAAGTTGGTCCGTCGCCGACCTAACGGTGGACCCGGCACTCGCCGGTAGCGTCGTGACAATCCCGGTTCAAAAATCGAGTTCAGCGAACCCCTTTACCGACGGCGACCGATCGTTGTGCCATGGCAACGGAGCCCACAGACGGGCCGGACGGCTACGAAGAGGCCGCGGACGTCGAGACACTGCGGGAAGACGGCCGCGCGGTGACGACGGTCGGCGGCCACAGCGTCGCGCTCTTTCACCACGAGGGCGAGGTGTACGGGGTCGACAACCGCTGTCCGCATATGGGCTTCCCGCTCGCGAAGGGGAGCGTCGAGGACGGCCTGCTGACCTGTCACTGGCACCACGCGCGGTTCGAACTCTCCTGTGGGGACACCTTCGACATCTGGGCCGACGACGTGCAGACGTTCCCGACGGCGGTCCGCGACGGCATCGTCTACGTCGACCCCGATCCGGAGACGGACGTGGCGCCGGAGGTCCACTGGCGCAACCGTCTGGTCGACGGTCTCTCGGAGAACCTCTCGCTCGTGCTCGCCAAGAGCGCGATCCACCTCGACCACCACGACGAGGGCTTTTCGACGCCGCTGGAGACGGCGGTCGACTTCGGGACGACGTACCGGGTCGACGGCTGGGGTCGGGGCCTGACGACGCTGGGCGCGATGGCGAACCTCTACGACGAGGTCGACCACGACGAGAAACGACGGGCGATGTTCCTCGGTCTCCGCGAGGTGGCGAGCAACTGCGCGGGCGAGCCACCCAGATTCGACCAGTACGCGCTGAGCAACGAGGACCTCGGCAAGGACCGACTCAAGTCGTGGTTCCGCGAGACCTGCGAGGTGCGGGACTCGGACGGTGCCGAGCGCTGCCTGCGGGCGGCGACGGCGACCCTGCCGCCCGAGGATCTGGCGGAGATCCTCGTCGCCGCCGCGACCGACCACCTCTACATGAACAGCAGCCACACGGTCGACTTCGTCAACAAGGCCTTCGAGACGCTGGACCACGTCGGCTGGGACCGGGCGCCGGACGTGCTCGCCGCGACGGTCGACACGATCACCGGCGGCTCCCGGGCCGAGGAGAGCAGTTCCTGGCGCCAGCCGGTCGACGTGGCGCAGCTCTGTTTCGACGCTGACGACGACGTCCCCGACCTCGCCGCAGCGGGCGACGGGAAGACCTGGGACCGCCCCGACGACTTCGTCGACCGACTGCTGGGCGACGACGCCCGCGCCATCGACGAGGCGCTCCGGGAGGCGGTCGCCGCGGGCGCGACGACCGAGCAACTCGCTCACGCCGTCGCCGTCGCGGCGCTCCGGCGGGTCGCGGGGTTCGCCACCAGCAACGAGTTCGGCGACTGGAACACGGTCCATCACACCTTCTCCTTCGCCAACGCGAGCGAACGGCTGGCGAGTCGTACCGACGCCGACGACCTGTACCGTGCCTGCTGGCAGGGCGCGATGTCGGTCTACCTCGACCGCTTCCTCAACCAGCCCGCCGCGCCGCTACCCGAAGTCGGCGCCGGTGAGGACGAGGAGCCCGCCGAGCTGCGCGAGCGGCTGCTCTCGACGTTCGACGAGCAGGGCCGCGTCGACGAGGCCGGGCGGATCGTCTCCCGGCACTTCGACGCCGGCGGCGATCCCGACGCCCTGAAGCGGACGATGGCCGAGGGACTCCTCCGAGAGGACGCGGGCTTTCACACCCTCCAGAACGTCGAGGGCGGGTTCGCGCAGTTCGCGGCCGCCGAGAGCGATAGCGAGCGTCGGTTGGCGTTGATCGCGCCCGCCAGGTACATGGCCGCGCACTTCCCGACCCGACGGGAGAACGAGCAGACGTTCGCCATCGCCGAGCGACTGTATCGAGGCGAGGCGATCCACGAGGCCGCGGACGACTGACGCGGCCGGTCGACTCGCTCCCCGCCGCCGGCGCCGACCGCCGCTGGCCTTGAGAGCGCCTGCAATACGCTGATTCGGTTCGCGGTCGCAGTCGTGTGCGTGCGTTCACACGTCTCGGGCCGAACGCGGCGACCCGCGGCCGGGGCCGTGATAGCCGGGCGGCGGGAGGTCGGGCGATGAGCTTCCTCACGATACTGCCGCTCGCGATCGTGATGGTCGCCGGTCCGCAGATCCTCTCGGCGATCTTCCTGGCGACGAGTCGGGATTGGCGGCGCAACTCCGCGCTGTTCGTCTCCGGGGCGGCGCTCTCTATCTCGACGGTGGTCGCGCTGGCGTACTTCCTCGGCATCGGGTCGCGAAGGGCCGGCGACGACTCGAACGGACTCCTCTCGACGGTGGTGCTCGTCCTGATCCTCGCGGCGATGATCTCGACGTTCCTCGGGCGCGAGGAGTCCGAGCCGCCGAAGTGGATGGGGAAACTGGAGCGGGCCACGCCGCGATTCTCCTTCCGACTCGGATTCCTGCTGCTCGGCGTGTTCCCGACCGACATCATCACGTCGGTCGCTGTCGGGTCGTACCTCGCTTCGAACGACCTCCCGCTGGTCGACGCCGCGCCGTTCGTCGCGCTGACCCTGCTGTTGCTCGCGCTGCCCTCGCTCGGTGTCCTCCTGCTCGGTGACCGCGCGGAGACGGCCCTGCCGCGGATCCGCGACTGGATGAACGACAACGCCTGGCTCGTCAACGAGGTCGTCCTCGCCTTCTTCTTCGTGTTGACGGTCACGTGAGCGCCGCTCCACCGAGGAGTCAGTTCGGTCGCCAGCCGCGGGACCCCGACACCTAACTACCAGGCGCGAGTTGCGTCGGGTAATGACGAGAGGGTCGTCCCGGCTGGTCGGCGACGAGCGCGGCGGGGTCGAGCGATGGGTCGTCTGGCTGGTCGCGCTCGCCGTCGTTGGCGGGCTCGTCGGCTCGGTGGTCTACCTCGACGACGAACTCCGCCGGGACAGCCCCGGCGCCGACTTCTCCGTGTCGTTCGATTCGCAGACGGGAACGATGACCGTCGAACACGCCGGCGGCGACCCGATCGTCGACCGGACGACCGAACGGCTCTCCCTCGTCGTCCTCGACGGCTCGACCGGGACGACCGAGGAGGTCGTCTGGGTGAGCGATGCACCCGGCGCGACCAAGCGCGGGGTGGGGTATCCGGTCCGGCCCGGCGACTCGCTGACGATCGACGACCCGCGCGTCGACAGCGACGGCGACGGGAGCTACCTCGACGCCGAGCGCAGCGTGGGGGTCTACCTGGAGTCCGGCGATTCGGTGCGGGTCGTCTGGACCGGGTCGATGCGCGGGACGACCCAGACCGTGACGCTCGCCAACGCGACGCTGGCGTGATTCGGTTGCGTTCTCCGAGTGGACGAACGTGCGAGAGACAACGACTGATGAAAGCCCTCGACCCGCTCGCGGTCGCTGCGCGCCATATCCGCGCTCTCCGCACCGCCCGCGCGAATAGGGGTCGCGCAGACGACTGAACTGCACGCGAGCAGGGCGGTCGGCGGAGCCGACCGCCGCAAGCCGTGGCGGCTTCGCCGCCACGCGCGCCTCGCCCGTTCAGTCCACCAGGCGACCCGCACAGCGCCATACCACACACCTCCCCAGCCGATTCGCTCACTGTGTTCGCTCATCCCTCGCGCGGCTACGGTCGCGCGCACGAGAGCGCGCGACAGCGCGCGCCGTCCGGACGTTTCACCGTTCTCGACCGCTTCAGACCCCTTTCCGCATCAGGTGGCTGCGGAGCACGTCGTTCTCCTTGGACCCCGCGACGGGGTTGACGAGCACGACGACGTCGTCGCCCCCGAGGTGGCCGCCGTCGGCCAGTTCCTGGGCCGCCGCGGCGCCGACGCCGCCGGTGGCGCTGACCTCGATGCCTTCCTCGTTCAGCTGAACTGCGGCTTCGAGCGCGTCGTCGTCGCTGGCGCCGACGGCCCAGCCGCCGGTGTCCCGGACGGCGTCGAGCGCGAGCGCGCCGCCGGCCGGGTCGGGGACCTCCAGCGAACCGATCAGCGTATCGGGCCGCTCCCAGAGTTCGGTGTCGTCCGCCCCCTCGTCGTCGGCAGCGACGACGGGCGCACAGTGTTCGGGCTGGCCGACGTGGAGCGCGGGCGACTCCTCGACGAGGCCCGCCGCCTGCAGTTGCTCGGCGGCGAGGTGGCTGCCGACGACGCCGAGGCCGTGGCCGGTCGGGTGGACGACGGCGTCGGGGACCGCCCAGTCGAGCTGCTCGACGACCTCGAACAACAGCGTCTTGGCACCTTCGTGGCGGTAGGGAGTGTCGAAGGGCGCCAGCGAGTGCCAGTCGGCGTCGTCGTCGTCGGCCATCGCGGACTCGAAGGCGTCGACGGCGTCGGGGTAGCGCCCCTCGACGACGCTCATGTCGCCGCCGTGGACGTTGGTCATCGCCTTGGCGACGAACGTCGAGCGCGTCGGAACGAACGCCTCCGAGTCGAGGCCGGTGCGGGCGGCGTAGGCGGCGGCGCTCTGGCCGGCGTCGCCCGTCGTCGGGAGCGCGACCTCCTCGGCGCCGTGGTCGCGCGCGGCGGTCACGGCGAGGGCGGTCCCCCGGTCGGCGGTCGTGCCGGTCGGGTTCGCACCCTCGTCTTTGAGGTAGACGGCCCCGACGCCCAGCTCGTCGGCGAACTCGGGTGCGGCGACCAGCGGTGTCGTCCCCTCGTCGAGCGTCGCGAGGGCGTCGCCGGGGAACGGGAGCAGGTCGGCGAAACGGGCGATCCCGTCGAAGCGCTCGTCGGCGAGCGACTCGCGGGTCACGTCGACGGTTGCGTGGTCGTAGCTCGCGCGGAGGACGCCCTCGCAGTCCGGGCACCGGCGCGGGGCGGTCGCGGGGTCGTGGGTCGCCGCGCAGTCGACGCAGACGAGGCCGTCGAGCGACGTGGTCGTATCCATATCGGGCTCGCAGGCTCGGACCGACTAAGCACTGTTCGTTCGTGGCTGGGGGAGCGGCGAACGCGTTCGCCTCGTGGGGCGGCGCCCGACGGCGACCGGAGACAGGGGGCGTTTAGTGGGTCGGGCCGAAGGGGAGGGTATGAGTGAGGTCGTCATCGTCGGCGGAGGACTGGCTGGCCTGGTCGCCGCGCGGCGCCTGGCCCGGGACGGCGCGGACGTGACGCTGTTCGAACGCCGCGACGAGCTGGGTGGGCGCGTTCGTTCGCGCGAGGTCGATGGGTTCACGCTCGACCGCGGGTTCCAGGTGATGTTCACCGCCTATCCCGCCGTCCGCGAGGAACTCGACCTCGACGCGCTGGACCTTCGCACCTTCGCCCCCGGTGCGACCATCGCCCGCCCGGACCACCGTTCGACGCTCGCCGACCCGTTTCGGGCCCCGCTCTCCGCCATCGAATCGGCACTCAACCCCGACGTGACCCTGATGGACAAGCTCCGCGTCCTCCAGCTCCGCCGCGAACTCGGCAACGCCGACCCCGACGCCCTCCTCGACGGGCCGACCGAGAGCATCCGCGAGTACCTCGACAGGAAGGGGTTCTCCGAGAAGTTCGTCGAGAACTTCGCCGCGCCGTTCTACGGTGGTATCACGCTCGACCGCTCGCTGTCGACCGACGCGGGGATCTTCCGCTACACCTTCTCGATGCTCTCGCGGGGCGCCACCGCCGTCCCCGCCGACGGTATGGGTGCTATCTCCGACCAGCTCGCCGTCCGCGCCCGCGACGCTGGTGTGTCCATCGAGACCGGAACCGAGGTCACCGCCGTCGACGGTGGCGCGGGCGAGGCGACCGTCGAAGCCGGGTCGGAGACGGTCGACGCCGACGCCGCGGTCGTCGCGACCGACCCCAAGCGCGCCCGAGAACTGACCGGTGTCGAGTCGATCCCGACCGACGCGCGCGGCTGTGTCACCCAGTACTTCCGGACCCGCGAACATCGGTCGCTCGATACCGGCCACCGACTCGTCCTCAACGCGGTCGACAGCTGTCCGAACACGATCGCTCCGCTGTCGACCGTCGCGCCGGAGTACGCGCCCGACGGCCACGCACTGCTCTCGGCGACGACGCTCGGCGTCCCCGACCGCTCCGACGAGGAACTCGCGACCGCCGTCCGCGACGCCCTGGTCACCTGGTACCCCGAACACCGATTCGACGAGCTCGAACTTCTCGCCACCGACCGGATCGAGTTCGCCCAGTTCGACCAGCCGCCGGGCTTCCGCGACGGTCTCCCCGCCGTCGACGCGCCCGAGGGAGCAGTCTGCCTCGCCGGCGACTACACGCAGTGGTCGTCGATCCAGGGCGCCCTGGAGAGCGGTCAGGTCGCGGCCGAGGCCGTCTCGGACACGGTCTGAGTCGCCGACGGCCGACTCGGCTCAGTCGCCAGCGGTCACGCCGGTCGTACCGGACCCGTCGAAGCGCAGTGGGTCGTCGGTCCAGTCCACGTCGGTGTTCTGCCGCGAGCAGTACGGCGCCAGCGACGACGCCGAGACCAGTCCGCGGAACACGCCGTCGTCGACGACAGGCAGGTGTTTCACGCCGACGGTCCGCATCCGCTCGGCGGCCTCGTACACAGACGTCCCCGGAGTGATCGTCGTCACCGGCGCGGACATGATCGCCCGAACCGGCGGTCGCTCGTCGGTCTCGGCGACCATCGCGACGATGTCGCCCTCGGTGACGACGCCGAGGACCGCCTCCGCGTCGAGCACGACCAGCGCCGACGCGTCGGGCGCCCGCAGCTGCTCGGCCGCCTCGGTCACGGGCGTCTCGGGCGTGATCGTCCGCGCGCTCGGAGTCGTTACGGTCTCGATAGTCGTCTCGATCATCTGTGGTCATTGCTACCAACCTACAGTACTTAATCGTCATGGACATACATTCTAGACAGCCTAGTATTGTTCGTAGATTTTCGTTATAAACGCCAGTGAAATGCCTCTTCGATCAGTCAGGCTTTGTGAAACTGGACGTCGATACGCTCGCCGGTCCCGTCACAGCATTCGCGAGAACTGACCGAGCGGCGGAAACGTGAGCGTCTCCTCGCTCTCTTCGTCGAAGACGACCGGTCGGTACTGCGAGACGCCGGTGACGACGGGCGACAGTTCCGGCCGCGCCGTCCCGACGCGGCCGTTGACCGAGACGCCTTCGACGAGGCGGTTGAACGACGGGAGCACGAGCACGTCCGAGCGGCGATAGGCGCCGTCGCCGACGAGAAAGCAGGGGCGTTTCTGGCCCTCGATCTCGATGGCCGGGTGGTCGTGGCCGACGACGTAGGCGTCGGCCGCGGCGTCGGGCTCCTCGTGGCCGTGGGTCACCACGACAGTCTCCTCGCCGTCCGTGTCGAGTTCGTACTCGTCGTGGAGTTCCCCCGAATAGGCCGCGCCGAGCATCGTGTCGTGGTTACCCTCCACGACGACGAGGCGCGCGCCCGCCTCCCGGACCGCCCGGACCACGCCCGACAGCGCCTCGTCGGCCGAATCGGGCACGTAGTCGAACGAGTGGAACACGTCGCCGGCGAGGACGACTTCGTCGGGCTCGAAGCGGTCGAGCAACCCCGCCAGGCGCTCGACGCAGTCCTCGCCGGCGCCGATCGGGAACTCGACGGTCGAGGCCTCGACCTTCCCGAAGTGGGTGTCCGCGAGGACGAGCGTGCCGTCGATGTACGCCGCCCGGTCGCGATACTCGGGGTCCATCGCCCGACTCTCGGTACCCGGTCGGCAAATGCCTGACGCACCGCCGGGACGGTCGACCGCGTTCGCCCCCTACTCGTCGTCCGCCGTCGTCGCCCGGTACTCGGCGGCGGTAACGGTGAACCGATGTACGTCGGCGACCGAGCCGTCCACGTTCACCTCGAAGTTCCGCAGGAGACCCTCGCGGCGGCCGCCGTGGGCTTCGACGTACCGTGAGACGGCTTTTCGGGACTTCTCGTTACCGTCGTGGACGGTCACGACCACCGTTTCGAGGTCGAGCCGGTCGAAAGCCACCTCCATGAACGCGGCCGCGCGCTCGCCGGAGTAGCCGCGGCCCCAGAACGGCTTTCGGAGCCACGCGCCGAACGTCGCGGTCTTCGCGTCCCAGTCGACGGCGAGACCGGTGAGGCCCGCGAACTCGCCCGCGCCGTCCTCACCCGGTTTCGGGCGGATCACGTAGGTCGCGCCCTCCCCGCCCTGGCGTTCGTCGGTGACCAGTTCGAGGAACTCCGCGCTCTCTCTCGGCGTCTCGTGCGGGTCCCAGGTGACGTATTCGGTGATCTCGTCGATATGGGGCGCGCCCTCGCGGACGTGTTCGTACAGTGCGAGCGGGTCGACGGTCTCCGTCGTCGCCGCTTCGAGGACCAGCCGCTCGGTCTCGACGCGCTCGGGGAACAGGTCGGACACACTTCGACGCGGGCGGGCCAGCAAAAAAGCGCTTTCCCGGGGATGACACGGCGTCGCAGGGGCCGACCCACGGCGGGGAGATTTATACCGGCGGGGTCCCCAGACGGGAGTATGGTCGACGTCCTCGCGAACAAGCGCGCGGCGACGCGGTTTCGCGTCCTCGTGGAGATCGCCGAGCGCCAGCCGGCGGTCAGCCAGGGCGAGATCGCCGAGGCCGTCGGCGTGACCAGCCAGGCCGTCAGCGAGTACATCCGCGACCTCGTCGAGGACGGCCTCGTCGAGAAACAGGGCCGCTCGCGCTACCGCGTCACCACCGAGGGCGTCGACTGGACGCTCCAGGCCGCCGCGGACGTGCGCCGCTTCGCCGAGCACGTCACCGACGACGTGCTGGGTTCAGTTCAGGAGGACGCCGCCGTCGCCACCGACGCCATCGAGGAGGGCGACACGGTCTCGCTGTCGATGCGCGAGGGGCTCCAGCACGCGACGCCGCTCGATCCCGACGGCGGAGCGGCCCAGACCGAAGCTGCCACCGGCGTCGCCACGACCGACGCCGCCGCGGGCGCGGTCGTCGGTGTCACCGGCTTCGAAGGGGTCATCGATCTGGACCCCGGTGAGGTCCGGGTTCTCCAGGTGCCGTCGATCCGCTCGGGCCGCCCCGACGACGACCGACTCGACGACCTGGCCGACGCCTGCGACGGTGCCGATCTGGTCGTCGCCTCGGGGGTCGAGGCCGTCGGCGCGCTGCGTTCCGTCGACGTGGATCCGGCGACGTACTTCGCCGCCGGCGAAGTTGCCGCCGACGCCGCCTCTCGCGGTCTCTCGGTCGTCGTCGTGGCCATGGCCGACGGGGTCGGCCGGGTGACCGACGCCCTCCGCGACACCGGCGTCTCCTACGAGGTGCGATGATGACCGACGAACTGGACACAGCAGTCGAGGACTTTCTCGACAAGACCGACGCAGCGCTCTCCGAATACGACGACGGCTACGCCGACGCCGACGCGACGCTCCGCGTCGTTCGCAGCCACCTCGCCGACCTGCGCGAGGCCGCCGAGGAGTGAACCGCTCCCGAACGCTTCCCGTCGAACCGTCGATGTGCTCGACCGTTCGGCTTAGGTTCCGCCGTTCTGTGCGATGAAGAACAGGACCAGAACGACGACGATGGCGAGCATCAGCAGTCCGCCGCCGCTGCTCTCCTCCGCCTCGTCGTACTCGTTCCGGGTCTGGTTGACGTAACTCGCCGAACAGCCGAGCTCGGCGGCGATTTCGGCGTCGGACTGCGAACTGTCCCGTCGATGCTCCGAGATGATGTCCTCCTGTAGGTCGCTCCAGTCACTCATGTTCACACGGCCACGCTGGGTGGCAACGAGCGAATACGTCTCTCGTACCCACACTTAGTTCCTGCCATCGGTGACCCGGTGCGCCTCCACGGTGTTCGAGGACTTGCGGGGGCAACACCGATAACGGAGCCACGCGAACGATTCGCACATGACAGACGTAGTGATAGTCGACGGTTCGCGGACCGCTCACGGCGCGATGCTCGGCTCGCTCTCGGACGTGCGCGCGCCGGAGTTGGGCGCGACGGTGCTAGAGGACCTGATCGACCGCTCGGGCGTCGAACCCGAGGATCTGGACTGGGTCGGCCTCGGCAACGCCGTCCAGGCGGGCGTCGGGCAGGTGCCCGCGCGGCAGGCGGTCACCCGAGCGGAACTTCCCGAGGAGACGCCGGCGACGACCGTCAACGAGGCGTCGGGGTCGGGGTTACGGGCGATCACGCTGGCGGTGGATCGCATCGCTGCCGGTCGGGCCGACATCGCCGTCGGTGGCGGCATGGAGTCGATGTCGAACGCTCCGTACCTCCTCAGAGAGCTTCGTGAGGGGCGCCGGCACGGCGACACCGAACTCGTCGACTCGATGATCTACGACGCGCTGTGGGACGTGGGTTACGACGCCCACATGGGCGAGCTCACCGAGCGACTGGCCGAAGCGCACGATATCGGCCGGGAGGAGCAGGACCGCTACGCCCAGCGGAGCAACCGTCACGCCGCCGATTCGGTCGCGGAGGGCCGCTTCGACGAGGAGGTCGTCCCAGTCGAGGTCGGTGACCGTCTCGTCACGACCGACGAGGGGCCTCGAGCCGACACGTCGTTGGACCGGCTGGCCCAGCTCCCGGCGGCCTTTCGGGAGGGCGGTACCATCACGCCGGGCAACGCCTCGAAGCTCGCCGACGGGGCCGGCGGTGTCGTCCTCGCGAGTGCGGAGGCGGCCCGCGAGCACGGTCTGGGTCCGATGGTCCACGTCGAGGACTACGCGGTCGCCTACCGCGACCCCGCGGAGTTCTCGCAGGCCGTGGGCGACGCCATCGAGAAGCTGCTGGGGCGGAACGACCTGGCCGTCGACGACGTGGACCACTACGAGGTCAACGAGGCCTTCGCCGCCCAGACGGTCTACGTGCGCGATAGGTTGGGGATCCCGGAGGAGCGGCTGAACCCGCTCGGCGGTGCGGTGGCGCTGGGCCACCCCATCGGCGCCAGCGGCGGGATCCTGACGACGACGATCGCCCACGCGATGGTCCGGGAGGACCACGACTACGGGGTGGTGGGGATGAGCGTCGGCGGCGGCGGGGCAGTGATGGCGTTGCTGTCGAGGTAGCGGTTCGACCGCCGGCGTCGTCGCGAGTGAGCGTCGGCGGCGGCGGGGCAGTGATGGCGTTGCTGTCGCGGTAGCGGTTCGACCGCCGGCGTCGTCGCGAGTGAGCGTCGGCGGCGGCGGGGCAGTGATGGCGTTGCTGTCGCGGTAGCGGTTCGACCGCCGGCGTCGTCGCGAGTGAGCGTCGGCGGCGGCGGGGCAGTGATGGCGTTGCTGTCGCGGTAGCGTGGTGGTGTCGCGGTAGCGGTTCACCGCCGGCGGAATCTCTTTGTCGCCGACGGCTGTCGGTTCGACCATGACACTGACAGCGGTGATCGCCGGTGTCGGTCCCGGCCTCGGTGAATCGCTCGCGCGCAAGTTCGCCGCCGAAGGCTGTCGAGTCGCGCTGTTGGCGCGGTCTGGGGAGTATATCGACGGTCTCGCCGATGACCTGCCCGGTCCAGGGGGACTCGCCGTCCCGACCGACCTCGCAGAACCCCACGAGATCCGGGCGGCGTTCGAGACGGTCCGTGCGGAACTCGGGCCCGTCGACGTGCTGGTCAACCACGCCAGCGCGGGCTCGTGGTCGGGACTGCTCGACGCGTCGGTCGAGGACGTCGACCGGGCGTGGGCGGTCAACGGCCGCGGGGCGTTCGTCGCCTCGCAGGAGGCGGCCGAAGACATGGTCGACGGCGACGGTGGGACCATCGTCTTCACGGGTGCCACGTCGGCGCTCCGGGGGCGCGACGGCGCGATCGGTTTCTCCGCGGCGAAGTTCGCCGCCCGTGGGATGGCCGAGAGCATGGCGCGGGAACTCGGGCCCGAGGGCGTCCACGTCGCCCACGTCGTGATCGACGGGCAGATCCTGCCACCCGGGGCGAGCGAGGGCGACACCGACCGCGACGCGGAGTCGTACCTCGACCCCGACGAGATCGCCGAGAACTACTGGCACCTCGTCGAACAGGACCGCTCGGCGTGGACGCTGGAGCTGGATCTACGGCCCCACGTCGAGGCGTTCTGACCCTCTCGCCGGACCCGGTGTCGTTTTGAGCGCGACTCCCTAACCACGGGTCGATGGACATCCGCAGGCGCCTCGTCGACGCCGAAACGGTCGACCGACTCGTCGACCGCACGCCAGCGCCGCTGTCGGTCGCCCGGGTCGGGCTCGGTGCGATGGTGTTGCTCGCCGGCGTCCACAAGCTGTTCGCGCCGGGCGTCTGGGCGACGTACGTCACCGACTGGCTGGCACCGTGGCTGGTCGTCTCGCCGGTCGCGTTCATGCTGATCAACGGCGTCCTCGAGGTGGGGTTCGGTGCGGCGATCGTCGCCGACCGGGCGACCGCGGTCGCAGCCGGCGTCGCCGCCGTCTCGTTGTCGGGGACGACCGCCTACCTCGCCGTCGCTGCGGTCGTCGAGGGGGGCTTCTTCGTCGACGTGTTCGTCCGCGACGTGGGCCTGTCGGCGCTGGCGTGGGCCGTACTCGTCGACGCGCTCCGGCGGTCCCGTCGATGAGCGGGCTGCGTCGCGACCGAGCGGCGAATCCGAACTGCGCAGAACGAGCGGCCGCAGTCGGTCAGTCCTCGCCGTCGTGTTCGAGGCCCTCGGTGAGCGCGACGACGTTCTCGGTCTCGCCGTCGAGCCGTTGCGGGTGGACCCCGACGGCGACGACGTAGTCGCCTTCGTGCTGGAACTTCGTGGCGTGGACGTACACGTCGACCTCTGTGCCCGAGAGCGCCGCCGTTCCCTCGAACTGCTGGAGGGTGCGCTGGCTGCCTAGCGTCTGCACGCTCCGGTTCTGGACGCGATCGCCGACGCGCAGCCCCTCGTACTGAGACTCGAACTGTGCGAGGACTTCCTGGGTAGACATGTCAGCGATGGGATTGAACGTCTGGCCGACGACGTCCACTTCCGGGCTGGCGAAGGTGACGAACACCGCCGCTCGCTGGGAGCCCAGCGGGCCGAGGTCCACGGCGCGCTCGTATCTGGCTTGCTGGTTGGTCACTTCGACCTGTCGGGTCTGGCCGGCGGCGCTGAAGTTGCGCGTGACCGTCGAGTTCTCGACGGCGAGCTCCTCGTAGCCCGTCTCCGAGATGGCATCGTCGCTCGCCGTCGCCGGCGACGCGCCGAACGCCAGCGCGCTCTGCCCGGTGATGAACCCACAGCCCGCCGTCGCCGTCACGAGGACGACCGCCAGTGCCGCGAGCAGCTGCCGTGTGTGCATACTCCGACGTTTCGTCAGACCACGGGTAAGTGTGGTGATCCCTCGAAGTGACCGATATCGTCGGTATAATCGGTTCCAGCGCCGGCTGATACCGCGACCCGACTCGTAATTATTGGTTTATTTATGTCTAGAGGAGAGTCAGTTCTCGTGGATGAGCCCGAGGATCCGTTCCTGGTACTCGCCGAATGCGGCGTCGGTCCGGCTGCGCGGCCGGTCGAGGTCCACGTCGACTACCTCGGCGACGGTACCTGGGCCACTGGAGAGGACGACGACGCGGTCGGCGAGCGTGACGGCTTCCTCCACGTCGTGGGTGACGAACAACACGGTCTTTTCGGTCTCGGCCCAGATATCGAGCAGTTCGTCGTGGAGCATGGTGCGGGTCTGGGCGTCGACGCTACCGAACGGTTCGTCCATCAGGAGCAAGGCGGGGTCGACGGCGAGCGCGCGGGCGATGCCGACGCGCTGTTTCATCCCGCCGGAGAGCGCGTTCGGGTAGGCGTCCTCGAAGCCGTCGAGCCCGACGAGGTCGATCATCTCCTGGGACTGCTCCAGGCGTTCGCTGGCGGTCGTGTCCTGCTGTTCGAGGCCGAAGGCGACGTTCTCGAGGACCGTGCGCCAGGGGAACAGGCCGTACTCCTGGAAGACCATCCCGCGGTCCATCGCCGGGCCGGTGACCGGCTCGCCGTCGAGGCGGACCTCGCCGTCAGTCGCTCCTTCGAGCCCGGCGATGATCCGGAACAGCGTCGTCTTCCCGCAGCCCGAGGGGCCGACGAGACAGACGAACTCCCCCTCCTCGACGGAGAAGGAGACCCCGTCGAGAGCGCGGACCGGGTCGTCGTCCTCGGTGCCGAAGACCTTCGTCACGCCGTCGACGGTGACGCGGCGGTCGCCCTCGGCGGCGCCGTCTACTCGCGCCACGCCAACACCCTCCCTTCGACGCGGCGAAACAGGGCGTCGCTCGTCAGGAAGACGAGGCTGATGACGAGCATGTAGACGACGCTGACCTGCGTGTCGAGGTTCTGCGAGGCGTTGATGATCTGGTAGCCGACGCCCGGCGCACCGAACAGTTCGGCGGCGACGACGATCATCCAGCACTGCCCGATGCTGGTCCTGATCCCGGTTAGGATCTCCGGCGAGGCGCTGGGCAGGACGACTTTTCGGATCATCCCCCAGTCGCTGTGGACGCCCAGCGACGCGGCGACCTCGCGCTGACCCTGCGGGACGCCCTCGACGCCGCTGTAGGCGTTGTAGAAGTTGATCCAGAACGCGCCGATGGCGACGATGAAGATGGCGCCGCCGTGGCCGATACCGATCCAGACGATTGCGAAGGCGATCCACGCCAGCGGCGGGATCGGACGGAGCACGCGAGTCACAGGCGTGAACAGGTCGTCGAGCGTCTCGCTCCAGGCCATCGCGACCCCGAGCGCGACTCCGAGGACGGTCCCGATCAGGAGGCCCGGGACGTAGTGGACGAGGCTCTGGAACAGCTTGACGACGAGTTTGCTCCCGGTCAACTCGCCGAGAAGCGGGAGCGTGACCGTTTCGGTCTTTGCGAGTTCGCCCCCGAACGCTGCCGCGACCGCGACCGGCGACGGGAGGAGGTAGGTCCGCCCGATCGCCATCGCGCCGGCCTGCCAGACCGCGAGAAAGGCCAGTGACCCGACGAGTCCGAGCAGGATCGAACGGCGGTCGAACCGCTCGGCGAGCGAGGCGCGTGCCCCGGTCGCGGCGGTCTCGGTCTCCCCGTCGGCCGCCGTCTCGACGCTCATAGGGAGTCGTACACCTCGAAGTCGAACATCGCGGACTTCGAGAGGTTCTGATCGGTCTTGCCGAGGCGGTTCGCGTACTCGCTGAACGTGACGGCGTGCTCCTCGATCGCGTGGGGGTCGCTGACGAAGGCGCTGGCTCTCGAGTCCATCGCGGCCTGGGCCGTCGACTCCTCCAGCGAGTCGATGAACGACGCGGCGTGGCCCGCGGCCGTCTCCGGCTCGTTCACGGCGAGGTCGGTCGCCTTCCGGTGCTGGCGCAGGAACTCGACGGCGATCTCGGTGTTGTCTTCGCGCAGGCGGTCGTGCATGAGCGTCACCGCCGCCGGCTGGCCGGGCATGAAGTCGCCGGCCCACGCGATGGACTGAAACGGTGCGTCCTCTTGCTCGACGATCGTCGGCACCGGCTCCATGATGCTCGTCCCGTCGACCTCGCCGGCCAGCAGCGCCTGCTGGACGGCCGACGCGCCGCCCAGGCCCGTGATGTTCACGTCTTTCTCGGGGTCGAGTCCGAGTTCCTGGTCGATCCAGTAGCGCAGCAGGATGTCCGGGACCGACCCCGGCGGGAAGGTGCCGAAGGTGAACTTCCGTCCGTGCTGTTCTTCGAACTTCGCGAAGGCGTCTTTGCCGTGTTCGTCCCACAGCGCCGCGAACTCGTCGCTCGCGAGGACTTTCATCGCGTTCTCGATGTTGGCGGCGGTGATCTTCGAAGGGATCCCCTTGTCCATGATGATCATCGCGGGGACGACCCCGAACATCATCACGTCGAAGTTCCCCTTCGCGGAGGCCTGGACGATGCTCGGCCCGTCGGGGAACTGCTCGCCGGTGACGGGAACCGACAGCTCGTCGAAATAGCCCTCCTCCTCCATCACGAAGTACTGCATGTCCGGGTAGATAGGCATGTAGGCCACCCGCAGCTCGTCGAGACCACTCGACGACCCCGTCACGCCGCTACAGCCCGCCAGACCCGTACTCCCCAGGAGTGTCGTGCCACCGATGCCTTTCAGATACGCCCGCCGCGAGACGCCCGCGTCGTCGCCAGTCATTGTACAGGAGTAACGGACAGAACCACTTCGAGCATCCGATACCCGTAAGTAGAGCCGTCAGCCCGGCCGTAGTGGAACCTCCTCGAGAGCCGCTGAGACTCGGAGATACGCCGAAAGAAGCGTGCCACAGGCAGCATCGGCGTCCGAGATAGCGGCAGATACTGCACGGTCCGGCGAGTCGATCAGCCCGAGCGGGCGGACGTGGAGAGAGTGCGAGTCGGACCCTCAACAGTTATCGGGGAGCGCGCCCGCGAGTGAGGTATGACGGAGTTCTCTCGACGCGTCGAACAGGTGTCGATAAGCGGGATCCGGGAGGTCTTCGAGGCCGCCGGCGAGGACGCGATCAACCTCGGGCTGGGCCAGCCGGACTTCCCGACGCCAGAGCACGCCCGCGAAGGCGCTATCGAGGCCATCCGCGCCGGCGAGGCCGACGAGTACACCTCGAACAAGGGCACCGAGTCGCTCCGGGAAGCCATCTCACACCGCTACGCCGAGGACCGCGGGATGGAGGTCGATCCGAACGATGTCATCGCCACCGCCGGCGGCAGCGAGGCGCTGCATATCGCCATGGAGGCCCACGTCGACCCCGGCGAGGAAGTGATCTTCCCCGATCCCGGGTTCGTCTCCTACGACGCGCTTACCCACATCGCCGGCGGCGAGCCGAAGCCCGTCCCGCTGCGCGAGGACCTGACGATGGCCCCCGAGACCGTCGAGGAGGCCATCACCGACGACACCGCCGCGTTCGTCGTCAACAGCCCCGCCAACCCCACCGGTGCGGTCCAGTCGCCCGAGGATATGCGCGAGTTCGCCCGCATCGCCGACGAGCACGACGTGCTCTGTATCTCCGACGAGGTGTACGAACACATCGTCTTCGAGGGCGAACACCGCTCGCCCCTAGAGTTCGCCGAGAGCGACAACGTCGTCGTCGTTGGCGCCTGCTCGAAGACCTACTCGATGACGGGCTGGCGGCTGGGCTGGGTCACCGGCTCGAACCGCCGGATCGAGCGGATGCTGCGGGTCCACCAGTACGGCCAGGCCTGTGCCACCGCCGCCGCCCAGCACGCCGCCGAGGCCGCGCTGACCGGGCCGCAGGACCCAGTCGACAAGATGGTCGCGGCCTTCGAGGAACGGCGCGACGTGTTGCTGGACGGCCTCGCCGACATCGGCCTGGACTGTCCCACGCCGAAGGGCGCCTTCTACGCGATGCTGAAGGTCCCCGAGGGTTTCGTCGACGAGGTGATCGACCGCGGGGTCGTGGTCGTCCCCGGCGAGGCCTTCGGCGACCACGGCGAGGGCTACGCCCGCATCTCCTACGCCGTGAACGTCGAGACGCTGAAGGAGGCGCTGGCGGTCATGGGCGAGGCCTACGACGCGGTGGCCTGAGCGACTGGCCGAGGCGGTCGCGGCCGACATTCGCGTGCGGAACGTAGAAACGTCTCGCGGTCGTACCTGCGGTCAATGGACCAACTGACGCCGTCGAACGTCCCCACCTACGAGACCAAGGCGGAGGGACGGTCGCTGTGGGACCGCTGCGCAGACCGCGGGCTCCCGGTGGTCGCCGTCCGCGAGGGCGAGCGCGGCTACGTCGTCCGCTACGACCTCCAGCACCTCGACGGCCAGCTCTCCGAGCGAGCCCTCCGGAGGCTCCGCGAACACGTGCGCTCGCTGCGGTCGTACTCCGTCCGCGTCGACCCCGACTCACAGACCGAAGGCGTCGGCGGCGAGACCGGTCACGTCGCGGGCGAACTCCACGCCGAAACGGAGGACGACGCCCGCAGGCTCGCCTCCCACGTCTCCTCGTTCGTCTTCGACGACGACAACCTCGTCTGAGCGGCCACTGCGTCGCGTCTCCACGCGCTACGTAGATTCCCGTCGCCCGTGTAGCGTCTCGTGGACGCCGAGCACCAGCGCCGGCACGACGACCATGAAGATGTGTTCCTCCAGGGGGATGCCGACGAACTCGACGCCGGTTCGCAGCGGGATGGCGAACACGCCGACTTCGAGCGTGTACCAGTCCCAGACGTACGCGAGCGGGTAGACGACGGCGACGGTCACTGCTGTCCGCCGGAGCGCCCCACGGCCGGCCCGGACGAGCAACCCGAGTGCGAACGACCCGAAGACGACCTCCGTCGCGAGGTAGGTGTACGGCCCCAGGACGCCGATGTCGGGGAGCGGGACCGCTGCGAGCGGTTCGACGACGGCCGCGACCCCCAGCACGACTCCGCCGACGGCGCCCCCGAGCGCGAGACGGCCCGAGGCTCGGTCCGTGGGGCCCGCCGCGACCGCGAGCGCGGTCGCGATCCAGACGACCGCGGCGAGGCCGGCGCTCGGCGGGACGACGCCCGCGACGGTCGCCCAGAGCGCGAGGACACCGAGAGCGAAGGTGGCGGCGACGAGCCGCGCCGCGCGGTCGCTGTCCATACCGTCGTATGAGGTCGCACTCACATGAGCGGTCGGGTGCGCTCCCGAGCGTCGTTCGATCCGTGTCACCACCGCGTCGACGTCGGAGCGGGAACGGCGCGAGCAGCGCGGCTCCGAACGCTCGCCGACGCAGTGCCGCCGGACGAGGAGAACGGACGCGTCGTCGCCCGCTTCCCCAGAGAGAGTTCCCCTCCCAGCACCCCCGCCCAGAAGCGGAGGATGAGGGGAACAGAGACCAACTCGGCCAGGCCGAGAAGCAACGGGGTCCCGAACATCGTCCGTCTGAAACGTGCCCCAGGGCCACGTATGCTTTCGGAGTGTCGAGCGGCCGATGCTGGTGTCCGTGATCGACACCGCTGCCGCTTCGGTCCGAGACCTAATCCTGCGAAAGAACGTTGTCGCTCCCGGCCGAACGGGATCCCATGGCGGAGGCAACGCACGCCAGCGAGGAAGTGCCGGTCGTTCGAGCGCTGCTTTCGCAGGTGCACCCAGTGTTCATGCTGCCGCCGCTTTCGGCGTCGCTGTTCGGCGGCGTCTTCGCCGGATCGGTCGACCCGGTAGCCGCGGGGGCACACGTCGCCGCCCTCTTTTTCGCCGTCTACACCGCCCACGTCAAGGACGGCTACGTCGACTTCCACGTCCGCGGCGAGGACGACAGCCATCCCCTCTCGGCGCCGGCCTGCCGGCGTGCGCTCGCCGGATCGACCGTGGGGTTCCTGGGGGCACTGGCAGCAGTCTGGGCGCTCGCGGGACCGGGCGCGGCCGCGCTGACCGCGCCGACGTGGGCGCTGGGATACTTCCACGCCCCGCAGCTGGATACCGACACCGTCGGCGCCACGATGGGCTACCCGACCGGGATCGCGCTCGGACTGCTCGGCGGGTTCTACGTCCAGGCCGGCCGGCTCACGCCCGCCGTCGTCGGGCTCGCCGGCGTCTTCCTCCTGTTTCTCTCGGGAATCAAAGTGATCGACGACGCCCAGGACTTCGAGTACGACCGCTCGATCGACAAGCGAACGGTCGCGGTCGTGCTCGGCGAACGCGGCGCCTACCGGGCCGCGTACGCGCTCATGGCGACGGGGATGGTCGCCGTCGTCGCGCTGGCGCTGGGGCTCCGTGCGATCCCGCCCACCGCCGGACTGGCCGCGGTCGTCTTCGGCGCGGTCGCGCTACTCGCTCGTCGCGCCGACCCGGAACTCGCGACCATGCTGCTCATCCGCGGCTCCTACCTCTTCCTCGCCGTCCTCGTCGCAGCGGTGTGGTTCCGACCGCTGAGCTGAGCGGAGTGGATCGACGGCCGACCAACCGCGTTCGTTCGACCGGTCGCGCTCGACCGGAGTAGGCACCGGATACGCTCTCCGCGGACCGCCACCGATTTAGGGTCGGACGCGGTACCTTAGTGGCGGTATGGACGACCTCCGAACCGGACTCTCGTACGGCGACGTTCTGCTGGTTCCCCAGCGGTCGCCCGTCGACAGCCGAAGCGACGTCGACCTCTCGACGCGGCTGACCGACGACGTCGAACTCGACACCCCCCTACTGTCGGCCCCCATGGACACCGTGACGGGCCCCGACGCGGCGATCGCGATCGGCCGTGCCGGCGGGTTCGGCACGATCCACCGGTTCATGACCGTCGACGAACAGGCCGCCGCCGTCGAACGCGTGGTCGACGCCGACCAGCAGGTCGGCGCCGCCGTCGGCATCGCCGAGGACGCCGTCGCCCGCACGGCCGCCCTCGTCGACGCCGGCGTCGACTGCGTGATGGTCGACGTGGCCCACGGCCACCTCGACCGCTGTCTCGACACGGTCGAACGCCTCCGCGCGGAGTTCCCCGACACCGACCTGGTCGTCGGCAACGTCGCGACGCCCGAGGGCGTTCGCGATCTGGCGGCCGCCGGCGCCGACTGCGTGAAGGTCGGCATCGGTCCCGGCTCGCACTGCACGACCCGCCGGGTCGCGGGCGCGGGCGTCCCGCAGCTCACCGCCGTCGACGACTGCGCCGACGCGGCCGACGACCTCGATATCCCCATCGTCGCCGACGGCGGCATCCGCTCGTCGGGCGACGCCGTCAAGGCGCTGATGGCCGGCGCCGACACGGTGATGATGGGGAGTCTCTTCGCCGGCACGGAGGAGACGCCACCCGGGATCGTCGAGGTCGACGGCGAGCGCTACAAGAAATCCCGCGGCATGGCGACGACCGCCGCCGCCGAGGACCGATCGGACAAGGAAGGCGCCGGCGAGGCGGTCGACGCCGACGAGGGCGTCGAAGGCTTCACCGAGTACAAGGGTCCGCTCGGCGACGTGGCCGCGGAGTTCTGCGCCGGCATCAAGTCCGGTCTCTCCTACTGCGGCGGCCACACGATCGAGGCGGCCCGCGAAACGGCCGAGTTCATCCGCGTCGAACAGGCCGCCAAGGAACGGGAGGGCGCCCACGGCGACCACGACTGGGAGACCGTCGTCGTCGACGACTGAGGTCCCGGTGGGACGGCGAGCGGACCGGCGCGGTTGTTTTCACCGAGGCCGTCGAACCCAGAGTATGAGCATCGCCGCGGACGGCGTACGGTCCGGCGAGATGACCCTGGCGTTCGAACTCGACGCCATCCGCGCCTTCGACGACCCCGGGGTGGTGGTCGCCGACGCCCGCGAGTGGAGCCGCTCCGTCGGCGTCGTCGCCAACGACACCGAGGCGGTTCGCGCCTTCGTCGACGAACGGGACCTCCGGCAGGACTTCGAACTCGGGGATCGGGACATCTGGCTGATCATGGAGGGGATCCGCGAGGACAGCGACGCGCCGCGGCACGTCTTCGTCGGCACGACCCCCGAGGACAGTCGGATCGCCGACGCGACCGGCTGGGAGTACCGCACGCCCGCCGAGGTGGCCGACGCCGCCGGGTGGTCGCTCGCCGCCCGCGACGGCCGTTCCGGGTCGTCCGATCCGGGACTGTTGGCACGCCTCTGGGCGCGTCTCTCTCGGTGAGAAGTCACCCGGACCGCTGCCCCATCAGTTCGCCGTCGAGACGATCTTGATCACGTCGCCCTCGTCGAGTTCCTCCTCGTCGCTGACCCGCATGTTCTTCCGGGCGTCGACGGCGTGGAGGTAGCCGTCGCCGATGTCGGAGTGGACGGCGTAAGCCAGGTCCTTCGGCGTCGAGCCCTCACCGAGGAGGAACGCGTCGGGGAGGGTATTCCCCTGCCCGTCGGTCCAGTGGGTCTCGTCCTGGACCGGGTAGGCCGTGATCTGGTCGAGCACGTCGTAGACGGCCGTGTCGAGCGCCCCCTGGACGCCGGTGCCGCCGTGGTCGGCCATCACGTCGCGGATCTGCTCCAGTCCCTGGGCCTGCTGGTCGCTCACGTCGCCGACGATCTCGAAATCGGCGTCGCCGGGGTCGTAGTCGACGACGCCCGCCTCGGCGGCCTTCCGCAGAGCGAGTTCGCCGTCCGCGGTGGTCGGGATTGTCGCCTCGTTGCGCTCCTTGAGCGCCTGAACGTTCTCCGGCGGCGCCACGTCGGCCTTGTTGGCGACGACGACGATCGGTTTCGTGCGTGCCCGGATCTCGCTCGCCAGTTCCTCGCGATGGGCGTCGGTCCACTGGATCGGGTCCGACGGGTAGTCCAGATCCCGCAGCGTGCGGGCCACGTCCAGCTCGGTCGCACCGACGCCGGTCAACAGCTCCGTCAGTTCCTCGTCGATGTCGAAGTCGGGCGAACGCGAGGCCCGCTCGACGCCCTCCCAGTTGCGGTCGACGATGCTCGCCAGCCACAGGTCCATCTCCTCCTCGATGAACTGGAGGTCCTCGACGGGGTCGTGCTCGCCCACCTCGACGGGTTCGCCCTCCTCGTCGGTCCCGCCGGACGCGTCGACGACGTGGAGGATGGCGTCGGCGTTCGACAGCTCGTCGAGGAACTGGTTGCCCAGGCCGCGGCCCTCGTGGGCGCCGGGGACGAGGCCGGCCACGTCCAGCAGTTCGACGGGAACGAACCGCTTGCCGTCGTGGCAGTTCTCCTGCCCGCAGCGCTCCTCGCGGTCGAGACAGGGGCAGTCGGTGCGGACGTGGGTGACGCCGCGGTTGGCGTCGATGGTCGTGAAGGGGTAGTTGCCCACGTCCACGTCGGCCATCGTCGCCGCCTTGTAGAAGGTCGACTTGCCGGCGTTGGGCTTGCCGGCGAGCGCGACAGAGAGCATGCGACCGAGTACCGTCGGCCGGGAGAAGCCGCTTTCGGTCCCCGCTATCCGTTCGACGGCCCCTCGGTCGGATTCCTCTCACGGCTCGACCCGTGGGCTTCCCCCTCGACTCTCCGTGATTCGCCCTCGACCGACAGCCCCCACGGGATCGCTACTCCGAACCGACATCCAGGACGACGTTGATCAGCCCCCAAGAACCGACCGCGACGACCAGGAGCACGACGCCGACCCAGCCGGGAATCTGTGACTCGACGGTCGTTCGCGACGCCCGCCGCCCCATACCGAACGCTGCCAGTCCCATCAGCAGGAAAAACAGCGGTACTCTCTGTACGAGCCGTTCGACGTAACTCATAGAATATCTTTTTTGCCAATATGTTATAAATTTATCTACTACTGGTGCTCCTCGGTAGCGTCGGGTTCGTGGGGGCGTCGATCGGACGTCGGCAGTGTGTCGGCGAGTCAGTCCGCGTCGGGGACGACTTCGGCGTCGTCGTGACCGGTCTCGCCGTGACCCGTATCGGACCCCATCATCGGAACGACGCCGTCTAGATCCGCCTCGACCGCCTCGCGGCTCTCGACGGCGGACGGGTCCTCCGTCCCCTCACCGCCGACGCTGTCTTCGGGGTCTGCCCCCTCGTCGGTCGCTTCGTCGTCGGCAGCCGTCGGCTCGTCGTCGGTCGCTCCGGCGTTGTCCGACTCGGTCGCGTCGTCCTCCGTCTCGACCGCTCCGTCGCCGTCCTCCCTTGCGGGAGCGGGGCCGAGCGCGTCGCGAACCTGCGTGAGTTCGCCGCTGACGCGGATCTTCCCCTCGACGACGGCGTGTTCGTGGAGCTCGACGTCCGCGGCGGAGATGTCGCCCCAGACGGTCGCGCCCTTCGCGACGGACACGTCCCCGCCGCGGGTGGTCACGTCGCCTTTGATCTCGGTGTCCGGACCGACGACCACGTCGCCGCGGGCGCGGAGGCTACCGAAGATCGTGTTGTCGCCGCCGACCTCCAACGACTCGGCGCGGACGTTCCCGTGGAGGCGGCAGTCGTCGCCGACGGTGGCCGGCGTCGAGACGCGCCAGGCGTCGTCGCTGACGCGGGCGCCTCGCGGGATCACGACCGGCTGGGCCTCGTCGTCGTCGGCGTCGACGAGTTCGCTCGCCAGGTCTTCGGCGGCCTCCTCCTCGCCGATACGCAACAACTGCGAGAGGTAGACGACGAGGAAGACGACCGTCGGCATCGGGTTGCGGATCTTGATGTGGCCGTTGGCCTCGAAGCTCTGCTCGATGTCGACGTCGTCGCCGATGTCGACGTTGCCGGCGACCTTGAGTTCGCCGCCGACGCGTGTTCGCTCGCCGAGATAGGCGTCGCCACCGACGAGCACGTCTTCCTCGACTTCGCTCCACATGTCCAGCCGGCAGTCGCCTGCGGCCTCGATGTGGCCGTCGAAGGTGACCCGCTCGCCCGCCATGACGTCGTCGCCGCGGACGCCGAACTCGACGGTGCTCTGCCCGCCGACGATCACGTCCCCCTCGGTCACCAGGTCGTGCTCCTCGACCGTGGTTCCGTCGGGGATCGCGAGTTCGTCGAGCGGGTCCGAGCGGATCGGCACACCCGACATAGCGATTTCGGTCGTAATAAACCCTCACACCGCGCACGACGGGCGTCTGACGCGTGTCTGACGGTGCCGGTGTGGGTAGGGGGCGCCCCGCCGTGGCGCAGCGCGGCGCGCGGATCTCCAGATATTTATCCGGCGGCGGTATACGAGTGGACATGACGGTACTTTCCTTCGACGAGCAGGGAGTCGACGTGGTGTACGAGGGTCACGACTTCCGCCTGGAGAAGTCGCTCATCGAGGACGCTACGGAGAAACCCTACCCGGAGGTCACCGACCACGAGGTGCTCAGACTGGTGGAGAAAGACGCCGCGCCGTCGGGCGAAGCCCGCCGGATAGCCGACATCGTGGAGTGACCACGGCCCGTCTCAGGTCCCGGTCTCGACGCGGGTCTTCACGTTCGCCAACGTCGTCCGCAGCTCTCGCTCGTTGTACCGCCGGACGAACGGCGCGGCGACGGCCGACAGCACTCGTCCGGGCACCTCGTACCGACCGGTGTACGTGAGCCGGGTCCGACCCTCGAGGGACTCGAACGCGAGGTCGATCTCGCCGGTCAGCTGACCGCGCATCTCCAAGACGATCCGCTCGTCCGGTTCGTGGGTCGTCTCGACGAGTTCCCCGTCGAGCGCGACTCCGGCCATCCGAAACGTGTAGTCGAGACGTTTGCCACCGTTGGCCAGCGACTCGACGTTCCGGGCCTCGGCGAGGCTCGGCGTCACCGTCACGTGGTTGTGCGGGTCGTCCATGAACGCGAACACGACGTCGACCGGCGCGTCGACCACCGTCGATTCGCTGACTTCGATCATGACCCATCGTCGGGGACCCAGCACCGAAAAGGGACGCCCGACTCAGAGCGGTCCCGAGAACGCGAAGAACGGGACGACGAACAGCAGCGCGAACAGCACCGCGAGGACGAGGCCGTAACTCGCCAGTGTCGCCGCGGCCGCGACCCACGCGGGGCCGTCGAAGCGGTCGAGCGCGTTCACGGTCGGAGAACGGCGCCCGCGGACTTAGTCGTTCGGTCGGGATCGAGTGTAGATCTCCCGATCGATCCCGTCGCTGTCCCGCGATCGCAACCACGAGCCAAATTCTTTAGGCCTGCTCGGTAACCGACTGGAGTCAAAACGATCGGGTAATGAGTGTGCTCCGGGCAGTAACGCTGCCGTCGGCGTTCGACGACTTGGACGTCGGGGTCGCCCTCCACGACGCCGAGAGCGGTGGGGTTCTGGACGCGAACGAGAGTCTGGAGCGACTGTATGGCTACTCGACGGCGGAGCTCCGTGAGATGACCGTGGGGGAGTACACGGCGCCGTCGACGAAGTACACGCAGGCGGAGGCCACCGAGCGGATCCGGGCGGCCGCCGAGGGGGAGCGCCAGTCCTTCGAGTGGCAGGTCGAACGGGCGACGGGTGAGCTGCTCTGGGTCCGCGTGCGGCTCAGTCCGACGACGATCGACGGTCGGACGTGCGTCCTGGCGGAAGTCGACGATATCACGGAGTACCGAACCCGCGAGCGGCGGTTGCGACTGCTCTCTCGGATCGTCCGCCACAACCTCCGCAACAGGATGAACCTCGTGCAGGGTCGGGCCGGTCACCTCCGGCAGGCGATCGACGACGAACGATTGGCCGCCGAGGTCGAGGCGATCGAGTCGGTCGCCGACGAGGTCGGCGGGCTCAGCGATTCGGTCTCCCAGATCGAGGAGATGGCCGAACCCGACGCGACCGAGCGGGAGCCGACGAACGTCCGCGCGGTCGTCGGGCCCGTCGTCCAGGCTGCACGCGAGGCCTACTCCGATGCGGACCTCTCTCTCGCTATCGACGAGAACGCCTGGCTCATGGCCGACGACGGGTTGCGGTACGCGCTCGAACACGCCGTCGAGAACGCGCTCGAGCACAACGACCGCGACGCGCCGACGGTCGAGGTGAGCGTGACCGCGGACGACCACGGTCAGTGTGTGATCCGGATCGTCGACGACGGGCCACCGATCCCCGACGTGGAGACCGACGTGCTCGACGGGACCGTCGCGGCCAGCAGCACCTACCACGGCACCGGTGTCGGCCTCTGGGTGATGCAGTGGTGCGTCAACTCGCTGGGCGGCGAACTCTCCTTCCGGGAGACCGACCCGCGCGGGAACGTGGTCGAGATCGCGCTGCCGAGAGTCGACGACGACCACGGGCGTCGCTGACGGGAACGAGCGTCGGTCCCGGTCGGCGCCGACTCGTCGACCGGAACGGGGGAGAAGGTGGACGCGGTGGCGGTCGTCTCAGGCGAAGGTGCGCGAGACGTCCTCGTCTTCCTCCTCGGCCTGGATCTTGTCCCAGGCGTCGAGGAAGTCCTGCATGCGGACCTCGGTGCGGTCGTCGCGGATGGCGAACATCCCGGCCTCGGTGCAGACGGCCTTCACGTCGGCGCCGGAGGCCTCGCCGGTCATGTCGGCCAGCTCCGTGAAGTCCAGCTCCTCGTCGAGGTTCATCGAGCGGGTGTGGATCTTGAAGATCTGCTCGCGGCCCGCGACGTCCGGTTTGGGCACTTCGATCAGGCGGTCGAAGCGACCAGGGCGGAGGATGGCGCGGTCGAGCATGTCGAAGCGGTTGGTGGCGGCGATGATGCGGATCTCCCCGCGCTCCTCGAAGCCGTCCATCTCCGAGAGCAGCTGCATCATCGTCCGCTGGACCTCGGCGTCGCCGGAGGTCTTCGAGTCCGTCCGCTTGGCTGCGATGGCGTCGATCTCGTCGATGAACAGGACCGACGGCTCGTGCTGACGGGCGAGTTCGAACAGGTCGCGAACGAGCTTGGCGCCCTCGCCGATGAACTTGTGGACGAGCTCGGAGCCGGCCATCTTGATGAAGGTGGCGTCGGTCTGGTTGGCGACGGCCTTGGCGAGCATCGTCTTGCCGGTGCCGGGCGGGCCGTGCAGGAGGACGCCGCTCGGCGGCTCGATGCCGACCTCCTCGAACATATCGGGGTTCTTCAGCGGCATCTCGACGGTCTCGCGGACCTCTTCGAGCTGGTCCTCGATACCACCGATGTCCTGATAGGTCACGTCCGGCGACTGCTCGACCTCCATAACGCGAGCGCGCACGTCGGTCTCGTCTTCGAGACTCTTGACGATCGAGAGGGAGTTGTTGACCGCGACTCTCGAGTCGGGTTCGAGGTCGTCGCGCATCTCGTCGGTGACCTCGGTGATGGCCTCCTGGTTGTTGCCGTGCTGTTTGATGATGACGCCGTCGTCGGTCAGCTCCTGCACCGTGGCGACGAACAGCGGCGACTGCTTGAGCTTCTTGTTCTCGTGGGTGAGCCGCTCTAATTTCTGCTGGTACTTGTTGTTCTCCGCGTTGGCGTCCAGCAGCTTGTCCCGCATCTCCTCGTTCTGTGATTCGAGCACCTCGAGGCGCTCCTCCAGTGCCTCGATTTTGTCCTGTTGGGAGGCGTCGTCGTCGTACGGCAGGTCCACCTCGTCCACGGTGTCGGTCATTACACCCCTGCTAGCGGATGGGATAATAAGAGGTTTCGGGTCCGACGGGTCACTTGCCGATCGGAGACGTCTCCGGAACGTCCGACGCCGTCTGCCGATTCTTCCGGTACGACTGTGTGATATGTTACCGTAGATATCTAAGACCTCGACCGGCACGGTGTGGGCGACGCGGTTCTTGCCGATAGATTCACGGAGGTAATTATTCGAAACGGGAAATATTATTAGTCTGTATCCAGAAGCGGGAGACACGATGAGCACGTCCGAAACTACGGAAGCGGAATCGGCGGCCGGAGAGGGCTGGGACGCCGTTCGCGACCTGCCGCCCAGCGCCAAACTCGTGGCCAAGACCCTGGAGTACAACGACGCGCTGACCCAGAGCCAGCTCGCCGAGGAGACGCTGCTGCCGCCACGGACCGTCCGCTACGCCCTGAACCGGCTCGAAGACGTCGACGTGGTCAGTTCGCGCTTCTCCTTCGCCGACGCCCGCAAGCGCATCTACACGCTCGATATCGAATAGGCCCGACCCTCGGCCGGCCCGCAGCCCTCACCTTCTCGCCGTCCGCAGGTTTCTAATTCGCCGTACTCCGGGAGTAGGTCGACCGTACCCGCCGGGAGCACTTTCACCGCGCTCGCGACACCTCTTTAGGTCGGGGTTTCGTACGCTGTCGTAGATGACGCGTGTGATACACACGGGGGACACTCACCTCGGCTACCGGCAGTATCACCGACCGGAGCGCAAGCGGGACTATCTGAACGCGTTCCGGCAGGTGGCCGACGACGCCGTGGCCGAAGACGTCGCCGCGGTCGTCCACGCCGGCGACCTGTTCCACGACCGGCGGCCGACCCTGGACGACATCATGGGAGCCCTCTCGGTCCTGCGGACGCTCGACGACGCCGGCGTGCCCTTCCTCGCCGTCGTCGGCAACCACGAGGCCAAACGCGAGGGCCAGTGGCTCGATCTGTTCGAGTCGCTCGGGCTCGCCACCCGACTCGGCCCCGAGCCCGTCGAGGTGGGTTCGACGGCGTTCTACGGGCTGGATTTCGTCCCGCGCTCGAAGCGCGAGGGCTTCGAACTCGACCTCGAACCACACGACGCCGACCACGCCGCCCTGGTCACCCACGGCCTGTTCGAGCCGTTCGACTTCGGCGAGTGGGACCCGGCGGAGATCTTCGCGACGACCGATATCGAGTTCGACGCGCTCCTGCTGGGGGACAACCACCACCCCGAGACCGCGCAGGTCGACGACACCTGGGTCACCTACTGCGGGTCGACCGAGCGCACCAGCGCCAGCGAACGCGACGAACGGGGGTACAACGTCGTCGCCTTCGACGGCGACGTGGACGTGCGTCGACGCGGCCTCGACACCCGCGAGTTCGTCTTCGTCGACCTCGAACTCGGCGAGGGCGAGGGCGTCGACCGCGTCCGCAAGCGCGTCGGCGAGTACGACCTCGACGACGCGGTCGTCGTCGTCACCGTCGACGGCGAGGGCGAACCGGTCACACCCGCGGCCGTGGAGGAGTTCGCGCTCGACCACGGGGCGCTGGTCGCCCGCGTCACCGACCGTCGGGAGACGGCCGAGGAGGGCGAGCGGGAGATCTCTTTCGCCGACCCCGACGACGCCGTCCGCGAGCGGGTCCGCGAGCTGGGTCTCAGCGACGCGGCCCGCTCGATCGACGAGACGGTCCGGGCCAGCAAGGTCGCCGACTCGAACGTCGACGACGTGGTCGAAGACCGGGTCGCCGACCTCGTCGAGGACGGCGACCTCGCGGCGTTCGAAGCGGTCGATCTAGCGGGCGACAGCGACGAATCGGAACCCACCGACGCCGGCGCCAACGGGCACGAAACCACTGAATCCGACGGCGAAGCCGAAGCCGCCGAACCCGGCGACGGAGCCGTCACCGCAGGCGCTGCGGCCGACGGCGGGGCCGACGCACCTCCCGAGAGCGAAGGCGAGGACGGAGCCGACGGGGAGAGCCCCGCGGAGGACGGCGACGGCCAGGCGACCTGGGGTGAGTTCCAGTGAGGTTCGAGCGCGTCAGACTCTCGAACTTCAAGTGTTACGACGACGCGGACGTGCGGCTGGACCGCGGGGTGACGGTCATCCACGGCCTCAACGGCAGCGGCAAGTCCTCGTTGCTCGAGGCCTGTTTTTTCGCCCTCTACGGCTCGAAGGCGCTGGACAACACCCTCGACGAGGTCGTCACTATCGGGGCGGACGACGCCGAGGTAGAGCTGTGGTTCACACACGACGGCGACTCGTATCACGTCGGGCGTCGCGTGCGCGCGACCGGCGAGCAGGCCCAGACCGCCAAGTGCGTCCTCGAAGGCCCGGACGTGACCATCGAGGGGGCTCGGGACGTACGGGCGCACGTCGAGGAGCTGTTGCGCATGGACGCCGAGGCGTTCGTCAACTGCGCGTACGTCCGCCAGGGCGAAGTGAACAAGCTCATCAACGCCACACCCGGCGAGCGCCAGGACATGCTCGACTCGCTGCTCCAGCTCGGCAAGCTGGAGGAGTACCGCGAGCGCGCCAGCGACGCCCGCGTCGGCGTCGACCGCGTCCGCCGGGACAAGCGCGGTTCGCTCTCCCAGCTCGACGACCAGATCGAGGACAAAGAAGACGAGAACCTCCACGCGCGGCTCAACGACCACCGGACCGAACTGGAGGAGGTGACCGCCGAGATCGACCGGTTCGAAGGCCAGCGCGAGAAAGCCGTCGAGACGCGCGATCGGGCGGCGGAGATCCTCGACTCCTACGAGGAGAAACACGCGGAACTCGACGACGTCGAATCGGATATCGAGGAACTCCGGGAAGCCATCTCGGAGACCGAGCGCGACCGGGAACAACTGGCCGAGCAGGTATCAGACCACCGCGAGACCCGCGAGGACCACCGCGCGGAACTGGGCGACCTGCTCCCCGAAACCGAGCTGGAGGGCAGCGCCGACGACCCGCCCGAACCGGCCACCGTCGAGTCGCTGCTCGAGGACCTCGCCGAGCGTGACGACGAACTGCAGGAGACGCTGCAGGACGTGACCGCGGCGGTGTCCGAACACAGTACGAAAGCCGAGAATTTTCGCGAGGCGGCCGCCGACCTCGAATCGCAGGCCGAGTCGAAGCGCGAGCAGGCCGCCGACCTCGAATCGGACGTGGCCGAGACGCGCGAGTCGCTCGCCGACCGTCGCGAGAAGATCGAGGATCTGGCCGAGCGAATCGAGTCCTTGGAGAGCGAGTTCGACGACGCGCCCGTCGACTTCGGCGAGGCCGAGTCGTTCCGTGCGGAAGTCGCCGAGGAGCTGAACGAGGTCCGCGAGCGGGTCGCCAGTCTCGAAGCCGACGCCAAGAATCAGCGAGAGGGGATCGCGGAGGCCGAAGCGCTGCTGGAGGAGGGCAAGTGTCCCGAGTGCGGCCAGGACGTCGACGGCTCGCCCCACGTCGAGTCGATCGACGACGATCGCGAACGTCTGGCCGACCTCGAGGCCGACCTCGAAGACGCCCGTGAGCGCCGCGACGACCACGAAGACCGGATCGAAGAAGCGGAACGGCTCGTCGAGGTCGAGTCCGAGATCCGGGAGTGTCGCACGAACCGCTCGAACGTCGAGCAGCTCGTCGACCAGCGCGAGGCCACGCTCGAAGAGAAGACCGAGCAGGCCGAGCGGCTCCGCGAGGAGGCCGACGACCTCGACTCGGAGGCGGCGGAGAAGCGGGAGGCGGCGGAGGAGCAGGCCGACGCCGCACAGGAGTCCCGCGATCGGGTCGGCGAGATCAACGGCGAGCGCGGACGCATCCGCGAGCGCCGCGAGCGCCTGGAGCGCGTCGACGAACTGCTCGAGGCGATCGCCGACGCGACCGACGCGGTCGAGCGCTTGCGCGACCGGCGCGAGCAACTGGCGGAGACCAACGACGAGCGCCGCGAACGGCTCGCGGAGAAACGCGACCGGCGCTCGGACCTGCAGGCGGAGTTCGACGACGAGCGGGTCGAGGAAGCCCGAGAGCAGCGCGACAACGCCGCTGACTACGTCGAGAAGGCCGACGCCAAGCTCGAATCGCTGCGCGAACGGCGCGACGAGCTACAGAGCGCGATCGGCGGCGTCGAGGCGGAGATCGAGGAGCTCGAATCGCTGCGTGAGCGCCGCGAGGACCTCGCCGAGCGCGTCGAGCGCCTCGACTCGCTGTACGACGAGGCCGAACGCCTCCAGCGGATGTACGGCGACCTCCGGGCCGAGTTGCGCCAGCGCAACGTCGAGAGCCTGGAGGCGATGCTCAACGAGATATTCGATCTGGTCTACCAGAACGATTCCTACGCCCGGATCGAACTCTCCGGCGAGTACGAACTCACCGTCTACCAGAAGGACGGCGAGCCGCTCGACCCCGAACAGCTATCGGGCGGCGAGCGCGCCCTCTTCAACCTCAGCCTCCGGTGTGCGATCTACCGGCTGCTCGCCGAGGGCATCGAGGGCGCGGCGCCGATGCCGCCGCTCATCCTCGACGAGCCGACCGTCTTCCTCGACTCCGGCCACGTCTCCCAGCTCGTGGAACTCGTCGAGGCGATGCGCGAGTACGGCGTCGAGCAGATCCTCGTCGTCTCCCACGACGACGAACTCGTCGGCGCCGCCGACGATCTGGTCCGCGTCGAGAAGGACTCGACGACGAACCGCTCGTCGGTTCGGCGGGAGCGTCCGGAGGACCGGCTCGCCGAGGCCGTCGAAGCCGACGATTGAGGCCGGACCGGGTGCAACGCTCGGATAGGTCCGGGGTTCTGGCGACCCGTGTTACCGAGCGGGCCGCGCGAGCGAGTCGCCGGGCGGCGTCAGAAGCCCGATTCCGAGTACGTACCACACGGTCCCGACACCGAGTGTGTACGCGACCCCCGGACCATCAGAACACGAGGCGGGTCAGTCCCGCGGTACCGATGACGTAGCTGACGACGGTCACCACTGCGAATCCGCCGCCCGCCCCCAGTATCGCGAGGAACAGCTCCAGCGCGACGGCGGCGGCGACGCCGACCGCGAACGCGACCGGGGTCCGCTTCGGACGCTCGCCGACGAGGTGTGTCCGCAGTCGCGCCCCGTTCATATCCCTCCGTCGCGAGCGCTGACGTGAATGTTTTGTCAGGATTCGCCGGTGGTCGGGTCGTCGCCGGTCGCCTGGCTGTCCGCGCTTTCGCTGCCCGCACCGTGACCGCGCATCGCGGCCAGCCCGGCGCTCGCTCGCTCGGTCGTCTCGTAGCCGCGGACGCCGGTCGCGTCGGTCTCGGCCACCAGCCCGGCGGCCCGGTACTCCGAGAGCAGGCCGTGCAGGTCGCTCTCGCAGAGGTCTACCGCGCCCGTCAGCGTCCGCACGTCGACGGGCGAGCGGGCGTCGATCTCGAGCAGGAGCCCGAGCGAGCGGTCGTCGTGGACGGCGCTCGCCACGGCCCGGACCGGTTCGGGAACGGCGCGGCTGGCCGTCTCCAGCGGCGACTCGCCGTCGACCGGTTCCAGTTCGTCGTTGGCGACGTGGCGGCGCTCCCCCGTCTCGGGGTCGCGGACGAGCGACGAGTCGCTCGACTCCTTCAGCAGGATCAGGCGGCGACCGGCGTCGTCGCGGACCGTTCGCATAGCTGCTCGTAGCGACCTCGCGGGGTTAGCGGTTCCGGTCGCGGCGGCGAGCGGTCGGGCCCGGTCCGCCGCTCTCAGTCCTCGGTGGCTTCGGAGTCGGTGGCTCCGCCCTCGGTCCCGCCGTCGGCGGCGGCCTCGGGCGATTCGGACGCTCTGGAGCGACGGAACGCGCGGTACTCGCGGACGCCGTAGAGGAACGAGACCACACCGAGGGCGACCAGCGGGCCGCCGACGTTCCAGTCACCCTCGAAGTAGATGAACATCGGCCCGAGCGCGAGCGCGAGGAAGGCCACGTCGAAGACGACGACCAGCCGCCAGAACGTCCGGCTCACCTCGGGGTCCACGTCGGTGTCGAACGCGTCGGCGTCGTCGACTTCACCGTCGTCGGCCCCCTCGCCACTGCTCTCGCCGTCGTCCTCGCCGGGAATCGAGACGGACGGGACGTCGACCTCGGGCACGTCCGGACCGAGCGAGTGCTCGAAGCGCTCGGGGTCGCCCAGCAGGCCGCTCTCGTCGTCCGCACCGTCCTCGGACACAGCCGCGAGTAGCGCGCTGACCGGCAAAAGGGTTCCCACTCGGTCAGGGTCGGAGGGTCGAGCGAGTTTCAGACCATCCGCCCGAGCGAGACGGCGTCGTCGGACTCGACCCAGGCGAGCGGGTTGTCGGTGTCGAAGAGGACCACGCCGCCGTCGACCTCGTAGGCGTCTGTGGCGGCGACGCCCTCGGGGTCGGCGGGTGCGACTCGCACGTCCACGGACGGCTGGCTCTCGGCACTGTCCGCCTCGTCGGGTCGCGTCGCGTGGTCCGTCATGGCTTCACGCCCGGGTTTGGTACACCGTGACAAGTATCTTCTGCCTGTACCAACACTGGCCGGTCCAGCGCTCTCCCGCGTTCGGTGCAGCGGAAGGCTATCGCGGATGCGGTTGGCGGTGCTGTCGGCGCGTGCTGTCGAGCGGTGCGAGGGCGACTGGAAGGAGCCCCCGATGCGAGCGGGGAGCGAAGCGACCCGCGAGCGTGCCCGCCTCTTGGCGGACCGCTCGAAATAGCCGCGCGAGGGATGAGCGACGACAGGAGTGAATCAGCTGGGGAGGCTCGTGGCCGTCTGCGGTTGCTGTGTGGTGGCGGTGCTGTCCCTGGTGTCCGCGCGACAGCGTTCGCGCGGGGTCGGGAGAGCTTGCTCTCCCGGTGGACTGAACGGGCGAGACGCGCGTGGCGGCGTAGCCGCCACGGACTGTGGCGGTCGGCGGAGCCGACCGCCCGCTCGCGCTTGTGTAGTCGCCTGAGCGGGCACTATCCGCGCGGTGCGAGGCGCGCAGCGCCTCGAAGCGAATAGCGTGGGAGCGAAGCTCCCACGGACCGTGCGAGCGGGCCAGTGGCCCGCGAGCAGACGGCCCTGCCGTGAGCGGGCGGTGTCGGGAGCGCGGATATCCCGTCTCAGCGACCGCGAGCGGGTCGAGGTCGTTCGACGCCTGCTGTCTCCGTCGAGTGCGGTCGCGGCTGTTCGAGTTCAGTCCGCGACTCGTCCGCCAGAACAACTCCTCGACTCGCACCCGAATCTCTCGCTCCTGATCCCCGATACCGCGACTATTTTAGTCGGGCCCCGCCAAGCCCGACCAACATGGAGCAAACGGAGTTCGGGGACTTCGGGGCCGGAGCGGATCGGCCCGCCGACGAGGCCGAGGCCGTCGCCGGGAACGACACCGGCGGCGAGGTCGCGACAGTCGTCGACGCCGACTCGGCACGGTTCCCCGACGCCCAGGGCACGGTCACGCTGACCGTCACACAGGTTGACTACACCGTCGAGTACAGCGGTGACGACGAGTTCCCAGTCGTCCACGTCTTCGGCCGTCGAGAGCCAGGCCCGGACGACGATCACCCGCCCCTCGAACACGTCGAGGTGTACGACTTCGAGCCGTACTTCTACGCGCCCATCGAGAACGTCGACGACCAGCGCATCGCGGGGTACGACGGCCTCGTCGACTACCGCGAGACCGACGAGCAGGGCGAACCGTTCGAGTCCATCCGCGGCGACCGCCTCGCGAAGATCGTCGGCCGCACGCCCCGCGACGTGGGGCAGATCCGCGACGACTTCGAGCACTACGAGGCGGACATCCTCTTCCCCAATCGCCTGCTCATCGACAAGGACATCGAGAGCGGCGTCCGCGTGCCCGAACGGCGCACCGACGACGGCACCATCCGCGTCCCTCATCAGGAGGTCGAGGCCGTCGACGACAACGCCACGCCGCGGGTCAACACCTTCGACATCGAGGTCGACGACCGCAACGGCTTCCCCGAGGACGGCGAGCAGACCATCGTCTGTCTCACCTCCCACGACTCCTACGACGACAAGTACATCAACTGGCTCTACGAGTCGCCCGACGGCGTCGACGGGCCCGCCGCGCTGGGGGCGTACGACCCGATCGAGGCCGATATCGACGCCGAGGTTCGCGTCTTCGACTCCGAACCGGAGATGCTCGACGCGTTCATCGAGTACATCGAGGAGACCGACCCGGACCTGCTCACTGGCTGGAACTTCGCCGACTTCGACGCGCCCTATTTCCTCGACCGCGTCGAGGAACTGGCGGGGCCGAACCACGACTACGACCTCGACATCGACCGACTCTCCCGGGTAAACGAGGTGTGGCGCTCGGACTGGAACGGCCCGGACATCAAGGGCCGGGTCGTCTTCGACCTCCTGCGGGCGTACAAGAGCACGCAGTTCACCGAACTGGAGTCCTACCGCCTGGACGCCGTCGGCGAGATGGAACTCGACGTGGGCAAGGAGCGCTACCCCGGCGACATCGGCGACCTCTGGGAGGACGACCCCGAGCGCCTGCTGGAGTACAACCTCCGGGACGTGGAGCTGTGCGTCGAACTGGACCGCAAGCAGGACATCATCGCCTTCTGGGACGAGGCGCGCAAGCTCGTGGGCTGTAAGATCGAGGACGCCCCCACCGCCGGCGACGCCGTCGACATGTACGTCCTCCACAAGGCCTACGGCGAGTTCGCGCTCCCCTCGAAGGGCCAACAGGAGGCCACCGACGAGTTCGAGGGCGGCGCCGTCTTCGACCCGATCACCGGGGTCCGCGAGAACGTCTCGGTGCTGGACCTCAAATCGCTCTACCCGATGTCGATGACGACCATCAACGCCTCGCCGGAGACGAAGGTCGACCCCGAGACCTACGGCGGCGAGACCTACCACACGCCCAGCGGCGTCCACTTCCGGAAGGAACCGGACGGCATCATCCGGGAGATGGTCGACGAACTCCTCGAAGAACGGGAGGAGAAGAAGTCCCTGCGAAACGACAACGCCCCCGGATCTGAGGACTACGAACGCTACGACCGGCAGCAGGCCGCGGTGAAGGTGATCATGAACTGCTTCACGCCGGACACCGACGTGCTCACACCGGACGGCGTCCGCAACATCCGGGACCTCGACGTGGGAGACTCCGTCTACTCGCTGGACCCGGAGACGATGGAGATGGAGGTCAAGCCGGTCGTCGAGACGCACGCCTATCCCGACTACCGGGGCGAACTCGTCGACGTCGAGACGAGCAAGACGGACTTCCGCGTGACGCCGAACCACCGGATGCTCGTCCGGAAGAACGAGCGAAACGGGATCTCCTGGGATCAGGACGACTACCGGTTCGTCGAGGCCGGCGACCTCGATCGGGCGACGAACTACGAACTCCCGCACGGCTGGGACGGCCCGGACGGTGAGCGGATCGACGAGGTCGACTTGACCGAACTACTCGACGACTACGAGGTGTGGGTGCGTCCGGAGGTCCACGGCCACACGTTCGCCGCCGAGATCGGATACTACCCCGACAAAGTGCTCAAAAACGACGTCGGGCAGGAGGGGTACGTCTTCTCCGCCGAGGAGTTCGAGGCCCACAGGGAGTACATCGACAGCGTCGCCGAACGATGCTTCGTCCACGCCGAAGCGAACAGGAAGTGGATCCCGAGAACCTACGGCGGTGACGACTTCCTCGAACTGCTGGCCTGGTTCGTCACCGAGGGGAACGTCTACACGTCCGAAGAGAAGCAGTTCGGCGACAACCTTCGTGGGTCCGCGACTACGGTCAAGATCGCACAGGACGCTCCCGTGGCGACCGACGGAGGCGAAGGCGGCGCGGCTGCCATCGAAGACGATCACCACGCCGCCATCGGCGATCTGCTCGACAGGATGGGCTTCGACTACTACGTCGACGACCAGTCCTACCAGTTCACGTCGCGGCTCCTCGGTCGGTATCTCGAAGACGCCTGCGGTGACGACAGCTTCGCCAAGCGGGTCCCGGAGTTCGTGTTCGATGCATCACGCGAACAGAAGCGACGGTTCCTGGACGTGTTGCTCGACGGCGACGGTGACCGTCAAGAGAACTCCTGGCGGTATTCGACGGCCAGCGAGGAACTGCGCGACGACGTGCTCCGTCTGTGCGCCCATCTCGGCCTCACCGCGAATTACCGGAAAGACAGCGGCAGCTGGCGGATCTACGCCACCGAGAACGCGAAGAACACGCTCCGGATGCACCGCAGCGGCTCGCGCAGCGAGGCCGAAGACGGCGTCTACTGCGTCACGGTCGAAGACAACCACACGCTGATGGCGGGCCGCAACGGGAAGTTCCAGTTCGTCGGCCAGTCGCTCTACGGCGTCTTCGGCTGGGACCGCTTCCGCCTCTACGACCGGGAAATGAGTGCCGGCGTCACCTCCACGAACCGGGAGGTCATCAGCTTCACCGAGCAGGCGGCGAACGAACTTGACAAAGAAGTTATATATGGAGATACTGACAGTGTCATGCTCGAACTCGGCGGAGAGACGCCGAAAGAGGAGGCTATCGAGCGCTCGTTCGAGATAGAGGATCACATCAACGACCGCTACGACGAGTTCGCGATCGAGGAGCTCAACGCCGAGCTCCACCGCTTCCAGATCGAGTTCGAGAAGCTCTATCGGCGCTTCTTCCAGGCGGGCAAGAAGAAACGGTACGCCGGGCACATCATCTGGAGCGAGGGGAAAGACGTCGACGACATCGATATCACGGGCTTCGAGTACCAGCGCTCGGACATCGCGCCGATCACGAAGGAAGTCCAGCTGCAGGTCATCGAGATGATCGTCCACGGGGAAGACCTCGAGGACGTGAAAGACTACGTTCACGACGTCATCGAGGACTTCCAGAACGGCGAGGCCAGCCTCGACGACATCGGGATCCCCGGCGGTATCGGGAAGAAGCTCGACAACTACGACACCGACACCGCGCAGGTCCGCGGCGCGAAGTACGCCAACCTCCTGCTGGACACCAACTTCGCGAGCGGGTCGAAGCCCAAGCGGGTCTACCTGAAGAAGGTCCACCCCGAGTTCTTCCGGGAGATCGAAGCCGAGATGGATCTCGACCCCGCGGAGGACCCGCTGTACGGCGAGTTCAAGCGTGACCCGGACGTGATCTGCTTCGAGTACGCCGACCAGGTACCCGACGCCTTCGAGGTCGACTGGGACAAGATGCTCGACAAGACGCTGAAAGGCCCCATCGCCCGCGTTCTCGAAGCGCTCGACATCTCCTGGGAGGAGGTCAAAAGCGGCCAAGAGCAGACGGGCCTCGAGAGTTTCATGTGAGTGCCGGGTGCCCGTCCGTCCGAGCGTCGAATCGGCGGGGCTCCGCCTAAGCGGAGTCTACACCTCGGGCGCGCTCCCGGGGCCGTGGTTCGGGTTCGTCGCGGGTCCTGGTCGGAGCGTTCCGTCGCGAGTCGACCGCCCGGTAGAGCGCGGCGGCGAGACCCAGTCCTGCGAGCGCGAACGCGGCCCGGCGGCCGGACCGGCCGGCTCTCGGCACCCGTTCGGTCGCCCGTGCCGTCAGCGAGTGCTGTGCTTCGACGAGGTCGCCGAACTCGCGGGCGAAGCGTACGACCTCCTCCCAGTCGGTGTACTCGTAGTCGCGAGAGGTATCGGTGTCGCCCGTCGTCACTGCCGCGGCGAGTTCGAAGAACCACTGCACCGGGCGGCTGTACCGTGTGTAGTTGATGGCTCCGGCGAAGTTCCCGACACGGTCGGGATGCCAGCCAGTGTCCGCGAAGAGGTCCTCGGCCCACTGGAGCGAGCCCGACTGCGCCGACTCCCACGGCACGGCGGCGGCGAAGGATAGCTGGAAGAAGGCCGACGGCCGCGACGACAGCGCCGCGCGATGCTCCGCGACGAACTCGACCACGGCCCGCTGGTGTCGGTTGTTGTTCACCGAAGCGCCGACCACCACGCCGTCGAACGAGTCGACCGACTCGGCCGGCGGGTTCGAGACGTGCCGGGTCGTCACCTCGTGGCCGCGGTCGACGAGCACGTCGTCGATACGTCTCGCGACCACCGCGGTCTGGCCGGTGGTAGTCCCGTAGATGACGAGGATCGAGGCCATACCGATCGAACGATCGCCGGAGAGAAAGCTTCATTTGCCGTCTGGCGCGGACTGTTCGTCGACTGTATGCGTGCAGTTCCGTCGGGTTCGATGCGACCACGGAGTTTCCAATACCCTAAACTCGATTTACGAATCGCAAACGTCGGTCGTGGAAACTCGAAACTATTATCAGCGATAGCCCCGTGATTTAGGATGACCGAAATATATGGCTGTACTCGAAATAGACAACCTGCAGGCGAAGGTCGCAGAGGACGGCGGTGAACAGATCCTCGAGGGTGTGGACCTGGACGTCGAGTCGGGCGAGATCCACGCGCTGATGGGTCCGAACGGGTCGGGCAAGTCCACACTGGCGAAGGTCATCGCGGGCCACCCGGCCTACGAGGTCACTGGCGGCGAAGTGCGCTTCCACATCGAAGAGGACGAGTTCGAGGACATCGAGGTCCCCGCGGATCTGCAGACGTGGGACCTGCTCGATCTGGAACCGAACGAGCGCGCGGCGCTGGGTATCTTCCTGGCGTTCCAGTACCCCGCCGAGATCGAGGGCGTGACGATGGTGAACTTCCTGCGGACGGCGCTCAACGCGAAGCTCGAGGAGCGCGAGGAGCTGTTCGAGGACGAGGACGAGGAGGATGAAGCCGAAGCCGACGAGGGCGGTGACACCAAAGAAGACGCCGCGGGCTACGACACCTCTCCGATGGAGGGGCCCGCCGACGAGGGCGAGGTCGGCGTCGCGGAGTTTCAGGAGATCCTCCAGGCAAAGATGGAGCAACTCGACATGGACGAGAAGTTCGCGAACCGCTATCTCAACGCGGGCTTCTCCGGCGGCGAGAAGAAGCAAAACGAGGTCCTCCAGGCGGCGATCCTCGAGCCGTCGGTCGCGGTGCTCGACGAGATCGACTCCGGGCTGGACATCGACCGCCTGCAGGACGTCTCCCAGGGTATCAACGCGCTGCGCGACGAGCAGGGCGCGGGCATCCTGCAGATCACCCACTACCAGCGCATCCTCGACTACGTGGAGCCGGACCACGTCCACGTGATGCTCGACGGCGAGATCGCCAAATCCGGCGGCGCGGAGCTGGCCGAGACCCTCGAGGACGAGGGCTACGACTGGGTCCGCGAGGAAGTCTACGAGGCGGCCTGACGTGCATAGCCTGATACGGCTACAGACCATACACACGATACAACAATGAGCTCAGATCAAGACCATCTCAAGGAGACCGACACCGAGGCCCGCTTCGAGTTCAAGAAGGAGGAAAAGTCCGCCTTCGAAGCCGAGAAGGGGTTGACGGAGGAGACCATCCGGGTCATCTCCGAGGACAAGGACGAACCGGAGTGGATGCTCGAGCGGCGCCTGCGCGCGCTGGAGCAGTACCACGAGATGCCGATGCCCGACGACTGGCCGGGCGCACCCGACATCTCGGAGGTCGACGTCGACGAGATCGTTCCCTACATCCGCCCGGACATCGAAACGCGCGGCGGGGTCGACGACTGGAACGACCTCCCCGAGGAGATCCAGGACACCTTCGACAAGCTCGGTATCCCCGAGGCCGAGAAGAACGCCCTCTCGGGCGTCGGCGCCCAGTACGAGTCCGAAATCGTCTACCAGAACATGCAGGAGCGCTGGGAGGAGAAGGGCGTCATCTTCTGCGACATGGACAAGGCGGTCCAGGAACACGAAGAGATCGTCGAGGAGTACTTCATGACGAAGGCCGTGCCGCCGAGCGACAACAAGTTCGCGGCGCTGCACGGCGCCATCTGGTCCGGTGGGTCGTTCGTCTACGTCCCCGAGGACACGACGGTCGACATGCCCGTCCAGGCGTACTTCCGGATGAACTCCGACGGCATGGGCCAGTTCGAGCACACGCTCATCATCGCCGAGGAGGGCTCGGAAGTCCACTACATCGAGGGCTGTTCCGCCCCGAAGTACTCGGAGTTCAACCTCCACAGCGGGGGCGTCGAAGTGTTCGTCAAGGAAGGTGCCCACGTCCAGTACTCGACGGTGCAGAACTGGTCGAAAAACACCTACAACCTCAACACCAAGCGCGCCATCGCCGAGGCCGACGCCACGATGGAGTGGGTCTCCGGCAGCATGGGTTCGAAGGCGACGATGCTCTACCCGAGCACCATCCTCAAAGGGCCCGGCGCGACGGACAACCACATCACCATCGCCATGGCCGGCGAGGGCCAGGACATCGACACCGGCGCGAAGGTCTACCACAACGCGCCCGACACGAAGTCGACCATCGAGTCCAAGTCCATCGCCAAGGACGGCGGCCGCACCAACTACCGCGGTTTGGTCCACATGGCCAACGGCGCCGAAGGCGCGTCGACGTCCGTCGAATGTGACGCGCTGATGTTCGACAACGACTCGACGTCGGACACGATGCCGTACATGGAGATTCAGGAGAACGAGGTCGACGTGGCTCACGAGGCGACCGTCGGCAAGATCGGTGACGAGGACGTGTTCTACCTCCAGAGCCGCGGCCTGGACGACGACGACGCAAAGCAGATGATCGTCGCCGGCTTCATCGAGCCGATCACCGAGGAACTGCCCATCGAGTACGCGGTCGAGCTCAACCGCCTCATCGAACTGGAGATGGAGGGCTCGCTCGGGTAACCCCCGGTGATCACCATGAGTACGCAGGTACACGCGAACCTCACAGAGGCACAGGTAACGGAGATCAGCGAACAGCTCGACGAGCCCGAGTGGCTCCTCGAGACCCGTCTGGACGCGCTGGCCGCGCTCGACGAGCTGGACATGCCGGACGTCATCACGACGCCCGGTCCGCGCCACTGGACGAACCTCGTCGACCTCGACTACGAGTCACTCGTAGACCCGCTGGAGTGGGAGCAGGAGAAAGACCGCGTCGAAGCCGAAGGCGCCGACGTGCTGGCGTGGGACGAGGCCCTGGCCGAGCACGGCGACCTGATCGAGGAGCAGTTCGGGAGCGTCGTCGACCCCCAGCGTGACTTCCTGACGGCGCTGTCGACGGCGCTGTTCTCGGCGGGCACGCTCGTCTACGTTCCCGAAGGCGTCGCCGCCGAGGACGTGAAGATCCGGACGACACAGAACAGCCGCTCGCTGTTCAACTACACGCTGGTCGTCGTCGAGGAGTCGGCCTCGGCCACGATCCTCGAACGACAGAGCATCGGCGCCGACGTCGAGGGCGACCAGTACTACTCGGGCGTCGTCGAGGTCGTCGCCGGCGAGAACGCGAACGTCCAGTACGGGGCGCTCCAGAACCTCGGCGAGGACACCTACAACTTTCAGGTCAAGCGCGGCCACGCCGCCGACCACGCCTCAGTCGACTGGATCGAGGGCAACATCGGCTCGCGGCTCACGAAGTCCAGCGTCGAGACCCGACTCCTGGGCGAGGGCTCGGAGAGCCAGATCGTCGGCGCCTTCTTCGGCCACGACGACCAGCACTTCGACATCAACAGCCGCGTCTGGCACGAGCACGAGCACACCACCGCCGACCTCGTGACCCGCGGCGTCCTCGACGACGAGGCTCGCTCGGTGTACGAGGGGGTCCAAGACGTTGGTACCGACGCCTGGGACACCAGCTCTTACCAGCGCGAGAACACGCTGATGCTCAGCGACGACAGCGAGGCCGACGCCTCGCCGAAGCTGATCATCAACAACCACGACACCGAGGCCAGCCACTCCGCGACCGTCGGCCAGGTCGACGCCGAGGAACTGTTCTACATGACCTCCCGCGGCGTCGACGAGGAGCGCGCGAAGAACATGCTCGTCGAGGGCTTCTTCGTGCCCGTCCTCGAGGAGGTCGCCGTCGACGAACTCCGCGAGGACATGGACGAGTTGATCGTCGAGCGGCTGACCGAGTAATTCCCTCCCGTTTTCGCCCGTCCTGGCGACGTTCCACTCCCGTTCCCGGGTCTCGAAAACGCGCCCGTCGGTTAAGTATCGTGATGACGTTAGACACACCAACGCATGCGTCCACTGCACCTCTTGCCCCTCGTGGTCGCCCCGGTCGTCCCGCTGCACACGGGCCACCTGCATCTGGTGACGGACTCGGTCCTCGGGGTGGCGGTCGGGGTCGCCGTCGTCGGGCTGTACGTGCTCGCGCTCCGCTGGGCCGGTGACGACCGGACGGGCGGCCGCGACCACGGGCCCCAGGACAGGGAGAGTCGTTCGAATCGGTGAGCCCGTGGTGGCCGGCGAGTGCGCCGACTGCGTCCTTACAGTCGCAGTGGCGAGGGAAGGACTTACGTCCCCGCCTGCCTGACCACTGTCTATGAATCACGCGACGGGCGTCGACCACCAGGGGGGCCCGCGATGAGTCTCACCGTGCCCGTCGGGTCCGACCACCAGCTGGCCCGCCTGCTCCAGATCGGTATCGTCCTGGAAGAAGTCGTCGAGGCGCGGGCGTCGAAACACGCCAGCGACAGCGGAGCGGACCTGACCGACGACGTGCGAGCGATGCTCGAAGACGCCGCCGAGGAGTCCGCCCGCCACCGCGACCGCCTGGAGGACCTGATCGGAGAACTCGACGCCGAGACGGTCGCCTACGAGGAGATCGAGGCGCTCGTCGAGGCCCAGTACGAGGCCGACGAGGACTTCGACGGCGTCCTCTACGACCAGCTGTGTAACGAGGAGACGGCCTACAAGTTCTACGACGACCTCATCGAGGCCGTCGAGGCCTCGGACGTACAGTTCGGTATCGACCGCGGCCGACTGCTCGACACCCTCGCAACCATCCGCGAGGAGGAGGCCGAGGGCGTCGAAGAAGTGACCGAACTCATGGAGGAGCGACGATGACCGCCGACGGCCCGGTGTGCCGCCGGCAACCCACTCGAACGGAGGGATTCCTGTGAACACGGCCGACCAGTACCTGAAAGCCATCTACCTGATCCAGCAGATCGAGGACGGCCCCGCGTCGACCGGTGACCTCGCCGACCGACTCGACGTGAGCCCCGCGAGCGCCAACGAGATGATCGGCAAGCTCGAAGACCAGGGGCTGGCCGAACACGAGAAGTACAAGGGCGTCTCCCTCTCGGACGAGGGCATCGTCCGCGCCCGCGACGCGCTCCAGAACTACTGCATCATCGAGCGGTTCCTCGTCGAGGTCCTCGAAGTCGAGGAGTTCCGCGGTGAGGCCCGCCAGCTCGAGAGCGTCATCGACGAGACCGTCGCCGACCGACTCGACACCATCATCGACCGCGACCCCGCCTGTCCCGACTGCTTCGACTCCGAAGACGACGTCTGTGGCCTACTCGAAGTCCCCGCGACCGCCGACGACTGACGGTCAGAGCGTCCGGCCGTACGTTTTTGACGGATACCGCGACCACTCCGTGGTGTGCCCGACTGTCCGACCTGCGGGACGTCGCTTTCGAGCGAGGCCGGCAAGCGCCAGCACCACGCGAAAGTCCACGGCGAATACCTCCCGAATCGGACGTGTGAGGACTGTGGAACAGACTTCTACGACCCGAAGGCGCGGCTCGCCTACTGCGACGACTGCGACCCGAACGCGGGCGAGAACAACGGCAACTGGAAGGATGCGACCGAACGGACCGACTGCGAGCGCTGCGGCGACGAGTTCGAGTACTACCCCTCGGACAAGAGAGGCGTCTACTGTCGCGACTGCGTCCGCGAGGCCGACGAGTTCCTCGGGGACAGCTACGCCGAAGTGCACGATATCGAGCGCGTCGAACGGGAGTGCGAGTACTGTGGCGATTCGTTCTCGGTTCTGCCCTGTGCGATACGTGACGGTGGCGTGCGCTTTTATAGTCGGGACTGTCTGAGTGACGCACTCTACGACGGCGGAAGCAATTCTGGAGCGTACAGCGGTGACTGGTACCGAGTGAGGCGCCGGGCGCTCGACCGTGACGACCATCGATGTCAGCACTGCGGGAAAGAGCGCGAGGAGATCGGTCGCGAACCGGACGTCCATCACATTACACCGATCCGTACGTTCGACGACCCACAGAGGGCGCATTCGGTCGATAACGTCGTGGCGCTCTGTCGGAGTTGTCACCTACGCGCCGAGTCAGGAGAGATTTCGGCCACGGAAATCCGACCGGAGTGACCGTCGCACGATGCCGGAACGAATAAAATGACTCGGCGATAATGGTGAATCGAAGTCCCGTGGTGTAGTGGCCAATCATATGGGCCTTTGGAGCGACACGGCGTACGCGACCCATTCATACGCCGTGTTGCGGAGCGAGCCTATGACAGCGGTTCGAATCCGCTCGGGACTATGACAAAAAATTACACTTCTTCCGAACCTGAGTCTTGAGGTGCGACGGGTCACTCTGGTAGCGTTCGTGCCGCTCAGACCGGTTCGTGCGTCGCCCGATACCCTTCGTCGGTCGACTCGACGGACTCGACTTCGTAGAAGCGGATCTCGCGTTCCTGCTTCGTCCTGACCGGGAAGTCGTAGTGGACGGCGTCGTAGCCGAGGTCGTCGCCTTCGGCTCGAACGTCGGCGACGAACTGGCGGTGTCGGTCGAGGCGTTCGGCGACGACCGACCGGGACAGTGCGGACGCGTCGGCCACCGCGTCGTCGAACACCTCGGCGAAGGCGGCTTCGCGCTCGTAGCCGACGGAGTCGCGGCCGGCGACGAGTGCGGCCAGCGAGGTGGTGCCGGTGCCCCAGAACGGATCGAGGACGGTGTCGCCGTAGGCCGAATACATGTTGACGAGGCGGTAGGGGATCTCGAAGGGGAACGCGGCGGAGCGCTCGCGCAGGTCGTCGTGGTCGAGGCTCTGGAGTTCGCCGCTCACGTCGGTCCACACGTCGGAGAACCAGCGGTTGCGCTCCTCCCAGAAGTAGGCGGCCTCGTAGCGCCGGTCCGCGCCGGGCTCGAACGACCGGGAGTCGCCGCCGTTGCGGAAGAGGAGGACGTACTCGTGTTCCAGCGTGACGTAGGCGTTCGGTGGGAGCATCCCCGAGCCCATAAACTTCGCCGCGCTGTTGGTGGGCTTGCGCCAGAGCACGTCCGGTAGCGGGTCGAACCCCAGCGACTGGAACGCTTCGAGCACGCGAGCGTGGTTGGGGTAGACCCGGAAGCTCCCGTCGACGGTCCGAGTCGCGTCGCCGACGTTGACGCAGGCGATCCCGCCGTCGACGAGCACCCGCTCCAGTTCCGCCCACACCTCGTCGAGGACCCCGTGCATCGCCTCGAAGGCGCGCTGGCCGTCGCCGTCGGCCAGTGCGTCCCCGACGGCGGGATCGAGCGCGCCGAAGGTGTCGTCCCACATCTCGATCATCGGGTACGGCGGCGAAGTCACGACCAGGTCGACGCTGTCGTCGGCCAGCGTATCGAGTTCGCGCGCGTCGTCGACGACCACCCGATGACTCGTCTCCATCGTCTCCCACCTCCCGCCCGCGGTCCTTGAGTCTCCCGGCATCGGACCGCCCCTCGATGTCCCTTCTCGGAGCTGTTCGCGGCGAGTTGGAGTAGTCGCACGCGGCAACGAGCGCCGAAAAGCCCTCAGCGCGCTCGCTAGCTGTCGATTTTACCGCACTCGACGGTGGGTGTTGAAAGCCCTCGCCGCGCTCGCTAGCTGTCGATTTTACCGCACTCGACGGTGGGTGCTGAAAGCCCTCGCCGCGCTCGCTAGCTGTCGATTTTACCGCACTCGACGGTGGGTGCTGAAAGCCCTCGCCGCGCTCGCTAGCTGTCGATTTTACCGCACTCGACGGTGGGTGCTGAAAGCCCTCGCCGCGCTCGCGGTCGCTGAGACGGGATATCCGCGCTCTCCGCACGGCCCGCGCGGATAGTGGCCCGCTCAGACGACCACGCGAACGCGAGCGCGTCTCGCCCTTTCAGTCCGCCAGGACCGCCCCGCACAGCACCGCAGACGGCCTCGTGCCTCCCCAGCCTCTTGCGCTCCGCGCGCCTGCGGCGTGCGGTGCTCATCCCTCGCGCGGCTAGTTCGAGCGGCCCGCCACGAGGCGGGCACGCTCGACAGCACGCGCCACCGCGACTGTTCCGTACTGGCTCGATCCGAACGCTGACGACCCGATCAGAGATACGCGGCGTCCCACCGGGTCGGTTTGCGGGCGTTGCCGCAGCTGTCGCACTCGATGCGGCCCATCGCGTCCATGGCGTTGGCGAGGCGGTTGCAGTTGCTGCAGAAGTAGCCGTAGTGGTCGGTTCCGTCCTCGTCGCTGTAGACGGTGTAGAACTTCGCGGCGGAGCCGTCGTCCCAGTCGGTCTCGTCGACGTAGACGGTCGCGCCGTCGGCGCTCTTGATGGCCTGGAGGCCGTCGTCACCGGACTCGGCCCAGACGTTCTCGACGTGGTGGTGACCGGCGATCTCGAGGCCGGCCTCGTCGACCCGCTCGAAGCCCTGGGCCTCGTAGAACCCGTTGCCGTCGATGTTGTCGGCGAGGACGCGGCCGACCATCCGGTCCGCGCCGGCATCGGTCAACCGCTCGCGGGTCTCCTCGAACAGCGCCGTGCCGACCCCCTCGCCGCGGTAGGCCGGGTCGACGTGGAGCCACAGCAGCGTCGCGTCCCCGCCGGCGAGTTCGCTCTCGGCGAACCCGACGACCTGTCCCTCGCGGTCGGCGACGAGCAGGTGCCGGTCCTCGTCGTTCGTCGCCTCGTCCAGCGCCGCCTCGTCGTACCACTCGGAGACGGCGCCGGTGATCGCCTCCGGACTCAGCGAGTACGACGCCTGCAGCGACCGCCGCGCCACGTCCCGGATCGCCGGTCGGTCCCCCCGCTTTGCGGTGCGTACGTTCATACGTCAAACGTTGACACGCACCACGATAAAACCACGCCACACCACCGATCGCGTTCCGAATCGAGAATCGTTCCGGCCGCACGCTGGACGCGCGTCGAGATCGACGGGGGATACGGAGTGGCACCGGGGCGGCGTTCGGGTTCGCCGAACGACGGATCGGCCGACTGTGCGTGGTTCGTCGGCCATAGATCGGACGTATAGGATTCAAAACCGCTGTTTTCGCCGGTTTCAGCGGGGTCGAAACCGGCGGGCCACGGGTGTCGTAACGCCTAAGAGTCGAACGCGCCTTTCTATCCGTAAGATGACTAACGCACGTATCTCTTGGAGGTGGTTCCGTGGGCGTCGAAATTAGGGAGTCGCCCGTCTCGGCCGAGGCGTTCGCGGAGATGGAGGCCTTCGTCCACGACTACCTGGCGGCCAGCGTCGAGAGCGAAGACGACGGCGGTCGCATGCGGTGGTACCCCTGGCACTCCGCGGAGTACCGGTTCAACCACATCCTCAACGTGGTCGAACTCTCCGAGGAGATCGCCGAGGCGGAAGGCGCGAACGTCGACGTGACTCGCGTCGCCGCCCTCTTCCACGACATCGCGAAGCTAGAGGTCGACCAGGATCTTCACGCGGAAGAGGGCGCCCGCGTCACCCGCGAGTACCTCACCAGCCACGGCGACTACCCGGCGTCGTTCGTCGACGAGGTCTGCGCCGCCGTTCGCGACCACTCCTATCAGGGCGAGCTGACCGACCTGCCGCTGGAGACCCAGTGTCTCATCGAGGCCGACCTCCTCGACAAGGTCGGCGCCAACGGTACGGCGCTGATGCTGTTGCGGATGGGCTACGAGTCCCGCACGCACATCGACGCCGCCGAGATGGTCGGACGCGTCCTCGAACGAGGCGTCGACGCCCGCGACCGCGTCCGCAGCGACGCCGCCGAGAGCATCTGCCACCGGCGGCTCAAGCGCGTCAGGTGGTTCAAGGAGTGGCTCGAAGGCGAAGTCGCCGACGTCGAGCCCGAAGAGCAGCCCGGACCGCCCGGCGGGTCGGACTGACGGGCCGAACGGCGAGCGACTCCGGCGGTCGATCGCCCGAGGACGGCCGACTGCTCCTCGGATGGCAACCGCAGTTCACAGGCCGGCCAGCGTCCGGACCGCCGTCCAGCAGAAGGTGACGCCGAAGCCCGCCAGCACCAGCGCCGAGACGACCGCGGCGGCGGCTGCGAACGCGTCGACTCGTCGCCCGACGCTCACCAGCGCCGCCGGAAAGGCGGTGATCCAGACGACGATGCCGCCGAACAGCCCCGCCAGCAGCGCCGGGCTCCCCGTGCGCACGACGAGCGTGCCCGTCAGGTCCGCGCCGACGACGGGCAGGTACGACAGCACGTCGACGGTTCCCGGTTCGAGCAGACCGACGCCGACGGTCAGCCAGAACAGGATCTGGTAGGGGTTCGTCAGCGCGAGGACGAAGGCCTTCGTGAACCCGCGGGCGTCGGCGTCGTCGGCGTCCGGGCCCGAATCACCCGACAGAAAGTCCGAGCGGGCGTCCCGCGCGGCGCCGGCTGCGAAGTACAGCATCAGCAGGCCGCCGACGCCGACCATCGCCGCGCGGACGGTCTCGGCGCCCTGCAGGAAGGCGACGACGCCCGCGAGCGACAGGACGAAGAAGACGAGGTCGGCGGTCATCGCACCGAGCCCAGCGGTGAAGCCCGCGATCCATCCGCGGAGGGCGCTCTCCTCGGCGATGACGGCGTTCATCGGCCCTGGCGGTGCCGCTAGCGCGAGACCGAAGACGACGCCGACGCCGAACGTTCCCGCGGCGGTCGCGACGCTCATCGGAGCGCTACTGATACATGCCCATCGGCTGGGCTCTCGAACTCTCGTCCTGTGCTTCCTGCATCCGCCTGGCGAGGTTCTCCCGAGCCTGGCTGATCTCCTCGGCCTGTTCGACGAGGTGGTCGGTGTCCACGTCGACGCCGCCGATCGGGCCGATGCCGTCCAGCAGGACGACCCGCGCCGCCTCGGGGTCGGGGAAGTTGCGGTTGGCCTCGACGACGAGTCCGAGCGCGTCGAGGCCGCTCCGTTCGGCCTCGTACAGCAACGCGCCGGTCGGGCCGCTGATGACGCCGCTCTCGGCGGGCGCCGCGATGTCGTGCTCGTCGAGTAGCCGGGTCGCGTCGCCGCTGGCGACGCCGTAGAGGCTCGGGACGCCCTCTTTGTCCGCAGGGAGCCCGGAGACGTACAGCCCCGTCGCGTCGCGTTCGTCGAGCCAGCCGGTCAGACAGGTCGCGAAGTCCTCGGCGGCGTTCGGCGAGACCGGCACGTCGCTCTGGAGCACGAGCAGATCCCGGTCCTCGTCGGCGTAGAGCCGCACCGGCGGCTGGTAGGTCGGGTCGTCCTCCCCGAAGACGGCGACCTCGGGGAGCCCCTCGCAGCGACACGAGCCGTAATGCGTCATCTCGAGCGCGTCGACGAGGTGGTCCGCGGCGATCTTGCCGACGAGACCGACGCCGGGGAGCCCCTCGATCAGCGTCGGCTCGTCGAGTTCGATGTCCTCGCGGTGTACGTCGATCTGCGCCATACCGTTGTCCCGCCCGCCAGCGGCTTAAAACCGAGCGCGGACGGGCCGACTTCGGGCCCGCGTTCGGTCGCGACCGGCCGCGTCGGGTCCGAGCCGAGGGGGTTAACACGGGCGACAGCGAAGGGAGCGCCAATGGACGTACTGGAGCGCTACGAGTCGCTCGTCGACGATTTCGACGCCTTTCGCGCGGCCTGTGACCGCCCGCTCCCGTCGGTCGTCCGCGTCAACACGCTGAAGACGACCGTCGAGCGGGCGAAGGCCGCCCTGACGGAGGCCGATATCGCCCACGAACCCGTCGGGTGGCACGACGGCCTGTTCGCCCTCCCCGACGACCAGCCCGGGACGAACTGGCCGTACGTGCTCGGGTGGATCCACGGTCAGGAGGAGGTCTCGGCCGTCCCCGCCGCCGTGCTCGACCCCCAACCCGGCGAGCGCGTGTGGGACGCCTGCGCCGCGCCGGGCAGCAAGACGACTCAGCTCGCCGCGCTGATGGACGACCGCGGCCTGCTGGTCGCCACCGACAACAACCTCGGGCGGATCTCCGCGCTCCGGTCGAACGCCGAGCGCGCCGGCGCCACGAACGTCGCCGTCACCCACGAGGACGCCCGCAATCACTCGCTCAAACCGTTTCGCGCCCCCGATTCGGACGTGCGCGAGGGAGCGCCCTACGACCGCGCGCTCGTGGACGTGCCGTGTTCCTGCGAGGGGACCATCCGCAAGAACCCCGACGCGCTGGACGACTGGGAACTGGACCACGTCGAGGGCATCTCGGGCGTCCAGAAGGGCGTCCTCCGCCGCGCGATCCAGACCACCCGCGAGGGTGGGACGGTGGTCTACTCCACCTGCACGTTCGCCCCCGAGGAGAACGAGGCCGTCCTCGACCACGCCCTGGCCGAGGAGGCCTGCGAGCTGGTCGAGTTCGACCTCCCGCTCGATTCGACTCCCGGCGTCACCGAGTGGCAGGACGAGCGGTTCGACGACTCGGTCGAGCGGGCCAAGCGCATCTACCCCCACCACAACGACACCGGCGGCTTCTTCTGCGCGAAACTGGAGGTGACCGCCGAATGAGCGACGGAGACGACGCGAGCAGTGCCGAGTCGACGCCCGCGAACGACGGGACGCGCTTCGATCGGCTGCCCGCGACCGCCGACGAGCGGGTCGTGGAGGGCCGCCCCACTCGCGAGGAGGTTCTGGACTGGTGGGACGAGCGGTTCGCGATCCCGCCGGAGACGTTCGACGGCCACACGTTCTGGGAGCGCGGCTCGGGCAAGATCTGGGCGTTCGCCGACGACGTGGACTCGCCCGTGGCCGTCGAGGGGCTCGGCCTCGCGTTCCTGCGGACGCGTCGCGAGCACTGGAAGCCGACGCTGGAGGCGGTCCAGCGGTTCGGCGACAGCGCCGACGAGTGTGTGATCTATCTCTCTCGGGAGGCAGCCGCCACCTTCGTCGCCGGCGACGACCAGGAACTGGACTGGGACGGCGACTGGGGCTACCTGATCGTCGCGACGGAGATCGCCGGCGAATCCGAACCCGTCGGCGTCGGCCTCTACGTCCACGGCGAACTCCGCTCGCAGGTCCCGAAGGGTCGCCGCCGGGAGCTGTAGGGGCCGAACGACACTGCCGCCTACGCCTCGCACTCGCGCTCGCGGACGGTCCCGCCGCTTAGCCCCTCCCACTCGACGCGATAGCCGAGCGCCGACAGCGCCGCACCGGCGTCGTCGAGGCCGTACTCGTCGAGGATATCCTCCGCTTCGCTCAGAGTCATCCCGGCCTCGATCCGCTCGCCGAGGGCCGCGAGTACCGCGGGTCTGACGAGCGTTCGACCGACGCGCTCGTGCTCGGGGAACGACTTGCCGTCGACGGCGTCCTCGCTGACGCCGTACTCGGTCGCCAGCGACTCGATGGTCACCACGTCGGCCTCGGGCCGGAGTTCCTCGGGCAGGTCGGCGGCGTGTTCGGCGACGAGGTCGTCCTCGTAGCGCCGGAGCGCGTCGCGAACGTCCTTGACGCGGACGGTGCCGGAGTAGGGGATCGCGCGGTGGTCGCGCGCTTCGATGGCCTCGCCGGCGCCGAGGCTCTCGTCGACGGCCACCAGCAGTTCCACGTCGTCGATCGCGTCCAGCTGAGCGAGTTTCTTCTCGACGTACTCGGGCGTCCAGAAGCCCATGATCTCGAAGAACACGCGGAAGTCGGCGTGGCGGTAGTCGAAGGCGAAGTCGGGGATGGCGACGCTGGCGCCCGCTTCGAGCGGTTCGGGCTCGCGCACGAGGTCCCAGTCGAGCCCCAGCGACTCGAAGCGGGTCGCGAAGTCGGCCTCGACGCCGCTGTCGTAGCTCACCTCCGTGACGGGTTCGACGCCCGGGACCGCCACGTCCGAGTCGGTCAGGACCATCTCGCGGTCGGTGCCGCGGTCGTCGACGGTCGCCGTCAGCGTCCACTCCTCGGCCGTGGCGACGGTGCGAAGCAGGCGGGCGAACCGGGTGCCGTAGCGCCGGGTCGCCCGGAACAGGGCGTCCGGGCCGGTGACGACGACCTCGCGGCCGGCGTCGGTCGTCCGGACCTCGTACATCAGTCGGAGGCGCTTGACGGCCGAGACGAGCGCCTTCGGGTCGGACGAGCGGACGCGCACTTCGGTCGCGTCGAACAGCGCCGTCTGAGCCAGTGAGAGGTTGTACTGGGCGACCAGCTCTTCTGGGTCCCATCGCGGGTCGATCTCGGCGAGGACCTGTCGGTCGTCGAGGTCGGCGTACAGCGTCGCGGCGAGATCGTCGGGGTCGGCGTCGAGGCGGTCGGCGGCCCGCCGGAGCGCGCGCTCGCGGTCGTCGGCGGTGACGACGCCGACGGCTTCGCTCGCGGCGAAGGCGGCCTCGCGGGCACGGCGGGGGTCGACGGGCGCGCGGACCTCGAAGCGGGCCTCCCGATCCAGGAGCTTGGCGAACCCGCGGACGAGCTTGAAGTCGTCGGCGTCGCGTTCGAGGTCGGTCAGCGCCGAATCGAGGTCCGAACGGGTGTGGTCGACGTGGCCCTGGTAGACGCCGAGGACGCGGGCCGCGAGGTCGCGGTGGTCCTCGTCGGCGAACTGCGGGTGGAAACCGCCGCCGGCCCGCGAGACGCGCAGCAGGTCCTTCGTGAGCACGGCCGCCACTCGGTCGGCGGACGGTAAAAACGCGACGGGGCGGGCCGACCCATCGCTCGGGTTACTCCGGTTCGGCGGCGCCGGAGCCGGGCCCTTCGGAGCCGCTCGGGACGCTGGTGAACTCGTCGAGCGTCACCTCGCGCTCGGCCGGGGGCAGTTCCCGGTCGGGGTTTGCCAACAGCGGGAGGACGAGTCGCATGAAGACGACGACGAACACCAGCAGGACCGGCCCGAGGAAGATACCGTACCAGCCGAACAGCGCCGGGCCGAACAGGTACGCGAACATGACCAGGCCGGTGTTGAACATCCGCCCCGAGAGGTACGGTCGGATGTACGTGCGGACGACGTTGTCGAACGCCAGCATCATCACGGCGAGGAAGAGGACCGGGTACCAGAGCAGCCGCGGGTCGGTCGTCGCGGCCTGGGCGGCCATGACGCCCGCGATGAGGAAGTAGACGATCGACCGGCCGACCAGCGGGACGAGCGTGAACACGCCGGTGACGACGGCCAGGAGGACGATCGATGGGATCGCGATGTCGCCGGGCGCGAGCAGGTCGAAGGCCGTGTAGATCACCGAGGTCAGCACGACGATCGCGAGGATGGTCAGCGTGTAGCCGAAGAAGATGGAGCGCAGTCCCTCGTCGACCGTCGAGAGGTAGCGGACCGCCAGGCTGTCCTCGCCGAACACCTCGGACTCGAACCAGCCCGCGATCCCGCGGTCGCTGACGAGCAGGAAGAAGCCGATCAGCAGCGAGACGAACACGTTGTACAGCGTCGCGCCGACCGCACCGATCAGGCCGGTGACCGAGCCGACGACCGCCTGCACGGACGGGTCCCGGATCAGCGTGACGGTGACGTCGTACACCTCGGTCGGGGTGTCGGGCAGGTCTGCGGGCCCGACGGGCAAGCGGCCGAGGAGGTCTTCGAGGGGTACGTTGGCCAGCGCCGAGGCGAACTGTCCGGCGGCGACGACCAGCAGCGCCCCCAGCAACAGGACCACCGGGAGGACGATCAACAGGAGCGTGAGCATCGCGACCAGCCCCGGCGAGCCGACGCGACTCTCGAGCCGTCGGGTGATCGGGCGCGACACGTAGTAGATGAACAGCCCGAACACGAGCCACGGGAGGAATCGAAGCGCCACGAAGGCGAGGACTCCCAGCAGCCCCAGTCCGAGCACCCACCAGGCCAGGCGCCGCGGGGCTACGTCGTCGACGGTTCCCGGCATCGGCGTGTCAGCGTGTGCCATACTCTGAGCTACGATACCGGTCGGAAAGTGTGTTGTCTCGGTTTCACGTAGCGATACCTGTCGTTCGCTGACGGGAAACGATCCGGTAGCGAGGCCGGCCAGGGCGTCGTCGGAGCGTCCACGGCCGACGGGAAGATACTTACCGGACCGCACTCGGGGGAGCAGTATGCAACGACGGACGGTCCTGCGCGGGCTGGCTGCCCTCGCGGCGGGGGCGGGCGCGGGCTGTACGGCCGACGGCGAGGTGCCGGCGACGGCACCCGAACCACCCGAGGGGATCGCCACTCCCGAGGAGGGCGGCGACGGTGGAGATAGGGGGGGCGGTGGCGACGACGGCGACGCCGAACCGACGCCCGACCAGCAGCGGTTCGTCGTCCCAGGGCGGACGTTCCGGTCCGACGAGAACGGCGACCTAGTGGTCGAAGTGACCGTCCGCAATCGCGTCGGCGTCGCTCACGAGGCGGTGATGACCGTGACCGTCGAGGCCGGCGACAGGACTTTCTCCCCGTCTCGACACGTCGTCCTCCAGCCCCAGGCCAGCGGCCTGTTCGAGATCCGCTTCCCTATCACGGAAGGCCAACTGACCGGTTTCGCCATCTCTTTCGACTCCGGTCCACCCGAGACGCCGATCCCCGACGGGACCGTGACGCCCTACCCAGAAGACAGGGTGGCTACCGAAACCGGAACACGGACCGACCGGGTAGACCGAACGGCGACGGACCCGAGTGCGTCCGCGACGGCGGTCGCCGCGTCGACTGACTCCACCGGATCGACCGCGAGTTCGAGCGAGTAGCCGAGTTCGCGGGCCAGGGGTGTGGCGCGCGCCGCGGACGCTCGGTCGTAGCGACCCGCTCTACCGTCGTTCGTCGTACCGGACCGGCAGCGATTCGACGCCGTAGACGAACGCGCTTCGGGTCGGCTGGAGCGTGGTCTCGGCGAGTCGCACGCCCTCGACGCGGTCGAGCAGTTCCGAGAGCGCGACCTCGGCCTCCAGCCGTGCCAGCGGCGCTCCCAGACAGTAGTGGGTGCCGTGGCCGAACCCGAGGTGCTGGTTCGGCGACCGGTCGGGTCGGAACGCGTCGGCGTCGTCGAACCGACGCTCGTCGCGGTTCGCGGAGCCGAGCCAGACGACGACGCGGTCGCCCGCCGCGATCGTCTCGCCGCCCATCCGCACGTCCTCGGTCGCCACGCGACTCATCGCCTGGACGGGCGAGCGGTACCGCAGCACCTCCTCGACGGCGCGGGTGAGCGCGCGGTCGTCGCCGCGCAACCGCTCGAACAGGTCGGCGTCTTCCTCGGCGAACGTGCGCACGGCGTTGGCGATCAGGTTCGTCGTGGTGATGTTGCCGGCGACGAGCAGGAGCATACACGTCCCGAGCGCCTCCTCGTGAGAGAGGCGCTCCCCGGCGTCGGTCTCCTCGGTGACGATGACCGACAACAGGTCGTCGCGGGGGTTCTCACGGCGCTCCTCGATCGCCTCCAGGAAGTACTGCCCCATCTCCATCTGGCTCCGCTGCTGGCGCTCGGTGAACCGCTCGGCGCCCTCGTCGTCGCTCGCGGCGGCCACGAGGGTGTCCGACCAGCGCTTGAATCGGTCGCGGTCCGACGGCGGGATCCCGAGCAGCTCGGCGATGACCGTCACCGGGAACGGGTACGCGAGATCCGCGACCACGTCCAGCTCTCCGCCGCCGTCGACGGCGTCGTCGAGCAACTCGCCGGCCAGTGCACGGAAGTGTGACTCGCGGTCCGCGAGGGTTCGGGGCTGGAACCAGTCGTCCACGACGCCCCGAAGTTCGTCGTGGCGCGGCGGGTCCTCGAACAGCATCGTGTCGAGGATGAGCCCCTCTCCCGGCTCGGTCGGCTCCTCGAAGTCGTCGGCCCGACTCGGGTCGACCGAGAACGTCTCGTCGTCGTCGAGCGCACGCTTGACGTCCTCGTACCGGAAGACGTCCCAGGTGCGACGCTCGGGGTCGTATCGGACCGGCGCCTCCTCGCGCATGCGTCGGTACCAGTCGAACGGGTCGAGCCAGGACTCGCGGTCCTGCAGCGCTTCCGGGACTCCCTGGAGTCCCCGGGGACCTGCCGAACTCATACCTGTGCTTCGAGTGCGACCGTGCTAAACCCTCCGCCGGGTCGGGTCCAGTTCGCACGTAGACCGGCGGTACGTGGCCTGTTCGCGGCGCAAATGGGCACGCTTCCGGAAGTGTGAGCCGTCACCGCCGCCGTCGCGCCACCCGTTCCTCCGCGGTCTCCTCGGTCACGATCTCGTACAGTAGCGCCCGCTGGCCGAGAGGCGCCACAGCCGCCTCTCGAGCCTCCGAGTCCGCGGACTCGGAGACGCCGGCCTTCGGACGCAAGATCCGCCCGAGCCGCTGGGTGAACTCCCGCTCGCTCCCGCTGCCCGAGAGGACGACCGCGACGTTGGCGTCGGGCACGTCGACCCCCTCGTCGAGGACGTTCGCCGTCACGACCCGCGAGTACTCGCCCGAGCGGAACCGCTCCAGTATCTCTCGGCGCTCGTTCGCACTGGTCTCGTGAGTGATCGCCGGGATCAGGAACCGCTCGGAGAGGCGATAGACGAGGTCGGTGTGGGCAGTGAAGACGATGATCCGGTCGTCTCGGTGGCGGTCGAGCAGCGTTTCGAGCCGGTCGACCTTCGCGTCGGCGTTCATCATCACCTCGCGGGCGCGCTGTTTGGCCAGCAGCGCCTCTCGCGCCCGGGGGTCGCTCCCGGAGCGCTTGACGAGCTCCTGGTAGTCGCTGCCGCTTCGCATCTGGATGCCCGACGTGGCGAGGTAGTCGGTGAACGTCTCCTGGTGGCGTTCGTACACGTCGCGTTCCTCGGGCGTCAGCTCGACTTCCAGACGCTTGATGTCGTAGTCGGCGAGGTGTTCGCCGGCGAGTTCGTCGACGGCGACGCGGTGGACGAGCGGCCCGACGAGCGCTTCGACCGCCTCGTGGGCACCGTCGGGGCGCTCGAACGTCGCGGTCAGGCCAATCCGGGCGGGCGCGGCGAACAGGCGGGCGATGTCGCGGTAGCCCTCGCCGCCGAGGTGGTGGACCTCGTCGAAGACGACGAGGCCGAACCGGTCGCCGAGTTCGTCCGCCCGGAGGTACGCCGAGTCGTACGTCGACACCGTCACGTCGGCGAGTCGTTGCTCCCCGCCGCCCAGCTGGCCTACCTCGCGGCCGAACTCCCGTTCGAGTTCGCGGCGCCACTGTTCGAGCAGGTCGATGGTCGGGACGACGACGAGCGTCGGCGCCTCGATGGCTTCCATCGCCGCGATACCGACGACGGTCTTGCCGCTTCCCGTGGGGAGTTCGAGTACCCCTCGCCGGTCGGCGCCTTCCCAGTCGTCGAGCGCGTCGCGCTGGTACTCGCGGAGTTCGTACGTCGAGTCGAGCGAGAGGGGCGGCAGGTCGAACACACGGTCCTCGTAGGCGATTCCGCGTTCCTCCAGCGCAGCGAGGAGGTCGACGTAGCGGTAGGCAGGCGCTCGACCGGTCTTCGAGCGGGCGTCCCGTTCGACGAACGGCAGGTCCCCGAGCGCGTCGCTCCCGGTGATCCGGACGGTGCCCTCCTCGTAGACGAGCCGGACGGTCACTGTCCCGGGATACCGCTCCCCGGGAGTTAAGCGGTGCGGGCCGCGGTCGCCCGGCCGGTGTCCGTCGCGAAGGCGGAGCGGCCGACCCGTCGTCGGTCGGATTCTCAACCCTTTTGTCGCCGCGGCGACTGGCTTGGGATATGAGCGAGCAGGACGCGTCCGACCCCGCTGAGGCCGCAGACGAGCAGCCAGGCGCGACCGCGCAGGAGGGGGGCGCGAGCGACGACCCCGTCCGGCCCGACGAGGTCATCGACGCCGAGGAGGCGGGCGACGGCGACGCCCACGGCGAAGCGACGGTCGACGGCGCGGTCGACGTCGACGAGGAGCTAGTCGACCGGGTCGCCGAGTCCGACCCCGAGTCGGTCGCCCACGAGCTCGCGGCGCTGCGGACGCGCGTCGACGGTCTGGAGGACCAGCTCGACGCGCGTGAAGAGGAGCTCGACGACCTGACCGACAAGCTCAAGCGCAAGCAGGCGGAGTTCCAGAACTTCAAGAAGCGGATGGAGAAACGGCGCGAGGAGGAACGCGAGCGGGCGACCGAGGACCTGGTCACTCGCCTGCTGGACGTGCGGGACAACCTCCGGCGCGCGCTCGAACAGGACGAGGACGCCGACATCCGCGGCGGCGTCGAATCGACGCTGCGGTCGTTCGACGACGTGTTCGACGCGGAGAACGTCGACGTGGTCGAACCCGAGCCGGGCGAGGACGTGGACCCGCACCGCCACGAGGTGCTCGTCCGCGTCGACTCGGACCAGCCCGAAGACGCCATCGCCGAGGTCCATCGCCCGGGCTACGTCATGGCCGACAAGGTGATCCGCGAGGCGCAGGTCACCGTCAGCGACGGACCCGCCGAGTGACGCCACCGCCGGACGTGGTGACGGCGCCGAACCTGTACTTGGGTTGATTTTTCGGCGACGTTACGCTCGTATTGCGGTCGGATTTATAGGCACCGGTCGGTGTCGGGAGCGGAGCCACAGATCGGCCGTTTCCGGGCGTCTGTAGGGGGTCACCGTCGGTCGCGTCTAGCAACTTTTAACCGGCACAATCGGGTATAGACGCGTAAGATGGCGAGCAACAAGATTCTCGGAATCGACCTCGGGACCACGAACAGTGCGTTCGCGGTCATGGAGGGGGGCGACCCCGAGATCATCGTCAACCAGGAGGGCGAGCGGACGACACCCTCGGTCGTCGCGTTCGACGACGGCGAGCGTCTCGTCGGCAAGCCCGCGAAGAACCAGGCCGTCAAGAACCCCGACGAGACGATCCAGTCCATCAAGCGGCACATGGGCGAGGACGACTACTCGGTCGAACTCGACGGGGAGGAGTACACGCCCGAGCAGGTCTCGGCGATGATCCTCCAGAAGATCAAGCGCGACGCCGAGGAGTACCTCGGCGACGACGTCGAGAAGGCCGTCATCACCGTCCCGGCGTACTTCAACGACCGCCAGCGCCAGGCGACGAAAGACGCCGGCGAGATCGCCGGCTTCGAGGTCGAGCGCATCGTCAACGAGCCGACCGCGGCCGCGATGGCCTACGGCCTCGACGACGAGTCCGACCAGACCGTCCTCGTCTACGACCTGGGCGGAGGCACCTTCGACGTCTCCATCCTCGACCTCGGTGGCGGCGTCTACGAGGTCGTCGCCACCAACGGTGACAACGACCTCGGTGGCGACGACTGGGACCACGCGATCATCGACTACCTCGCCGAGCAGTTCCACGACGAGCACGGCATCGACCTGCGCGACGACCGCCAGGCGCTCCAGCGGCTCACCGAGGCCGCCGAGGAGGCCAAAATCGAGCTCTCCAACCGCAAGGAGACACGCATCGACCTGCCGTTCATCACGACGACCGACGACGGACCCCTCGACCTCGAGGAGAAGCTCACCCGCGCGAAGTTCGAGTCGCTGAGCGAGGACCTCGTCGAGCGGACCGTCGGCCCGACGGAGCAGGCCCTCGAGGACGCCGGCTACGGCGAGGGCGACATCGACGAGGTCATCCTCGTCGGCGGCTCCACGCGGATGCCACAGGTCCAGAACCGCGTCGAAGAGATGACCGGCCAGGAGCCCAAGAAGAACGTCAACCCCGACGAGGCGGTCTCGCTCGGTGCGGCCATCCAGGGCGGCGTCCTCAGCGGCGACGTCGACGACATCGTCCTGCTCGACGTGACCCCGCTCAGCCTCGGCGTGGAGGTCAAGGGCGGTCTCTTCGAGCGGCTCATCGAGAAGAACACGACCATCCCGACCGAGGAGTCGAAGATCTTCACCACCGCCGCGGACAACCAGACCCAGGTCCAGATCCGCGTCTTCCAGGGTGAACGCGAGATCGCTTCGGAGAACGAACTGCTCGGCGAGTTCGCGCTCTCGGGTATCCCGCCGGCTCCCGCGGGCACGCCGCAGATCGAGGTGTCGTTCAACATCGACGAGAACGGCATCGTGAACGTCTCCGCCGAGGACAAGGGCTCGGGCAACGAGGAGAACATCACCATCGAGGGCGGCGCCGGTCTCTCGGACGACCAGATCGAGGAGATGCAGCAGGAGGCCGAGGAGCACGCCGAGGAGGACGAGCAGCGCCGCGAGCGCATCGAAGCCCGCAACGAGGCCGAGAGCACGATCCAGCGCGCCGAGACCCTGCTCGAGGAGAACGAAGACGAGGTCGACGCGGAACTCGTCGAGGACATCGAGGCCGAGATCGACGAGGTCCGCGAGGTTCTCGAAGACGAGGACGCCGAGACCGAGGAGTACACGGAAGCCACCGAGAGCCTCGCCGAGGCGCTGCAGGAGATCGGCAAGCAGATGTACCAGGACCAGGCCGCCGAGGGCGCGGCCGGTGCCGGCGGCGCAGCCGGCGCGGCGGGCGCAGGCGGCATGGGCGGTATGGGCGGCGCCGGGCCGGGCGGTGCTGCTGGCGCCGGCGGCGCGGCCGGCGGTCAGGGCGAGGAGTACGTCGACGCGGACTTCGAGGACGTCGACGACGAGGACGAGGACTGAAACGACGAGTCTTCGCCGTCGACTCGACAGACGGAGACGACGAGTAAGGGCGGACGTCGCCCGCGTCGACTCGACAGACGGAGGCGTCGAGTCCGAGCGTCTCGGAACGAGTTTAGACGGTGATTTCTTTCGGATCTCTCTCCGACGACGGCGACGGACGGGTACCGAGAGCGACCGTCAGTCGGGACCGAACGGCACGTCCCGGTGACGGTATCGTCCCGGTACGTCGGTCGCGAGAGGGTCCCGTGACCGGCGGACGCAGGACGGTCAGCCCGCGTGGCGTTTGGCCGTCGTGTAGGCTTCTCGGACGCGTTTGAACTCGTCCTCGTCGCCGCCCTGGTCGGGATGGGTCTCCTTGACCTTTCGTCGGTAGGCGGCTTTGACCTCGTCGAGGCTGGCCGTCGTCGCGAGGCCGAGTTCGTCGAACGCGGCCGTTGCGGGGTCGCGGGTCTCGGCCGGCTCGGCCGGACCGAAGTCGACGTCGGGCACTTCGAAGGGCAGACGGTCGCCCAGGTGGACCCCGGGCATCTCGTGCTCGACGAGTATGGGGACGGTCGGCGAGCGGTCGATGCGGTAGTACGCCTGTGCGTCGAACGTGATCGCTACGTCGCGCTCGGGGAGGTAGAAAGCGACCGACTGTCCCTCGACGAGGTGCTCTTCGGCGTAGGCCTCCCCGATGGCGTCGAGGTAGTCACGCAATTCGACCCGGCGGCGCCGCTCGCCGCCCTCGCGACCGTGGGGATGTCGCCGCGTCGGAAACAGCCGGTCGGCGGCGACGAACAGGCAGGCGGCGAGGACGCTGCTGGCGAGGCCGAGGCCGAGCCCGACGAGCAACCAGCGGGGCAGCCCGAACAGCGCGTCGAGTACCACGCGCGACCGTTGGCGTCGCTCGACTATCAAAGTCTCGCCAGCGGATCGTCGGTCGGGTCCCGGGCGGGAGGCGAACGAGGGAGGGGCGACCGTCGAGTGACTCGTCGCGGTCTGGCGCGAGAACCGCCGCGATCAGCCGATGTAGCGCAGGTCCTCGTCGGAGGGCGTCGGCGTCCCCTGGTCCATCTCCTGGATCTTGCGGACGACCTCTTCCATCTCGTCGGCCCGCTCTTCTAGGGAGGCGTAGTCGACCTCGAAGTCGACGACTCCCTGGAGCACTTCGAGGACCGCCTGTGCGCTCTTGGGGTCGACGAGGTAGCCGCTGGTCTCGCCCATCAGACAGGCCGCTTCGAAGCCACGGCGCTCTCCGAGACCGAGCAGCAGGCCGCTGACACCGACGATACCGCCGGCCGGCTCGTCTTCGCGGAACTCGACGCCCACGTCTTCGAGGTCGTCGACGACCTCGTCGGTGGTCGCGGCGCCCAACACGGAGTACTCCTCGATGAGTTCACCGGTCGGGACGCCGCCCAACGCGAAGGCGCGGGAGACGCCGTGGTCGTCGGCGACGTCGAGGAAGGTCTCGGTCAGGCCGTAGTGGCCGCGGTTGTCCTGGGCCTGGTGGTCGCCGGTGAGTACGAGCATGTCTCGGCCGTCCTCGGGGCGGACGGCGTGGAACTCCGCGCCCGCCAGCTCCGTGCGGCCGTCGTCGACGCTGACCTGTGGCGGGAAGTGCGTCGAGTGGACGCGCTCGACGGGCTCGCTCTCGATCTCTTCGAGGAGGTGTTCGGCGGCGAGTTTGCCGACGTGGCCCACGCCGGGCAGTCCCTCGACCAGTACGGGGTCGTCGAGATCCACGTCCCCCAGCGCTTCGCGTTCGAATTCGTCCATGCGCCCTAGTCGCGGCGCCGCTGCTTAAGTGCGCGTCGATACTCCCCGTAGCTGTCTTCGGGCGAGAACGGTGCCGGCGCGGAGTTGACCGCCTCGGCGCCACAGTCGGGACAGGTGTCCGAGAGCGTGTACCGCGGCCGATCGTGGGCCGACCGCCACGCCGAACAGACGAGAATGTCGGATTTCATGGGTGGACTGAGTCGGGACTGCCGACGCGGTGGCGCCCGCAGGCTACTCCGCTTCGACCTCGCGGTCGCGGTGGTAGCGCCCGGCGCCGCCGTGGTCGCCGACGACGTCGACGGCGCGGTCGGCGCTCTCTTCGAGGTGAGACTCGGCGGTCTTGTAGTCGGGCGCCCGTACCTGGATGCGGTACTCCGGCGAACCGACGTACGTGACGTCGAGCTCCACTTCCTCGGGGATCTCGCCGTTGCCCTCGGCGGCCTGCAGCGCCTCCTTGAGCACGTCGACGCCGTCGCCGCTGGGACACTCCAGCGTGACGTAGCCGGTGACGTTGACGTACGGCACCGAGACGTTCTCGCGGGCGGTCTCGACGATGGCCTCGACTTCCTCGTCGTCCAGATCCGTCTCGTCGAGTGCCTCCTCGCCGTGGATGGCGGCCTCCTCGAAGCCCTCGTACATCGAACCGAAGGCGGCCAGCAGCTCGTTTGCGATCGCGGCGTAGGTCTCGTCGTCGATGTCCTCGCCGAACGCCAGCAGCATCCAGTTGTCGGCCTTCTGCTCGTTTTTCCACTCCTGAATCTTGTCCTTGCGCTGGTGGTCGTTGACGTCCTTGATCGAGAGATCGATCTGCTGGGACCCCTGATCGACGTCGAGCACCTTCGCGACGACCGTCTGTCCCTCCGAGACGTGGTCGCGGACGTTCTTGATCCAGCCGGAGGCGACCTCGCTGATGTGACAGAGACCGCGCTTGTCCTCGTACTCCTGGAGGTCGACGAAGACGCCGAAGTCCTCGATCTCGTCGACGCGTCCGACCACGAGCTCACCGGGGTCGGGCCAACCGCTGTATTTCATTATCGTGCCTCGACGGTCTCGAGGACCTCTCCCTCGATGGTCGCTTTGCCGCCGGTCGGTCGGGCGAGCGTGTGCCCGCAGACCTCGCAGGCGACCTCGCTCGCGGCCTTGCCGAAGACGATCTGTTCGTTCTCACAGTCCGGGCACGCGACGCTGAAGAAGTTTCCTGCCATCGTTAGTCCTGAAGGTCCAGTTTGCCGGCGCGCCATCCCTCGCGGAGGTGGGCCTTGCCGCAGTCGGAACAGCGGTACTTGAGATCGGTCTTCTGGGTCGGTTTCCCACCGGAGGGAACCTTCGAGAACTTGCCCGCGTTCCCGTAGCCCGAGCGCGTGCGCTCGGCCTGGCGCCCGTTGACCTTCGTCATCCCCGAGGTGCGACCGCTCCGAACGCGCTCGACCTCGTGTTCGTTGTGCTCGTCGCAGTGCGGACAGTACGTGTTAAATCGGCGTGGCATCTCCATAGATATCGACCTTGCGGACGGCTTGGACATCCCCGCTTAAAACCCGTTTGGTTCGCACCGAGCGATCGCCCGAGATCGCCGGCTCGCGCCCCCTCTCGTGTGAGATCGATGCGCACGATGCGGGGCGTCTCGCCGTCGATCACAGCGTGGTCGTCACCTGTTCGCCGCTGACGACCTCCGGGACGATCACTTCGTCGGCACCCGCGCGCCGGGCGACCGACTCGTACATCTCGTCGCCGACGCGGGCGACGATTCGCGCGTCGGGCGCGAGTTCGTCCGTCGTGATCGCGACCTGAATGTTGACGTTCGCGTCGTCGACGGCACCCACGACGGCGTCGGCTCGTTCGGCGCCGGCCTCGACGAGCAGTTCCTCGCGCCGGGCGTCGCCCTGCACGGCGAGGAGGCCGTCGTCGAGCGCGCGCTCGTACTGGCCGTCACCGGTCTCGACCACGACGACCGGTCGGTCCCGGTCGCGAAGCTGTCGTGCGATCGTCTTGCCGAAGGTGCCGTACCCGCAGACGACGACGTGATGCTCCGTGTTCTCGATGGTGCGTTCGACCTGCATCCCTCTGAGTTCCCTGCCGATCTGTCCGCCGAAGGTCGCCGAGACGACCGTCTCGCCGATCCACAGCCCCGCGAGGATCAGCCCCGACTCGACGACGAGTGCGAACGCCCGCAGCGACCGCGCCGGCGCGTCGTGGGACGCGACGAATATCTCGATGCTCGTCGGGTCGAGCAGCCAGAACAGCGCCTCGACGGCGCCGACACCCGCGAGAGCGCCGAACCCGACCACGCCCGCGACCACCAGCGCCGCGAACGCGGCGACCGGGCGGCCGACGCGGCGCGTCAGGGGGCGACTCAACAGCGCTCGGACGTACTCGCCTGCCACGGTTCCCTGGCTCTCGGCGGCGCTGATAAGTCTCACCTGTTAAGACATAATGTCCCCTTGGACGATTCCCGGGACCTTCGACGCCGGACGGCGGTCCGTGGTCGGTCGCCATCGGGCGAGCCCTGGCCGCGGATCGCCCGCGCTCGGGCCGCTGGGGCGGCACTCGTTCGAAGTCACTAAGTACGCCTCCGTCGAATCGTCGGGCATGAAGAAGCTCATCGTCCACGGTGACCCCGGATTCCGGAAGGACGCCGTCATCTCTGTCGACGGCGAGGAGCTGGTCGTCTTCGGCGTCGCGCGCCAGGGCGACTGGCACGGCCCCGACCGCCCCCAGCTGTGGTGTACCGTGGGCAGCGAAGACGAGCGCGACACCTATCAGCGCCGCGAGTACATCCCCAACTTCCTCGACACCGAGGCGGTCGACGCCGAAGCGGTCGAAGTCGTCGAGAAACCCAGCGCCTGAGCTACCCGTTTTCCGAGGTCAGACGAGGTCGACGTACGGCGGCGTCTCGTCGTAGGCCACCACCGTGCTCGTCCCCGGCGAGCCGGTCGGTGACTTGCGGAGGGTGAGCCACTCGATACCGTCGTCGCCCCGTTCGATCCGGATCGTCTGGCGGCTCGTGTCGACGAGGAACTCGACGAGCGACGTGTCCTGGACGGCCGGATTGATGGTGTAGACGACGATATCGTCCTCGTCGGTGTGGTGGGCCGCGGCGTGGTAGCGCACGTCCCTGACGCGCTGGCGCGACACTTGTTCGAGCAGTGGTTCGGTGTCGACGAAGGCGAACAGCGGTCGGTCACCGCTGCGCTCGTAGCAGCACTCGCTCAATCGGCGCCAGTCGCGCTCCTCCTCGTCGTAGGTGAGGACGTTGCGGTGGTCGTCCCCGTTGCTCTCGGCGAGTTCGAGGACGAACAGCCGGTCGTCGTCGAGCAGCCCCTCGACGGTCCAGTCGGTGTCGCTCCAGTAGCGGTCGAGCCGGGAGAGCGATACCTCCGCGGGGAGGGCGACGGCCGCGGCCATCCCCGCCTCGATAGCGCTCGCGAGCATCCGCGCGTTGATCGCGTAGTAGCCGGTGGTGCCGTCGTGCGACAGGAGGGTGAACCCGCCGCGGACGAGCCCACCGCCAAGTAACCCGTCGAGCGCGTCGATCCCGGTCGAGAGGTGGTCGTGGCCGAGGAGTTCGCTCGGTGGCGTGCGCTGGGTCGGCTGGACGGTCGCGCCGTCGGCGCCGAGGACGAGTTTGTGTCTGCGAGTGTCGTGGTCGCGCCCGCGGAGCTTTCCGACACGCAGGAACGTGTGGCGCTGGTTCGCGCGCTCGACCGACGACAGCTCGATCACCCCGTGCGTCGCGTACCGCAACAGGTCGCTGGCGACGCCGTCACCGGTCCCGCCGTCCTCGGCAGTCAACAGCGACGTGGCGTCGAAAGTGTCGGAAAACAGACGAATCAGGTCGTACGTCGAGCGCCAGAACGAGACCTCGTCGGCGGCGATCGGTCGCAACCCCGAGAGGCTGTCGAGCAGGATGCGGTCTTTCGGGCCGTACTCCGAGAGGTAGTGGACGACGTTCTCCCGAGTAAAGGGGAGGTCGAACCACTCGGCGACCGCGCGGTCGCCGCCCTCCAGCGTGCGGACGACCAGGTCGTCGTCCCGTTCCATCGTGTCTCCGGGCTCGCAGTGGACGGTGATGACGGTCAGGCCCTCGTGGCCCAGGTCGAACGGGTACGGCTCGAAGGTGTCTTCGAGTTCATCGACGGTCTGTTCGGTACTGACGAACAGACAGTCCTCGCCCGCGTCGAGTCCGGCCTCGAGGAACTGCATGCCCAGCGTCGTCTTGCCGGTCCCTGGCGGTCCGGAGACCAGTAGGCTTCGCTTGTCCGGCACGCCGCCACCGAGCAGTTCGTCCAGCCGTTCGCACCCGGTCGAGAGGCCCATCGTTTCTCAATGGGGTTCGTTCGGTAAATCAATTTGGCAGACTACTGTGGTATCTCGGCTGTTCGCGGTGTGGTCGTAGTCGCGGTCGCTGCCGACCGTCGGCGGGGACGAACGAGCCGCGGCGGTGAGGGCGGCTCCCACCCGAAAGAAACGCTTTACTGTCGGCCGGGGCGACGACTCGGTATGGACACGGCCGAGCGATTCGAACTCGCGACCCGCAACACGGCGGAGGTCGTCGAGGAATCGGAGCTGGAGGAGCTGTTCGACGACGGGGAGCCGTCGGTGTACATCGGCTACGCCCCGACCGGCGAGATGCACATCGGCCACTTCACGACGATGCGCAAGCTCGCCGACTTCCTCGGCGCCGGGATGGACGTGACCGTCCTGATCGCCGACCTCCACGCCCACCTCGACGACAACAAGAGCCCTTTCGACCTGCTGGAGGCCCGCTCGGCCTACTACGAGGCGACCATCGAGGCGATGATCGACGCCGCCGGCGCCGACGCCGACCAGATATCGTTCGCCCGCGGCAGCGACTTCGAACTCGGCGAGGACTACACGCTCGAACTCCTGCGGATGGCCGCCGAGACGACCATCTCCCGCGCTCAACGGGCCGGCAGCGAAGTCGTCCGCGAGTCCGACTCACCCAAACTGGGCGGGCTGCTCTACCCGCTCATGCAGACCCTCGACGTGGACGCGCTGGACGCCGACGTGGCCTACGGCGGCATCGACCAGCGGGGCATCTACATGCTCTCGCGAGAGATCCTCCCCGACCACGGCGGCGACGCGCCCGTCTGCATGTTCGCCCCCCTGCTGTCGGGCCTCTCGGGCGGGAAGATGTCGGCCTCCGACGAGTCCTCGAAGGTCAACCTCAACGACTCCCACGACGAGGTCGTCGAGAAGATCGAACAGGCGTACTGTCCCGCCGGCGAGCGCGAGGACAACGGCGTCCTGGAGTACATGGAGTACCTCGTCTTCCCTATCCTCGACGAGCGCGACGAGGAGTTCGTCGTCGAGCGCCCCGAGGAGTACGGCGGCGACCTGACCTACGAGGACTACGGCTCGCTGGAGGCGGACTTCCTCTCGGGCGAACTCCATCCGGCCGATCTCAAGCCCTCGGCGGGTGCGGCCATCTCCGAGGTCGTCGCCCCCATCCGCGAGCGACTGAACGACCGGCCCGAACTGCTCGCCGAGGCCTACCCCGAGAAGTACGACTGAGCAGTGACCGACGACGAATCGCCGGGAGACGGACCGTCTACGGGGTCGGTCCGCGCCACCTACGACCGCATCGCCGCCCACTTCTCGAAGACCCGCGAGTACGCCTGGCCCGAGATCGAGACCTTTCTCGACGACCGGTCCGGTGCGGTCGGGCTGGACGTGGGTTGCGGTAACGGCCGGCATACGGAGTTGCTCGCCGAGCGGTGTGAGCGAGCGTTGGGCGTGGATCTGAGCCGGGAGATGCTCGCGACGGCGCGTGAGCGGTCGGCCGAACGCGGCTTCGACTACGGACTGGCACAGGCTGATGCGAGTTCGCTGCCGGTTCGGAACGATCGCGTGGACATCGCCGTGTTCGTCGCGACGCTGCCCCATCTGCCGACGCGAGAATCGCGCGTCGTGGCGCTCGACGAACTGGCGCGAGTGCTGTCCCGCGAGGGGCGTGCGCTCGTCAGCGCCTGGTCGACCGAACACGACCGCTTCGACGCCGACGAGGGGTTCGATACTTCGGTGGAGTGGACGCTGCCCGGTGGGGAGGGCGTCGAGCGGTTCTACCACATCTACGACCCCGACGAGTTTCGGCGCGATATCGAGGCGAGTGGGCTGGAACTGGTCGACTTCGAGGTCTCTAGCGGGAACTGTTACGGTACGGTCCGACCCGAGTGAGTCGCGACGACCCAGTGTCGGAACCTCCGGCAGGCGCCCGACGGGGTGGCCGACCACGACGCCACGGTCGCCCACCGCCACGATCGGTCCGGGTCGAAAGGAAACACCCTTACTTCGGGGTGTAGAACGAACGGATGCGCGACGGTGGTGAGCGAACGCGGTTCGTTCGCGACCCCCGAAGCGAGAGACGCGACGCGCGCCGGTGGTCTAGTGGTAGGACCTGAGCCTTCCAAGCTCATGGCCCGGGTTCAAATCCCGGCCGGCGCAGTGAGCGACCGACGAGAGCGAACGAGCAGGCCAAGGATTTGAACCCTGGGAGTCACAGCCCGCGCAGGGCCGGAGGCCCGAGCAGGAATGTCTCCATCCGGTTCAAATCCCGGCGGGCGCACTTTTTCCTCACTTCGGTCGTGCGCCGCCCGATGTCCGCGAACGCGGGGCGTTCGCTCACTCCCGGCCGGCGCACTCTTTCCTCACTTCGGTCGTGCGCCGCCCGATGTTCGCGAACGCGGGGCGTTCGCTCACTCCCGGCCGGCGCACTCTTTCCTCACTTCGGTCGTGCGCCGCCCGATGTTCGCGAACGCGGGGCGTTCGCTCACTCCCGGCCGGCGCATCCCAATCCGCTCGAAGCCGCCTCAGGGGCGGTGCTTCCGGTCGGTACCAAGCGGAGACGAGCCGAATCGTGCGGCTCCCACACAACGCCTCGGCACCGGGTTTCGCAGCACTGTTCGGGAACGCTCACGAGCGCCTCGTGGAGCGTTCGGTCGAGACGAGTGGGTCGGTCGGACGCCACTCGTGGGTAACGCGCTGTTACCGGTGGTAAGCGGAGCCAATCGACGACCGGCCGGGCCCGTTCGGTGTGAGGAACCGGCGTGGCCGGTATTCGGTGATGCAAAGTTCGGACTGGCCGCGACCGGACGGGGTTGCTCGAGCTTACGTTTCGCGGCGAGTCCGTGGGCGGAGGATAACAAAGTGTATCTCGGCCTTGTCCTCAGTCGCATGACTTACGATAGATACACGAAAGCGATAGTCGGAGCCGTCGCGCTGACACTCGTCGTGAGCGCGCTCGCGGCGAGCGGAGCGGCGTCGTTCTCGGCACAGGAAGAGACGACCACACAGACCCAGGAGACGTCGTACCTGCGGATCGGGCACTTCTCGCCCGACGCGCCCGCGGTCGACGTGGCGATAGACAACGAGACTGTCGTCGAAGGCGCGGAGTTCGGTGACGTGACCGGATACCTGGCGCTGGACGGCGGCAACTACACCGCGACCATCACGGCCGCGAACCAGTCGAGTAGCGTCCTGTTCGAAGGCAACCTGACGCTCGAACCGCGGACGGTCGGGACGCTCGCCGCCAGCGGCGAGTTCACGACCGGGTCCGAAACCGAGTTCGAGCCGGTCCTCTTCGAGGACAACGCCTGGGAACCGGACAACGATACCGCTGCGGTGAGCATCGTCCACCTCTCGCCGGACGCGCCCTCGGTCGACGTCGTCGTAACCGAAGGCCCGACCGAGAACGAGACGGAGACCGAAACGGCGACCGAGACGGAGACGGAGACCGAAACGGCGACCGAGAACGAGACGGAGACCGAAACGGCGACCGAGACGGAGACGGCCACCGACTTCGCTACGGCGACCGAGACGGAGACGGCCACCGACTTCGCTACGGCGACCGAGACGGAGACGGCCACCGACTTCGCCACGGCGACCGGGACGGCAACGTCGACGCCCTTCGGTGCGACCGAGACCGCAACCGAAGCGGGCGGGGCCGGAACGGCCACCGACACCGTCGGCATCGACAACCTAATGCCTGCACAACAGGAGAGCGACGAGACCTACCTCGCGCGGAACCTCTCGTTCCGCAACGCTACTGACTACGTGAACGTCCCGGCCGGTGACTACACGGTCGAACTCCGTAACAACGAGACCGGTGAGGTGCTCGCTACCGTCAACCTGCCAGGTCTCGAGGGTGGTACCGCCTATTCGGTGTTTGCAGCTGGCTACGCCAATCCCGACGAGGCGCCTGCCGGCTCCTCGTTCGTCACGATTCCGGCTGAAGATGCGACTCTAACCGTCTCCCTGCCCGAGGTGGCGACCGACATGGCCACCGACACCGAGACGGCCACCGACACCGAGACGGCCACCGACACCGAGACGGCCACCGACACCGAGACGGCCACCGACACCGAGACGGAAACCGACACCGAGACGGCGACCGATACCGAGACGGAAACCGACACCGAGACGGCGACCGATACCGAGACGGAAACCGACACCGAGACGGCGACCGATACCGAAACGGAAACCGACACGGAAACCGATACCGAGACGGCTACCGACACAGGCGTCGGAACGCCGACGGAGACGGCGACCGAGGCCGGCGCGTAGACTCACGAACGAGACTTTTTTTGAGCGGTGTCGAGCGATGTGAAGAGATTCAAGATAGCAGCGTGCGAACGCTCGAGCGTGAGCGACGACACGCGAACGAACGGCGACGACGACCGGACGGTTAGCGACGCCGCTCGCGGCGACCAGTCAGGGCCGGAGAAGGCCGTCGACGAGTCGAACCCGCGCTACGGTCGGGTGACTCGACACCCGACTGCGGGGCCGTACAACTCCATCTTCCACTGGACCGACGCCCGCCACCCGCTGCGGGTGATGGTCAACTACGTCGTCGTCCTGGCCTGTCGAGTGTGTCCGAGCATGCGGTTGAAAAACTGGCTGTTGCGTCGCATCGGCGTCACCGTCGGAGCGGGTGTCGCATGGGGACTGGAGTCGACCCCCGACGTGTTCTGGCCGGATCTCATCACGGTCGAAGACCACGCGATCGTCGGCTACGACGCGACCGTCCTCTGTCACGAGTTCCTCCAGGACGAGTACCGCACGGGCGAAGTCGTCATCGGTGAACGGGCGATGGTCGGGGCCGGCGCCGTCGTCCTCCCGGGGGTCGAGGTGGGTGCGGGCGCCCAGGTGGCCGCCAACTCGCTGGTCACCGAAGACGTGCCGCCCGGCGCGACGGTCGCGGGCGTCCCGGCGACCGTTCAGGATGGAGACTGAGCGAGTGGTCGGGGCCGGTGGACTCAGTCTCGGATACGGACGATACCGCTCGCGAAGACCGTCTGGTTCGGGAGGATGTACTCCTCGCCGTCGCTCTCGATGCGCGTGGTGAACACGTCGACTTCCTGGACGATGCCTTCGTTGTCGTCGATGCGGACGCGGTCGCCGATGCTGTACGGTTCCCGTAGCAGGAGGTAGATCCCCGCGGCGGCCGAGCGGAGCAGGTCCCAGAACGCGACGAGCGCCACGACGACGACGGCGAAGGCGTAGACGCCCAACAGGACGACGAGCGCCATCGTTTCGACACCGAGCTGGCCGAGCGCGATCAGGATGGCGACGTAGAAGATGCTGTACTTGACGAGTTCGGGGATGATGCTGACTTCCGGAAGCTTGACGCTCCGGAGGCGCTCGCCGACGGAGAGCTTGGCTTTGTCGCCGACGACCAGGCCGATGATGAGCGCGAAAGCGGCGACGAACAGACTCGGGAGGAACCCGGTGAACCGCTGCCAGAACAGGTCGGGGTTGCCCAGCTGCGCGAGGTTCACCGCGAGGACGATGGCGAGGACGTAGGCGAAGACGGCCGCGATCGTCGAGACGATGCCGACCGTCGACGTGCCGAAACTTCTGGCCGTGCGCTCGAACGGCGTTCCTTCGACCGCGTCGGAGACACCGGCGCTCCGCAGGAACGTCCGCGTCCACCGCCAGACGATGTAGCTCCCGATCACGCCGACGAACAGGACGGCGATCGAGGCGGCAAACGCCCCGCGCTCGGAGAACACCGACCGGATGACTTGTGGCCACTCGATCTGCATCAGTACGCCTCCGGATCCAACTCCAGAATGAGTTCACCCGCCTTGAACGCCCGTACCAGCCCGTCGCTCTCCGAAAGGACGATCGCGATAGCGTTCGTATCCCGCGTGATCGCGCCGGCAGCCATGTGGCGCGCGCCCAGGCCCTTCGGGATGTCGACCCCCTCGGCGGAGGGTTCGAGATACCGGTAGGCGGAGACGATCTTCCCCGAATCGGAGATGACGAAGGCGCCGTCGAGCCGCGAGAACTCCTTGAGCATCACGTTCACGATCGGGTCGCCGACGTGGACGTGCGATTTCTCGAAGGGGTTGTACGAGAGGGGCCGCGACTTGTTCATCACCTTTCCTGCGTCGCCGACGACGAACAACGCGCCGACGGGCTTGCCCTTCTGACCCTTCTTGCCGAGTTCGACCGCGACCTCGAGGACATCCCTGATCACCGAGGGCTCGGCCCGCGAGTTGGCGAACAGGTCGTAGACGCCCGACTTCTCGAACTCGTCGGCGCGGACCCGCGCGACCGTGTCGGCGTCCTCGCCGAACACCTTCGCGAGACAGACCAGGTCGGCGTCCTCGTCGACGTAGCCGTGGTCGACGGCCCCCTCGACGCCGAAGCGGATCCGGTCGCGCAAGTCCTCGAACTCCAGCGGCAACTGCACGAACGCGTCGGCCTCTACGTCGTTGTCCGGTCCGACCACGACCACGTCGTCGCCGGCCAGCGTCTCGTAGTGAGACTTCCCCGGCGAGAACAGACAGACCGCGTCCGCGTCGGCGACCAACTCCTCCAGAAACTCGTCGAGCCCGGTCATTGTCGTATCAACTCATCCGACAGGAAAAAGCGTTTCGGCACGTCTGACCCATGTCACGCGTTCGTCTTGCGTGGTGGCAGAACTGCTGGTCCGCGACCATCGGAGGCGTCTGAAAAGACACTACTATGATAATTCTGGGAGCGCCTGGTAGCGCGACAGCACGCGGTCGCGAACGTCGGCCATCGGGACGCCGGTGGCGCGGGCGAGCGCGAGCGCACCGCCCATCGCGACGCCCTCCTTGGCCTCACCGCGGACGTAGCCGTCGAACGCCGGATGGTCGCCCTCGTCGAACCCCGGGTCGGTGACCGTCACCGACAGGTCCAGCGACTCGGCGACGGCGTCGAGGTCAACCGAGGTGTCCGCGGCCACGAAGCTCGTCGTCGCCAGTTCGAGCCGCCCCTCGACGCCGGCGTGGCGCACCAGCGTCGCCACCGTCGCCATCTGGGTCCCACCGGCCAGCGTCACCGCCGTGTCGGTCTCCAGACAGCCCAGCGCGGTCCCCGCGACCACGGCGAGTACCGGATCACCCATCCGTCGGAGCGCGACCTTCGGCTCGCCCGCCGCCGCCCCCTCGTCGAGACCGCTCGTCACCAGGCCCTCGGCGACCACCTCGCGCTTTCGCTCGAGTGGGTTCTCCGGGAGCGAGGAGGAGACACCGACCCCCGCCCCCCGGCCTTCGCGCTCGCCCAGCGCCGCCTGGACGCCCAGCGCGGTCGTCGTCCCGCCGGGGATCGACTCGCCGAGATAGATCGCCTCGTCCGGGAGCGCCCGCCCGAACTGTCGCGCCGCCTCGAAGGCGCCGTGCGCCGTCGAGACCGGGTCTTCCTCGCGGACGTCGCCTCCGGGTCTGGCACCCACGGTCACCGTCGGCGCGCCCGTCGGCTCGGCCAGGCCGGCGTCGACGACGGTCAGGTCGAAATCAACCAGATCCCGCACGGCCCGGGTCACCAGCGCCGGCGTCGGCGTCCCGGTCGGACTCACCGGCACGACCGGCGCCCGGATCGGCTCGCCGTAGCTCACGATCTCCGCGTCGGCGCTCGGCGTGTGGACCATCGCGTCGGCGTCCGCCCCGGCCGCGCTGATCCCGTCGATCGTCGCCGTCTCCGTCGTCCCGACGGCCAGCACTACCCGCACTACTCGGTCCTCCGTGGAGCGCGGTCGAACTCTCTACCCACTCGGTCGGTCATACCGTCGGATTCGGCGGCGAGCGGTTAACTCCGTCGGCACCGGTGTCGGCCGTTCGAGAGTAGCGGTCGGGCAGCCGAGTACGTCCGCCGCGTGTTGCTCGCAGCAAACTGCGCGGGACCGGATCCGAACCGGACCCAGACGTGCTCGCTCGCAACGCTCGCTGCGCGCGACTGGTAGGGTTCATATCCGGTCCTGTTCTCTCACTCCGAACCGCTCGCTACGCTCGCGATTCTCCGTTCAGTGCGCGGGACCGGATTTGAACCGGCGGACCCCTACGGGACAGCGTCCTAAGCGCTGCGCCGTTTCCTGGCTTGGCTACCCGCGCCCAGTCGACGGTATCCCCGACGGCGACAAGAAGGTGTCGTTTGCCTCGACGGAGCGGTCAGTCGGCGAACTCGACGCCGCGGAACTCGAAGCGAGCGCCGCCGTCGTCGCTCTCGGTCACCGCGGCCTCCCAGCCGTGAGCGCGCGCGACCTGCCGGACGATCGCCAGGCCGTACCCGGTCCCGTCGGTGGTCGTCGAGTAGCCGGACTCGAACACGTCCCCGCGGTCCGCGGCCGGGATACCCCGGCCGTCGTCTTCGACGACGACACACCCGCGGCCGTCGACGCCGACCCTGACCTCTACCGTCCCGCGTCCGTCGCCGGTGGCCCCGTGGTCGGCCGCGTCCTCGGGAGCGTGCGATTGGGGGCTCGTCGGGCCGTGTTCCACGGCGTCCTGCTGAGCTTGCGAAGCAGGGCTCGTGGAACCGTGTTCCACGGCGTCCTGCTGAGCTTGCGAAGCAGGGCTCGTGGAACCGTGTTCCACGGCGTTGACGAACAGGTTCTCCAGCAACTGTGTCAACCGGCCGCGGTCGGCGACGACCGTCGCGTCGTCGGTGACGACCAGCGAGCTCTCGCCGGTGGCGACGTGGTCCCAGCCGCTGCGAGCGACCGCGTCGAGCGAAACTGGCTCGGTCTTCCCGAGTTCCTCACCCTGGCGAGCCATCTGGAGGAGGTCACGGAGCAGCTCGTCCATCCGGTCGAGCGCCGAGAGGGCGTCGTCGAGGTGGCGCTCGTCGCCGGTCTGGCGAGCCATCTCGATACGGTGTTTCACCGCGCCCATCGGGTTGCGTAGGTCGTGACCGATGACGCTGGCGAACTCGTTGAGCCGGTCGTTCTGCTCGCGCAACTGGCGCTCGCGCTCCTTCTGGTCGGTGATGTCGACGTAGACCGCGTAGCCGACGGGCCGCTCGCCGGACTCGACGGGGATGTTCCGGAAGAGGAACTCACGGTTCCCGTCGGTGGTCTCGCGCTCGATCTCGACGTGGAGGCGCTCGCCGGCGCGGACTCGCTCGTCGAGCGACGCCGCCTCGTCGCCCTTTCCCTCGGGCACGACCAGGTCGTTGAGCGGTTCGCCGACGGCGACCCCCGGCTCGTAGCCGAACGTCTCGACGAACGCCCGGTTGGCCGATTCGACGACGGGTTCGCCCTCGACGAACGCGTACTCGATGACCGGGTCCGGCGTGTCGGCGAACAGCGCGTCGAGTCGCCGCTTCGCCCCCCGGTCGCGCTCGTTGGCACCATCGCGTTCGATCGCGCGGTCGACGGCGCTTACGAGCGCACGGTCCGACGACGCGGGCACGTACTCGTCGGCGCCGGCGGCGACCGTCCGATGGGCGAGCGACTCGTCGCCGGCGCGTGCGAACACGACGACCGGCGGAGCGTGCTCGCTCTCCTCGACCGCTTCGACCGTCTCGACCGCTTCGATCGCCGAGCGCGCGTCGGTGTCGCAGACTGCACACCGGGGTCGCTCGGCTGCGACCGCGGCTGCGGCCGACTCGGGCGACGACCGGACGACCGCGTAGCCGGCCCGCTCCAGCCGTTCGGGGCCGCCGGTCCCGTCCGGCCCCGTTTCCCCCTCGGTCGCCGACCGCTCGCCGACCCACAGTACCCGCACCCCGTCGCTCATTGTCCACCACTGTGTCCCCCGCTCGTTTACATGTATCGGCCTGGTTGCCGGAACTGATAGCGTCGCTCAGTCCCGCGCCGACCCGCGCTGTTCCGTTCCACCCCGTCGGCGTCAGTGGGTCGCACCGACGTTCTCTAGACTTTCCGGGCAGGCCGGGTCGGGCTCGATGTTCGCGTACTCGACGACGCGCCGGCCCAGCGTCCGCACGCGTTCGGCGTCGCGCTCCTCGCGCAGCCGCTCGCCGTCGAACTTCGACCGAACCGTCGGGAGCGCGACCTGGTGCGGGACGACCCAGGCGTTGAGAGCCCGGCAGACCGACCGCAGGTGGTCCAGCGAGGTGATCGGGAAGGATCCGCCGGCGACACAGAGCAAGCCGACGGTGGCGTGTTCGAACTCGTCGAACCCGCAGTAGTCCAGCGCGGTCTTGAGCACCGACGAGTACGACCCGTGATAGACGGGCGTCCCGAGGACGACCGAGTCCGCCCGTCTCACTCGCTCGCGCAGTTCCGCGGCGTCACCGGCGTCGCGGTCGTCGCCGTCGAACAGGGGCAGGTCCAGCTCCCGAAGGTCCAACAGGTCGACGCTGGCACCCCGGTTCTCGGCCTCGTCGAGCGCGATTCGCAGTGCCTTGCGCGTGTAGCTCTCCTCGCGGAGACTGCCGCAGAGAGCGACGACGTGGGGTCGGTCTGGCATACCGGTACTCCGACGGGACCGGAAAAAAAGTCTCGCCAGTTCGGCTCGCCGCGCGCCGCTCACCGTGCCAGGCTGGCGACGCCGGCCTCGTGGTCGAACGCGACCAGACCGTCGTCGTCGAGATCCGAGAGGAGGCCGGCGAGCCACTCGCGGCCGTACTCGCCGTCGGGCGCGTAGTCGACACGGATCTTCGGGCCGAGTTCGTCCAGCGCGAGCTCGTCTGACCGGCCGAGGACGTTCACGACTCGCCCGCGCATCTGCCGGCGACTCCCCTCGAAGTCGGGTTGGGTCGGCACGTCCGGCGCCGTGAAATCACCCGTCGCGTAGGCGTGACACCACTCGCGCCACGGGCAACTCGCCTCGTCGCAGGTGGGCGTCTTCTCGCAGGCTACCCCGCCCAGTTCCATGATCGCGTTGTTCCACACCCGTGATTCGCCCTCTGGCATCAGTTCCGAAGCGACTCGCTCGAAGGTGTCGTCGTCGTCCGGCACGTCGAACGCGCGGTAGAGCACCCGTTTGACGTTCGTGTCGACCACGGCGTTCCCGTTATTAAAGGCGAAGCTCGCGACGGCGTTGGCGGTATAGGGCCCGACGCCCATCAGATCGGAGAGTTCGTCCGGTTCCTCGGGGAACTCGCCGCCGTAGTTACCCTCGACCTGGCCCGCGGCCTCGTGGAGGTACTTCGCGCGGTTGTTGTAGCCGAGGCTGTGGTCGCTCCAAAACCCCACCACGTCGGCGCGGTCGGCGGCCGCGAGATCCGCGGTCGTCGGCCACCGATCCAGGAAGGCCTCCCAAGCGGCGACCACCCGCGAGAGCTGGGTCTGCTGGCTCATCACCTCGGAGACGAGGATCTCGTAGGGGTCGTCGGTGCGCCGCCAGGGGAAGTCGCGGTGGTCGGCCTCGTACCACGTCACCAGCGCGTCGCGGACGGCGTCGGCGTCGTCGGGCAGGAACGCGTCCGCGTCTGGACCGGCGTCGGCGTCACTCATCGACAGTCGGTATCGGTCGGACCCGCTTGTGGGTGGCGATCGCTGACGGGCCAGACCGCGAAAACGGCGTCAGACCGTCGCTGTGAACGCGGGCGCGGCAGCCACGAAGGCGCCGACGACCGACTGGAGCGCGTTCGAGACGGCGGCGACGACCGTCTCCCAGATAGAAACGTCCGTGACGATGGCGAGGAACGTGTCGAGACCGAAGAAGAAGAACACGCTCGCGCCGAACAGGTGGGCCTTCGCCGCGTCGAACCGATGGGCGAACGTGCTGAAGAAGTACGCGTTGGCGAGGCTGATCGGGACGATGACGAGCATCTCCCCCACCCAGATGCCGGGGTGGGCACCGTACTGGACGGCGAGGCTGATCGTGACGATCTGGGTCTTGTCGCCGAACTCGCCGACCGCCATCAGCACGAATATCGGCAGGAAGCTCCCGAAGCGGTCGGGCACGTCCCGGCCCAGCACCGACACGTCGAGGTCCCCGCTCCCCCCGACGCCCGCGTACCCGCCGTCGGTCTCTGCCGCGACGGCCTCGGCGGACGGCTCGGCGTCGGGGCGGGCGCGACCTCCCTCGGGGATCGACCGGACCAGCAGGACCCCGAACAGCAGGAACAGTCCCCCGGAGATAGCGTCGAGGTACACCGGCGGGAGCGCGCCCTTCAGCGCCTGGCCGAACCAGATCTCCAGCGCCGTCCACCCGGCGAACGCCAGCCCAGCCGCGCCGACGACCGTCAGCGGCCGGAACCGCGTCGACAACCCCGCGATGATGAACTGGACCTTCTCCCCTGGCAGGACGATCAGCTGCGCCACCATCGCCGCGAACATCACCGTCAGAAACCCGTCCACGACTGACTCACCCCCTTCCGACCGGGTGACCACACGGCGGTGATCCGCCGGACGGGCTGCACGTGACGCATCATATCCCCAAATTAGACCCGTCTAAATCAAAAGCCTGGCGAACGCGGTACCGGGCGACTGTGAGCGAACCGATCGGGGTGGCCACCGTCCGACGGCGTCAGTCCGGTGCGACCACGTCGGCGCGGTCGAGCGGGGACGCCTCCGTCCAGTAGCGCTCGAAGGCGCTGTCGGCCCACTCGCGGACGACGGGGTCGTCGGTGTCGATGGACGCGCGGAGGACGCCGCTGTCGTCGCGGACCAGCAGGTGGACGCGGTCGTCCGCGACGGTCCCGGCGACCGGGACGCCCGCCGAGCGGACGCTGACGGTCGCGGCTTCCGCGTCGACGAGCGCGAGCAGATGCTCTCGAAGCGTCGCGTCGCTCGCGAGCGCCTCGACCGCACCGGGCGAGAAGACGCCGCGGAATCGAACCGTCTCGTCGGTCGCCCGGTCGGCCATCAGCGAGAGCGTCTGTTCGTTGAACGCGTGGGAGAAGGCCCGGACCTCCGCGGCGTCGCGCTCCAGGTCGAGCAGTCGCTGGACCGGCGCGTTCGGGCGAGTCCCCGTCGGGACGGTGATCGTCGCGTCGGTCAGGCGGGCGAGGTCGAACTCCAGCTCGTCGGTGGGGAGGTACGCGACGATGTCGCGCAGATCGCGTTCGAGATCGAGCGCTTCCAGCAGGTCCGAGAACGCGTCGGCCACGAGTCGCCCCGTCGCCGTCGATTCGTAGCCGCCCTCGCTCCGCTGGACCCACGACCGGTCCTCGAAGTCGGCCAGGATCCGCCCGAGCGTCGCCTGCGAGGCGCCGGTCTCCTCGGCCAGGTCCGACCTGCTCCGCGAGCCGGCCGCCAGCGACTGTAACACCGCCACGCGGTTGGCCGAGAGCGCGAGGAACTCCACGTCTTCGAGCGCCGCATCCATACCGGGAGTGGCACACCTCGGGGTAAACAGTTTTCGGGCCGACCGAGCCGCCCCTCGTCGCTCGACTCGCCGGCCGATTTCACGGCGTGACAGGCTTTCAGCCCGTGCAAGCACGACGATCGATGCGGCGTTTCCCCGCCGCTCAAAAATTTCTAAACGGGACTATAAGGCCCCCTATCGTACGATTTGTTACGATGTCCTCTCGCTCACTCTACTCACAGTCGGTTCGGTCGGCGTGTGCTACCCGGTCGTCACGTTCGGGTGCGACCGGTCGGGGCCCCTCGGAGGTGGCGTGGTGATCGACCGCCGCACCGTCGTGGCCTTTCTCGCGACCAGCGTGCTGTTCGGCGGGACGTTCGTCGCGGCGAAGGCGGGGCTGGACAGCTTCCCACCGCTGCTGTTCGTCGCGCTCCGGTTCGACGTGGCGGCCCTGGCGCTGGCGGCCTTCGTCGTTCTGACCCGCTCACGCGAAGCGCTCGTCCCCCGGACCCGGGGCGACCTCGGCGGGATCGTCGCGACGGGGCTGTTCGCTATCGGCCTGACGAACGCCCTGCTGTTCGTCGGCCAGCAGTACGTCACCAGCGGCGTGGGCGCCATCATCGCCAGCCTCAACCCCATCCTGACGCCCGTCTTCGCCGCGTTCCTGCTCGCCGACGAGCGTCTCTCGGCGCGCGGGGCCGTCGGCATGGCGCTGGGCCTGCTCGGCGTCGGCCTCGTCGCCAACCCCGATCCCGCGACGCTGCTCTCGGGCGGTCTGTTCGGCGAGGCGGTCATGCTCGTCAGCGCGACCTGCGGCGCGCTCGGCTCGGTGCTGATCCGGCGAGCCGACGCCGACCTCGACAGCACCGTCCGGACCGCCTGGGGCCTCCCGCTGGCCGCACTGGTCACCCACGCCCTGAGCGTCGCCGCCGGCGAGTCGGTCGCCGCGGTCTCCTGGACGCCCCGGGCCCTGCTCGCGCTGGGGTACGTCGCCCTGTTCGCCGGTGCGCTCGCCTACATCGCGTACTTCGGACTCATCGACTCCGTCGGGGCGATCCGGGCCAACCTCGCGTTCTACGTCGTCCCGGTCGTCGCGACGCTCGGCGGGTGGGCGCTGCTGGGCGAGACCATCTCGGGACTCGCCGTCGCCGGCTTCCTCGTCGTCTTCGCCGGCTTCGCCGTCATCGGAAGCGAGTCGTTCGCCCAGCCCGGCCTCCGGGAGACGCTTCCGGGGCGCCTGCTCGCCTCCGAGAGCCTGCGCTCGCTCGACGACGCCTACGCGACCGACGGCGGGACCGCCTCAGCCGACCCCCACTCTGTGAGCGACTGCCGGATCGACGGCAGCGGGCCGGGCTGTCCCGCCGACGACTGACCCTCCTCCGACGCACCGACCCACCGCCAGCCGCCTTCGCGTCACTCCCCTTCGAACTCGGGCTCGCGGCTCGCGACGAACGCGCGGACGCCCTCCTCGTGGTCGTCGGTCGACGCGGAGACGATCTGGGCGGCGGCCTCGTTCCGGACCGCTTCGTCGAACGAACTCGTCGGTCCCTGCTCGACGAGCCGCTTCGACTGTTTCAGCGCGACCGTCGGTCCCGAGGCGATCCGGTCGACCATCCCCGCGACGCGCCCCTCGAACGCCTCGTCGGCGTAGACGTGGTTGAACAGGCCCACCTCCTCCGCGCGGTCGGCGTCGATGAGTTCGCCGGTGTACAGCAGCTCCTTCGCGACGTTCTCGCCGACGATCCGCGGGAGCAGGTGCGAGGCGCCCGAATCGACGTTGAGGCCGACCTGGCGGAAGCCGAAGCTGATCGACGCCGACTCGCTGGCCAGCAGGAGGTCGCAGGCGACCGCGAGCGCGCCGCCGGCGCCGTAGGCGGGGCCGTGGATCTTCGCGACGGTGGGCAGGTTGCAGGTCGCGACCGCCCGCACCGCGCCGGCGGTCTCCTCGACGATGCGCTCGACGCGCTCGTGGGCCGGCACCGCACCGTCTCGCGGGTCGCGCTGCTCCCCGCTCGACCGTTCTGAGGGCTCGCTTCGCTCGCCCTCCAGCCCCTCGACCATCGCGTCGATGTCGCCGCCGGCGCAGAATGTAGGGCCGTTGCCCGCGAGGACGACGCAGCGGGCCTCGTCTGGGACCGCCTCGATCGCGTCGATGAGGTCGGTGGCGACGCCGCTGGTCAGCGCGTTGCGCATCTCGGGACGGTCGAGCGTGACCGTCGCGACGCCCTCGGCAACGTCGAGCGTGACGTGTTCCATGGCCCCACCGTGGGCCGCCGCCCCGTTAAGCGTGCGTGGCGATGGCGCGCGCCCGACCGCTTGCTCACCGCGCCCGACCGACGCCGGTCGGTCCGTCGGTCGTCGGCCCCACACTCGTTTGGGGGTATTTTGAGGGACGAGTCCGGAGTCGTGACCGTATGAGAGTTCACTGGCACCGTCGCGACCTGCGGGCGGCGGACAACCGCGGCCTCGCCGGCGCGGCCGGGCTGCTCGAAGACGTGCCCGCCGACGGCCCGGTCGTCCCGCTGTTCGTCTTCGACCGCGACGTGCTCGCCCACGCCGGACCGCCCCGCGTCGCGTTCATGCTCGACGCGCTCGACTCGCTACGCGAGTGGTACCGCGACCGCGGGAGCGACCTCCTCGTTCGCCGTGGCGACCCTCGTGAGGTCGTCCCCGCCGTCGCCGACGAGTTCGACGCCGACGCCGTCACCTGGGGCGCCGAGGTCTCCGGGTTGGGTCGCGAGCGCGACGACGCCGTCGCGGCGGCCCTCGACGACGCCGGTGTGACCCACCGGGCTTTCGAGGACGCGCTGCTCCACGAGCCCGGCTCGATCCGCACCAACCAGGGGGAGGTGTACTCCGTGTTCACCTACTTCTGGAAGAAGTGGCGCGACCGGGAGAAAGAGTCGCCTGCCCCGGTGCCCGACGATTCCGATCTGGCCGAGGTCGACGACGGCGACGACACGCCCCTGCCGACGCTCGACGACCTCGGCTTCGACGAACCGGAGGCGGACGTACCGCCGGCGAGCACCGACGCGGCGCGCGACCTCCTCGACGCCTTCTGCGAGGGGGACGTGTACGACTACGACGACCGCCGGGACTACCCAGCCGACGAGTGTACCTCGCGGCTCTCGGCGCACCTGAAGTTCGGTACCATCGGCATCAGAGAGGTCCACGAGGCGGTCCGCGAGGCCAAGTCGGCCGCGGCGGGCGCCGACTACGACTCCGCCGAGGAGTTCGAGTCCCAGCTCGCCTGGCGGGAGTTCTACCACCACGTCCTCTGGAACGAGCCGAGCGTCGTCACGGAGAACTTCAAGTCCTACGAGCACGGCATCGAGTGGAACCACGACCCCGAGGCGCTACAGGCCTGGAAAGACGGCGAGACGGGCTATCCGATCGTCGACGCGGGGATGCGCCAGCTGCGCCGTGAGGCGTACATGCACAACCGCGTGCGCATGATTGTCGCCTCCTTTCTGACCAAGGATCTCCTGCTCGACTGGCGGGAGGGCTACGACTGGTTCCGCGAGAAGCTCGTCGACCACGACACCGGAAACGACAACGGCGGCTGGCAGTGGGCCGCCTCGACCGGCACGGACGCCCAGCCCTACTTCCGCGTGTTCAATCCGATGACACAGGGCGAACGCTACGACCCCGACGCCGAGTACATCCGCACGTACGTCCCCGAACTGGGCGACGTGCCGGCCGACGCGATCCACGAGTGGCACGAACTGGACCAGGGTCGCCGCGAGATGCTCGCGCCGGAGTACCCCGCACCGATCGTCGACCACAGCCAGCGCCGCGAACAGGCCATCGACATGTTCGAGCGGGCACGGGGGGAGTGAGCCCCGCGAACTCGACGAAAGATCGGGACGAGTCCGGCGAGAGATGCGCGGTGACCGACCCCGACAGTAATCACGTCGCCGCTCGTACGGTGGGGCGATGCGACTCGATGCGGACAACGCCGTGGCGTACCTCCGGGAGTCTGGCGTGATCCCTGCGGACGCGAGCGCGGCGGTCGAACCACTCGGCGGCGGCGTCTCGAACGCCGTCATCCGGGTCTCGTGGGCGGACGACGCGGTCGTCGCGAAACAGCCGTTCCCGGACCTCGACGTCGCGGAGCAGTGGCCTGCGGACGTGGCCCGCGTCCACAACGAGGCGGCCGCGGCGCGCGTCTACGGTGACGTCGCAACGGCCGTCGACGACCGCGGAATCCACGTGCCGGGCGTCCGTTTCGAGGACTCCGCGGAACACGTGATCGTCCTCGACGCCGCACCCCCTTCGGCCGAGACGTGGAAGGCCGACCTCCTCGCCGGCGAGGTCGACCCCGAGATCGCCACGCGACTCGGTGCGTTTCTCGCGGCCGTCCACGAGACCGCCGGCGGTGACCCCGAGGTCGAAGCCGCGTTCGACCGATACGAGCCCTTCGAACAGCTCAGGCTCGACCCGTACCACCGCACCGTCGCGGAGCGCCACCCCGACCTCGCCGACCGCATCGAGCGCGAGGTCGAGCGGATCCGCACGACGCGCTCGACGCTCGTCCACGGCGACTACAGCCCGAAGAACGTCCTCGTCGACGAGTCGACCGGGGACACTCGGCTGTGGGTGCTCGACTTCGAGGTGGCCCACTGGGGCGACCCGATCTTCGACCTCGCGTTCGTCTGCTCGCACCTGTGCATCAAGTCGGTGTACCGGGCCGAGCACGGCGAGCAGTACGTCGCCGCGGCCGAGTCGCTGCTGGCGGCGTACCGCGACGCCGTCGGACTCCCGGCCGAACGCGAACGCCACTTCCTGACCGAACTCGGACTCTTGCTCGTCGCGCGGGTCGACGGGAAGTCACCCGTCGAGTACGTCGAGCGCGAGTCGACGGCGGAACTGATCCGGACGCTCGGCCGGCGGTCGCTGACCGGTGACGTCGAGACGTTCGACGAGTTCGCCTCGATACGACGCGCGGAACTGGAGACAGTATGACGAAACGAACACGGACGGAGACCGAGAGGGACTGGCATCGATGACGGAGATAACCGACGTGCGGGCGTGGGAGGTGCTCGATTCCCGGGGCGACCCGACGGTCCGGGCCGCGGTCGAGGCGGGCGACGTGACCGGCCGGTTCACCGTCCCGGCGGGCGCGAGTACCGGACGCCACGAGGCGGTCGAGCGCCGCGACGGCGGCGACCGCTACCGCGGATTGGGCGTCCGTGACGCCGTCGCGGCCGTGAACGACGACCTCGCACCGCTGGTCACGGGTCGCGACGCGACCGACCAGTCCGAGCTAGACGCGGCGATGGTCGACCACGACGGCACGGCGTCGCTCGAACGACTGGGCGCCAACGCCGTCCTCGCGGTGTCCGGTGCGGTCGCTCGCGCCGCGAGCGCGGCGACGGATCGACCGCTCCACGACCACCTGGCCGCGACTCACGACACCGCGCAGTCGCTCCCACTCCCGATGGTGAACGTGATCAGCGGCGGCCTCCACGCCGAGGGCGGTATCGAGGTGCAGGACTTCCTCGTCGTCCCGACGGGCGCGGAGACGTACGGCGAGGCGCTGGAGGCCGCCTGGGACGTCCGGCGAGCGGTCCGCGACGGGATCGTCGCAGACGGCCACCGGCCGCTCGTGGCCGACGAGGGCGGCTTCGCCCCGCCGCTCGCGAGGGTTCGAGACGCGTTCGAACGCCTCGTGAGGGGGATCGAGTCCGCCGGCTACGAACCCGGCCGCGACGCCGCGATCGCCGTCGACGTGGCGGCGAGTCACTTCTACGACGCGAACGCGGAGACGTACGAGATCGAAAGTGAGGGACGGACGCTCGACCGCGCGGGGATGGCCGACCTCGTCGCCGAGTGGGTGGACGCGTACCCCGTCGTCTCGGTCGAGGACCCGCTCGCAGAGGACGACTGGGACGGCTGGGTCGGGCTCGCCGACAGGCTCCCCGCGGGCGTGCAACTGCTCGGTGACGACCTGCTCGTCACGAACGCGGACCGGCTCGACCGGGCGTTCGAGCGCGGCGCGGCCTCGGCGGTACTGGTAAAACCCAACCAGGCCGGGACGCTGACCCGCGCCGTCGAGGTGGTCCGCGAGGCGGAGCGGGCGGGTCTCGCTCCAGTCGTCTCGGCGCGGTCGGGCGAGACCTGTGACGCGACGATCGCCGACCTCGCCGTCGGTCTCGGCGCCGGCCAGATCAAGATCGGCTCGCTGGCCCGCTCCGAACGACTCGCGAAGTACAACCGACTCCTCGAGATCGACCGGGAACGGTCGCTTCCGCTCGCCGACCCGTTCGGCGAGTGACCGCCGGTCGACCGCCGCTCGACGGCCCCGGCGACCCTCACTCCGCGGCGAAGGTGAACACCGGCTTGCAGGTCTCCGAGTCGAGGAACGTCTCGAAGGCTGTCTCGGGGTCCGCTGGCGAGAACGACGTGTCGACGATCTCGGCGGCGGCGACGGTCCCCGCGTCGAGGAGCGAGAGCGCCCGCTCGAAGTCGCGCCACACCGACCCGTAGGAGGTCTCGACCTGCACCTCGCTCCTGACGAGATCCGAGAGAGCGACCTCGCTGGCTTCGCCGGGGAGTCCGACGACGACGATCTGGCCGCCCTTGCGCACCCGTTCGACGGCCGTCTCGATCCCGCTCCGGTGGCCGGTGGTGTCGAAGACGACGTCGAATCCAACGCCGTCGGTCGCCTCGGCGGTGACCGTGCCGAGGTCCGTCTCGTCGAGATTCACCGCGTCGATGCCGAGTCGTTCGACCAGCGGGAGCCGGTACGCCGTGTCGGCGCCGAGGCCCGAGACGGTCACGTCGGCCCCGAGCGCGTCGGCGACCGTGGCGACGAGCACGCCGATGGGACCCGGCCCCTCGACGAGGGCGGTGTCGCCGGGCGTCAGGACCGACTGTTCGTAGACGGCTCGGGCGGCGACGCTCAGTGGTTCGGTGATCGCCGCGTGTTCGAGAGGGACTCCGTCGGGGACGACGTGCAGATTTTCGGGGTGCGCGACGGTGCGGTCGGCGTAGGAGCCGTCGCGGTGCATCCCTTTCACGGAAAAGGCCGCGCAGACGTTCTCCTGGCCGTTGCGACACTGGAAACACTGTCCACAGCGCCGCGTCGGGTCCTCGACGACGCGGTCGCCCGGTTCGACCTCGGTGACCGACTCGCCGACCGACTCGACGACGCCGGCGTACTCGTGGCCCATCACGCGCGGCAGTTGGACCCACTCGTAGCCGCCGTGATAGCGGTAGGCGTGGGCGTCGCTCCCGCAGACGCCAGTCGCGTGGACCGCGACGCGGGCCTCCTCGGGACCGATGGCGGGCGGTTCGCGCTCCGATACGTCGACTGATTCCGGTCCGGTTTGCACGATGGCTCTCATGGGTTAGGAGGCTCCGACACCCCGGTCGTCGGTCGACGATTCGTCGCCAACTGATAAAACACCACCGCGACCAGACCTATCGGGACGGACGATCGGCCGGTTCGAACGCTGCGGTCGAATCGCTCGAATCGGCCGGCTCCAGCGCTGCTCCGTTCTCCCCTTCCTCAAAGTTTAACAGGAATCCAGCCGACCATACGAACGGAGGAGATCTCTATGCCAGAACATTCCGATCCCGAGCTTCCGCCGCTCCCGTACGACTACGACGCGCTCGAGCCGCATATCAGCGAGCAGGTGCTGACGTGGCATCACGACACCCACCATCAGGGGTACGTCAACGGTCTCGAATCCGCCGAGGAGACACTCGCCGAGAACCGCGAAGCGGGCGAGTTCGGCTCGTCGGCCGGCGCGATCGGCAACGTCACCCACAACGGCTGTGGCCACTATCTGCACACGCTGTTCTGGGAGAACATGGACCCGAACGGCGGCGGCGAGCCCGACGGTGACCTGGCCGACCGCATCGAGGAGGACTTCGGTTCCTACGAAGGCTGGAAGGGCGAGTTCGAGGCCGCTGCCGGCGCCGCCGGTGGCTGGGCGCTGCTCGTGTACGACCCGGTCGCCAAGCAGCTGCGCAACGTGGCCGTCGACAAGCACGACCAGGGCGCTCTGTGGGGCGCACACCCCGTGTTGGCCCTGGACGTCTGGGAGCACTCGTACTACTACGACTACGGTCCGGACCGCGGCGACTTCATCGACAACTTCTTCGAGGTCGTCGACTGGGACGAGGTCGCCGACCAGTACGAGACCGCCGTCGGCCACTTCGAGTAACGACGAGTCAGTTCACCACGGTCATTTTTTGTGCCCGACCGGCCAGCCGCTGGTCTCCGCAGTTCGTCGGTACTCTACCGGGGCCACCGCTCGCGTTTCGAGGGCTTTAGGCGTCGACCGGCTGTACCCGAGTCCATGCCACGACCGAAAGACGACTTCGACGACCTGCGGCCCCTAAAGTTCCACGAACCGGCGGAAATACTCGACAGCGACGAACTGTACACCATCTACGAGATCGGTCGCCTGCTGCAGGGGCTCGACGCGGAGGCCGAGCTGGACATCGAGACGGAGAACGTCCTGCTGGACTGGGCCATTCCATGGATGATGGGCCACAGCGAGCAGTTCGTCTTCGCCGAACCGGAGGCCGACGACGAGCCGGGGTACTACGGGCTGGCGCCCGGTGTCGACGCCGAGGACACCGCCGAGCAATGATGCGCGAACGGGACCGGGAACCGGGGGAGCGACCGGAACGGGAGCGCGACCGATGAGACTGCTCGTCGCCGGCGGCGCCCGGGTCGACGCCGGGAAGACCACCTTCTCGACGGGGCTGGTCGAGCGGACGGGGGCGGTCGGGTACAAGCCCCGCGCCGGTAACGACTACTGGTTCGACCACGACGACTATCTGGAAGCGACCGCTAACGGCCGCCTCTACGGCAAGGACGCACGCACGCTCGCCGCGGCCAGCGCCGCCGACGTGCGACCCGAGGATATCAACGCCGTCCACCGGCTCTGGCGACCCAGCCCGGGCGGCGGGAGCGGACTGCTCGGCAAGGACGACCGGGAGTTCCTCGTCGACCGCGTCGGCGAGTCGTTCGTCGTCAACGGGACCGTCGACCTCCCCGAGTCGGTCCGCGAGGCGCTCGCGCTCGCCGACGCGCCGCGGGTCTCGACCGTCGCGGGGTTCAACGAGGTGATGACCGATCGGCACCTCGCAGAGCAGCGCGCGCTGCGCGAGAAGATCGAGTCGGCCGACCGCGCGGTCGTCGAGTCCTACGCCGACGTGGCCCGACCGTTCCGCGAGATCGACCCCGACGCCGTCGCCGTGGTCGAACCCGGTCGGGTCCGCGTGTACGACGGCGACCGCTACGCGAAGGGCTGTGCCATCGCCAGCGGCGGCCCCGACGCCGGGCAACTGGAAGAGCGGGTCGGCGACGTGACCGGCCTGATCGAACCGACGACCGACGCCCGGCTGCCGCCGCTCTCGAAAGCCGAGCGGGGCGACCCCGCTGCCGTCGCCGACGCCTACGACCACGCCTACGACGCCGTTCTCGCCGCCGCCTTCGACTGACCCGACCGGACGTGCTCGACGCGACCCGGGAATCGACCGCCATGCGTTCGTCGTGGATTTATGTCCCTCGGATCCGTAGGGAGCGGTGATGTACAGCGCCCGCGATCAGGTCGAGAACTCAGAGTGGCTCGACGAGGTCGAAGCGACCGCCGAGCGCCTCGACATGGACGAGGCCGCTCGGTCGCGGGCGGCCGACCTGTTCCTCTCGAACGTCCCCGAGACCGACCGCTCGAAGCGGGCGGTCCTCGCGACGAGCGTCTACGTCGCCGGGCTCGTCGAAGGCGACGGTCGCAGCCAGCAGCGCGTCGCCGAGGTCGCCGACGTCTCCCGGCTCACGATCTCGAAGCGCTACGAGGCGATGCTCGAGAGTCAGGGACTGGACGCGCCGAGCTGGTAGTCGTCCTCGGAGCGGCCAGCCGGAGTCCGAACGGGAGTCAGGCGTCGTCGGCTCCGGCTTCGGGGCCGCCGTCGGCCGACGTGTCGGTGGCGCCGCTGGCGGTCTCGGCGTCGGTTTCCCCGGGGGCGCCGCGGCCGGCGCGATCGGGGGTGAGTGCGCCGTGTTCGTCGATCTCGCCGCGGACGATGCGAGTGCTGGAGATGATCTCGCCGTCCTCGGCGTAGACGTGGTCGACGACCTCGATGTCGAGCGGCTCGACGCCGTCGTCGCGGCGGATCTCGTTGATGCGCTTGCCGCCGGTCTCGGTCTCGGGGGAGACGACGATGGCGTCGAACTGCGGTTCGGGAGCGAACCCGGTCGGGTCGTCGATCCGCCGGATCTCGTAGTCGCGGTCGTATTCGTCGGCGAGCGCGGCGAGCTCGGCGTCGAGGTCGCGGTGGCGCTGGTCGTACGGGCGGACGTAGCGGTCCTCGCGTCGGGTCTTCGGGGCCAGGCCGTCGCTCGTCAGACCGACCGTCGCGTCGCCCAGTTCGAAGGCGCGCCTGAACAGCGCGCGGTGCCCGTCGTGGACCGGGTCGAAGGTACCACCCAGCGCGACGTTCATACTGGCTCAGTCGGGCCAGGCCGGTAAAGTGCCTTCGGCTTTCGGTGCCCGCCGCCACGGCGCGATAGAACGGTTCTCTCGGTCTCGTTCGTCGTCCGGGTCGCCAGTGTCGCCGATCTACTCGTCCGGGTGGCCAGTGTCGTCGCGTGGCGGGTCGTCCGCGTCGTCCACACCGTCCGCGGTTCCCCACTCGTCGGTTGCGCCGTCGTCGACTGCGTCACCGTCGCCGGCTGCGCCGTCACCGTCGGCGTCGCTCCCCTCGTCGGTCTCGGGGTCGTCCTCGACGGTGATGGTGACGGGCTCGGAGTCGACGGTCGGATGCTCGTCGTCGCTCCCGAGGATCTCGTCGAGGTTGAACACCGTGTTGAGCTCTTCCTGTACGTCGTCGACGACGTTGCCGACGAGTTCGCTCGGCGCCATCGCCGCGTACTCGTAGGGGTTGTTGCCCGCGCCGTCGTTCTCGCGTTTCCCCCTGGTCACCTTCCCCTCGTCGTGGAGCTCCGCGAGCGCTTCGCGGACCGTACTGGGATACAGTCCCGTCCCCTCCGCGATCTCGTCGCTCGTGCTGTCGGCGTTCTGTCGGAGATAGACGTAGATGCGGGCGCGGGTCTCGGTCTCGAGCACCCACGAGAGCATGTCCACGATCCCCTCGTCGAAGCCCGTCACCGCCCTGTCGGCCTCCTCTTCCAGCCGTTCGCGGACGTTGCCTCCCTCCTGGGCGTCCGCGTCGGGCTCGTCGGTCCCCTCGCTGTCGTCGGCAGGATCGTCTGTAGACATACGTCGCCTCTACGAGGACGAAAGCCCCAGCCGGGTAAAAATCTTGCCGACGTTCTCACTCGCGCGAAATCGCCGGACAGCGCTCTGCTCTCGCCGCGCTCACTCGTACTGCAAGCGCAACGAGTCACAGAGCGCGTCGGCGCCCTCTTGCCCGCGCAGCCGACGCTGGCGTTCGGCCCCGCTCTCGGCCTCGTAAACCTCGCGGATGCCCGAGACGCCCAGGCGCTCGGCTTCGCGGTCGACGATCTCGCCCAGGTCGACGGTCGACTCGAACTCGCGACCCAGCAGCGCGGCGTCGTGGCCGTGGCGCATCGCGCGCCACTTGTGCTCGTCGTACAGCTCCCGGCGAGCGTCGGTGGTCGACTCGCCGTCCTCGTAGCGGGCCGCCAGGTCGGAGACGAGCGCGTGGGTGTACTCGACGAACGCGAGTACCTTGTCGGGGTCGGCCTGGCCGTCCGGGGTGCGGACTTCGACGGTGCCGTGCCCGGAGTGGGGGCGCACGTCGAACCAGAGCTCGCCGCGGTCGTCGATACTGTCGGTGGCCAGCATCCGCCGCTCGAACTCGTCGAAGGCGTCGTAGTCGTCGAAGCGGGTCGGCATCCCGGTGTTGGGAAGCGCCTCGAAGATCTTCGCTCGGGCCGACTGGAGGCCGGTGTCGAAGCCGTTCCAGTACGGCGAGTTGGCCGACAGCGCCAACATGACGGGCAGGTGCCAGCGCAGTTCGTTGGCGATCCACACCGCCTTGTCGGCGTCGTCGACGCCGACGTGGACGTGTAGCCCAGCGGTCGTGTTGCGGTGCTGGGGATACTGGATGCGGTCGAGTTGCGCTCGATAGCGCGATTTCTCGGCGTGTTCGAGTTCGCGCCACTTCGCCAGCGGGTGGAGCCCGGCAGCGGCGATATCGAAGCCGTGAGCGGTGGCGTGGTCGACCAGCGCCTCGCGGACCGCGAGCAACTCCGCCCGAGCGTCGGCGGGGTCCTCGATGATCGACGTCTGGGACTCGATGACGCACTTGAACAGCTCGTGGTCGAGACGTCCCTCCAGGAGTTCGGGTGGGTCGGACTCGTAGACGAGTTCGTCGGTGCCCGAGGTGGGCCGGCCGTCCTCGTCGACGACGTAGTACTCCTCTTCGATGCCGATCGTCCCCATCCGACTGAACGCCTCGCGCGAGCCCCGGTCCATCGCTCCGTACGACGGGGCGACGGCGCTAAAAATTTCCCTTCGCAACACGCCCGCTGCCGTGCCCCGTCTCTCTGGCACCGCCAGCGCGACCGCTCTGGGGTGTTAGAGAGACGGGGTAGGTCAGTCGACGGTGGCCCACGTGGAAACCACGCGAGCTGAAAGGTGTCGCTGACCGTGCCGTCTGTTACGATCGACCCCTTGCCGACGGATAACACCTCCGGTACGCCGAGGAATGCCCGGCGAGGCCGCGACCACTCACCGCGGTGTCGCGACCACGCCGAGGTGGTCGTCGTGGTGGGGGGTCAACCGCCGGGTTTCGAGCACCTCGTAGGCCGATTCGAGTTCGGCGAGCGCGTCGTCGAACACGTCGGCGGGGTCGCGGGTCACGTCCTCGCTGCGGGCCTTGATCGCCAGCAGGAGTCGGCCGTCCTCGCGGAGGAACTCGGCGTTGGCAGTCGCCACTTTCGCCTGCCCCCGCGTCGCTACGTCCTGGACGATGGCGTCGACCGGCTCGACGACGTGGGCGTAGGTCCCCGGCTTGCGCGCGTCCTTCAGCAGGGGAAAGAGGTTCCCACGGGGCTCGGCGGCGTCCAGCAGGTCCCGGACCGGCCGGGCGGCGAACTCGACGCCGTAGGTCGGGCCGGCGAAGTCGGCGACGTGGCTGGCGGTCGTCCCCGACGCCGCGCCGAGATAGAGGACGGTCTCGCCGCCGACCAGGCCGGTGTCCATCCCGAGTTCGAGCATCGCGCCCAGCTTCGAGCGGTCGGGGTTCCAGGCCCGGTACTCGCCGTCGGTCGGCTCGCCGTAGTGGGGCTCGCCGCGGGTCGCCAGCCGCTCGCGCCCCTCGAACGCGCGGCGCTCGACACCCGCGGGCAGATCGCTCACGAGCCGTCACCTCCGTCGGTCGCGGCGCCGTCGTCGCTCTCGCCGCCGCTCCCGGCGCCGTCCCCGTCGACCCCGCGGACGGTCGCGATGCGCTCGTCGAGTTCGGCGTCGAGGTCGGGCTTGCGCTCGCCGCTGTAGTGGTCGACGCGCGCTGCGATGGTGAGTTTGCCCGCCAGCGCTCGCGCCGCCGACCCGCGCTTGTCCGGGCGCGTCCCGCGGACGTACTCGTGGGTGAAGATGACGCCGTGTTTCGGCGACGGCGCCGACCCGCGGAGGTGCGCGAACAGCGCGTCTTCCGCACCGAGGACCTGCACCGTACTGGAGGGCTGTTTCGCCAGCGCGTCGAGCCCGCCCGACAGGGAGACCAGCCGCGCCGCCAGCACCGGCCCGGCCATCGCGGCGAGGTTCGGCGTGACGGAGGGGGTCGTCTCCTCGACGTAGGCCCGGAGTTCGTCGGCCTCGTCGGCCAGCGCGGCCGTCCGCTCGGCGAGCGCGACCAGGCGGGCCTCGCTCGGGTCCGCGGGTTCCTCGGTGCGTTCGGCGAGGTCGCGGGCGTACTCGACGCCGGTTCCAGCGTCCTCGAAGCGGGTGCCCGCCCACTCGGCGACGCGCTCGGCGAGTTCGTTGGCGGTACGCTCGCAGTCGTCCATGGCGCGGACCGCGTGGATGAGCTGTTTGTCGTCGGCGCGCTCGCGTTCGTGGACGCCGGCGCTGGCGGCGGCCATCGTCGCGTCGTGCAGGCGCTCGTAGTACTCCGACTCGTCGTCGGCGAACCCCTCGTCGACGGCCAGGGCCGGCCAGTCGGCTGAAGAGTCCGCCGACCCGCCGCGGACCCGGTCGGCCGCGGCCTCGGTGTCCCCGGGGTCGAGCCCCGCGAACCATCCGTCGTGTTCGGTCATGTCTGCGAATTCACCGCCGGTCGGAAAAAGCACGCCGGTGTCGCCCGGTTCGCCCGAGTCGTCTACGCGCGCTGCTCGCCGGTTTCGCGATCGCTCGACTCTCCGGGCGAGAGGGAGCGATAAGCCGAGCGATCGCCGTCCGCGGCGGCTCCGCGACGGTCGATCTCTTCCGTCTGCGTACCCCTCCGACCGCGATATCCATTCGTCACGCCCGCCCCACACGGCGACTCCGTCCTCTTCCGAGCGGACCGCTGTTAGCACACTTCTCGGAATAGTTATGATTTCACGGAGCCAACTGGGTGGTGATTACGATGGCACCGAACGACCCGTTCAGCGAGATGGACCGACTCTTCGAACAGATGCGACGGAACATGCACGCGGCGTGGAACGCGCCGATCGGGTCCTGGGACGAGCGGGGGCCCCGACCGGCGTTCGAGGCCGAGCGACGGGGGGCGGACGACGGCGAGATGGTCCGTCCCACAGGCGACTACGGCGACGTGAACCTCCAGTTCGAGCGGATCGACGACGAGTTCGTCGTGATCGGTGACCTCCCGGGGTTCGAGCGCGAGGAGATCGACGTGCAGTTCGACGACGGCTACCTCTCGATCGAGGCCGTCCACGAGGTCGAGGACGACGAACACTACCGGACCCGCCACGTCTCCGAGCGGGCGCGGATCGCCGACGACGTGGTCGCCGACGAGGCCACCGCCACCTACAGCAACGGCGTCCTCGAACTCCGCTTCCCGCTGGCCGATTCCGGCGACGGCGCGACCGCCATCGACGTGGAGTGAGCCACCGCGCGGACCTCTGACAACTCCGTTTCCGTTTTCCGCACGTTCAACCACCGAGAGCCGACCGAACGTTCGATAACATATATCACACCTGGGATCCTACGGGACGTATGAATTCTCCGGAGCCCACTGGCCAGTGGTGGGCCGCAGAGCAGTCCTACACCGACGCGGTCGTCGGGGAGGACACGCTCGCAGCGATGTTCGAGGGAGCGGCCGACCGCTACGGGTCGGCGCCGGCCCAGCGCTACAAGGGCGGCGTCTACGACCGGTCGCTCGCACCCGGGGTGATCCCGGCGGCGCCCGACGGGGAGTACGCCGACGTCTCCTACGAGGAGATGCGGTCGATCGTCCGGCGACTGGCCGCGGGGTTCCGGGACCTGGGGGTCGAAGCGGGCGACCGAATCGCCATCTTCGCGCCGACGCGGATGGAGTGGGCGCTGGCGGATTTCGCGGCGCTCGCGGCCGGCGCCGCGGTGACGACCGTCTACACCGATTCCTCGCCGAAACAGGTGCGGTACCTGCTCGACGACCCCGAGGCGACGGGCGTCGTCGTCGGCGACGATTCGCTGCTGGAGCGAGTGCAAGCGGTCGAAGAGGACCTCGATCTCTCCTTTTCGGTCGTGATGGACGAGACCGCGCCGGACGGTCCGGCGGCAGACCGCGAGGACGCTCTGACGATGGCGGAGCTGTACGAGCGTGGCGACGAGACGTTCGACCCGGACGCCTACCGGAGGTGGATCGACGAGCGCGACCCCGACGATCTGGCGAGTATCATCTACACCTCGGGCACCACGGGCCAGCCGAAGGGCGTCCAGCTCACCCATCGAAACTTCCGGGCGAACGTCAACCAGTGTCGCAAGCGCATGGGGCCGCGCCCGGACAAGGGCGAGACACCGGTGCTCGACGAGGGCTCGCGGACCATCTCCTTTCTCCCGCTCGCACACGTCTTCGAGCGACTGGCCGGACACTTCCTCATGTTCGCCTCCGGGGCCACCGTCGGGTACGCCGAGAGCCCGGACACGCTCCCCGAGGACCTGGGCTTGCTCAGCCCGACGACGGGCGCGAGCGTCCCTCGCGTGTACGAACGTATCTTCGACAATATGCGCGAGCAGGCCAGCGACTCGGCGGCCAAACAGCGGATCTTCGAGTGGGCCGTCGGCGTCGCGCGCGACTACGCGCGAGCCGACAGTCCGGGCGCCGTTCTCAGCGCCAAACGCTCGCTCGCCGATCGGCTGGTGTACTCGACGGTCAAAGAGCGGATGGGCGGGGAGATCGAGTTCCTCGTCAGCGGCGGCGGGAGCCTCAGCCAGGAACTCGCGGAGATGTTCCTCGGGATGGGGATCCCCATCGTCGAGGGGTACGGCCTGACGGAGACGGCGCCAGTCCTCTCGGTCAACCCGACCGAGGCGATCCGTCCCGGGACGATGGGCCCGCCGGTGACCGAGGTCGACGCCCGCGTCGACGAGTCGGCGGTCGGCGACGGCCAGTTCCCCGAGGCCGAGGGGCCGGTCGGCGAGCTCGAAGTGACCGGCCCGAACGTCACCGACGGCTACTGGAACATGCCCGCCGAGACCGACGCGACGTTCACCGCGGACGGCTACTTCCGGACGGGCGACATCGTCGAGATAACGCCCGAGGGGTACCTCCGGTACAAGGACCGGCTGAAGCAACTCATCGTCCTTTCGACGGGGAAAAACGTCGCGCCGGAGCCGATCGAGGAC